>CBDUCL010000021.1:0-22741 GCA_965365625.1 uncultured Chromatiales bacterium | reverse complement strand
TTCGCCCTGGCCACCCCCACCCTCGCCTATTCCGGTTACCCCTTTTTCAAGGGCGCCTGGTCCGGGCTGCGCAATCTGCACCTAGGCATGGATTTGCCGATCGCCATCGGCGCCAGCATCACCTACCTGTACTCGCTCTATGTCACCCTGAGCGGCACCCAGGTGGGAGAGGTGTATTACGATACGGTGGTCAACTTCCTCTTCGTAATCCTGGTCGGGCGTTATCTGGAGGCCATCTCCAAGCGCCAGGCGGTGGCTTCCACCCAGCGCCTGCTCGACCTGCAACCGCGGGTGGCGCGCGTGCTGCGCGACGGCGAGGAGGCGGTCGTGCCGATCCGCTCGGTAAAACCCGGCGAGATCGTGCTGGTGCGCCCCGGGGACCAGATCCCGGTGGACGGCCGGGTGCTCGACGGCGCCAGCAGCGTCGACGAGGCGATGCTCAGCGGCGAGTCCGAGCCGGTGCTCAAGGCGGTGGGGGACGGCGTCTCCGCCGGCACCATCAACGGTCCCGGCATCCTGCGCCTGGAGGTCACCGGTGTGCTGCGCAATACCGCCCTCGGGCGCATTATCCGCCTGGTGGAAGAGGCCCAGGCCAGCAAGGCGCCGATCCAATGCGTGGCGGACCAGGTGGTGCCCTGGTTCGTCGCGGTCACCCTCGGGCTGGCGACCCTGACCTTCCTTTGGTGGTTGCAGACCGGTATCGAGCTGGCCCTGATGGCTGCCACCTCGGTGCTCATTATCACCTGTCCCTGCGCCTTCGGCCTCGCCACCCCGATGTCCATCGCGGTAGCCTCGGGGGCCGGGGCCCGCCACGGCATACTGGTCAAGAACGGCGCGGTTCTGGAGACCCTTTCGGGCATCCGCGACTTCGTGCTCGACAAGACCGGGACCCTGACTCGGGGCCATATGTCGCTGGCCGTTTTGCATACGGCCGGTCGAGGTTGGCGGGCCGAGCAGGGTAGGCCGCCGGAGGAGCTATTGACCCTGCTTCGCGATCTCGCGGCGATCGAGCGTTATTCCGAGCACCCGGTGGCCAGCGCCATACTGGAAGCGGCCCAGGCCTATGATCTGGGCCCGCTGCCGGCGGCCGAGGGCTTGGAGAACCGCCCGGGTTACGGCATCAAGGGGCAGGTTGGCGGGCGCGAGGTGCTGGCCGGTACCGCCGCCTGGTTGGCGCTCCACCAAGTACGGCCGGAGCCGGCCCTAGAGCCCATTGCTGCCGAACTCGAGGCCCAGGGAATGGGCTACCTGCGCTACGCCATTGACGGCCGGGAATTGGCCCTGATCGGTGTCGAAGACCCGTTGCGCTCGGATGCCGCCGAGCTGGTGGCCGATCTCAAGGCCCAGGGCATGCGCCTGACCCTGCTCAGCGGCGACCGCCGGGCCGCTGCCGAATCCATTGCCCAGCGCCTGGGCGGCGGCATGGAGGTGATCGCCGAGGTGTTGCCGGAGGAAAAGGACCGAGCCATCGCCAGGTTGCAGGCGGAGGGACGGCGGGTGGCCATGGTGGGGGACGGCGTCAACGATGCCCCGGCCCTGGTTCGGGCCGATGTCGGTATCGCCCTCGGATCGGGCACCGATGTCTCCATCGCCAGCGCCGATATCGTGCTCATGAGCGCCGAACTGGGTAAGGTGCGCCAAGCCGGCGAACTGTCTCGGCGCACCCTGCGCACCATCCACCAGAATATCGGCATCTCGATCTTGTATAATATTGTGATGGTTCCGCTCGCCATGTCGGCCCTGATCACGCCGCTGGTGGCGGCGATTTCGATGCCGATCAGTTCGCTGTTGGTGATCGGCAATGCGGCGCGCATACGCCGCCTGTTCAAGAGTGGCTGAGATGCGGCCAGCGAAGTTCGTTTACGCTTTGGCGGTGCTGCTCGGATTGGCGTTGAGCGCCGGCTATCTCTATGGGCGCTCCCTTTGGGTACCCGTCTATCTGAAGATCGTCGGCAAGCGCACCCTGGAGCAGGTGGTCGAGCGCTACGGCCCCAGCGCTCGGTCCCGGTTGTCGCGCCATTTCGAGCGCGCGGGCTTGGCGTATCCGCCGCATGCCGTCACCTTGTTGGCGATCAAGGACCAAGCCCGGCTGGAACTCTGGGCCGAAGGCGACGCCGGCCCGCGCTATATCCGCTCCTACCCGATCCGGGCGTTGAGCGGGCGTGCCGGTCCGAAGCTGCGCGAGGGCGACCGCCAGGTGCCGGAGGGCCTGTATCGTATCGTCGGTTTCAATCCGAACAGTGCCTATCACCTGTCGATGAAGCTCGACTACCCGAACGCTTTTGATTCGAGGCAGGCGGCGGCCGAGGGTCGGAACCAGCCTGGTTCCAATATCTTCATCCACGGCAAGGCCGTATCCATCGGCTGCCTGGCGATGGGGGACCCTGGTATTGAAGAGTTGTTTATTCTGGCCTGGGATGTTGGCAAGGCCAACATCGGTGTCGCCATTGCACCCACCGACCCGCGGGCCGGGCCCCTGCCGGTGGATGCGGGGCCCCCCTGGGTGGCGGAGCTGTACCGAAGCATCGAAACCTATTTTGCATCCTATAGACGTCGGGGGTCGGCCCGTATCCCGGCCTCGACCGGCCCAAGAGGCGATTTGATCAGACTATGGACGTAATCTACGGCTTGATACCGGGCATGATCCTGCTCGGCTTGGTGGGGGTGGGGGTGCTGTTCTGGGCTGCCCGAAGCGGCCAGTTCGAAGACCTGGAGGGCGATGCCCACCGTATTCTTATGGACGACGACCTGAGCCCGCCGGCAGGCCCCCAGGACGCGGAGCAGGAGGCCGCGGACCGGGACCAGAAACCGGGCGGAGCTAGTCGTTGAGGGGTGCCGCCAGTTCGCGGAAGCGGTCCGGGGCGATGTACTGGAACACTTCCTTGCCCTCGGGGTTGATCGCGATGTCCAGACCCTTGTCCGGATACAACCAGTGCTCGATGCCGGAATCGGGCTCGGTGAAGCGTCGGCTTGGCTCCCCGAACAATCGGCCCAGCAGTTCCGGCTCCAGGTCCGCAGTCGGCAGGTAGGTAATAAGGCGGATCGGTGCTGCCGCCATCCTTTCCTGGTCCAGGGCCGCCAGTTCCACTTTCTGGGTGCCGCTGCCGAGCTGGCTGACCCGCTGGCCTCGTTCGTACAGGGCTCGGGCCTCCAACGGGTCCAGTTCCAGGTTGAGTACCAGGTTGGCCTTGAGGCCGCTGATGAACAGGCGCTCGAAATAGGCCTCCAGCGAGATTTCCCCCTCGGGGGAGCGGAACAGGGTCAGCGCTCCGTCCGCCCCCAGCGCCTGGCGGGCGTCCGCCAGGCTGCTCTGGCCCAGCGTGAGGCCAAACACGCGGGTACTGCCGTCCGGCAGGGTCTCGATCTGCCAGGGCAGGCGGGGTTCGCGCTCCGGGGCTCGGCCGCCAGGCAGCAGCAGGGCCAGGGCCAGGGCGATCAGGGTCCCGATAACGATCCAGAGAAGTATCTTGCGGTCCACCAGGGGCCTCTCGAAGCTAAGGAAGTGCTGGAGAGAAGCCGTCCATAGCATTTTCCCCGGCGCAGGTTTCGAAAACGCGGTTTCCGAAAATTTTCGTTTTCAGCCGCTGCGGCAGCTTACAATAACGGGGCCTCCTGCCTCGCAAGGGACACGCAATTGAACCAGCGTATACCCACGCATTCAGGTGCTATTGTACCGGGCAAGGCGAAATTTCTCCCGGCCGCCAACCGAAAGCGACAATATGAAATTCGATATCCCCCCCGAGCAGGCCAAGCGGGCCAAGGTCCCTCATGAGATCTTCCTCACCAACCTGGTGGGCAACCACATCCTTTGGTTTGTCGCCGCGCTGGGAGTCTCTGGCAGCTTCTGGCAACCCTTGGCCCTGGTCCCCGTGATCTCCGTGGCCAGCCTCGTTTATACCCTCTGGCGGGCGCGTCAGGCCCGCAGCCGAGACCCCTGGTTCGTCATGTGCCACTGGCAGCTTTGCGCCCAGCGCAGCCGGCTGTTCATCCTGATGTTGAGCTTCCTCGCCCTGGCCAGCGTTTCCGGCTGGATCGCCCATACCTATCTGGGGATGATGAAGGTGGCGGTCTATGCCCTGATCGGCGGCATCGGCCTGCTTCCGGTGATGGTTGTGGTGCTGGTGCTGATCATCATGGAATCCGACGCCCTGCACCAGGCCGCCAAGGGCCAAGTGCCCAAGCTGCTGCTGGAGCGCTATCCCAATCCGGGGCTGCCGGAGCTGGAACAGGAGTAGTGCTGCGCCTGTTCCATAGCGCCGACTGGCATCTGGGCCACAGCCTGCACGGGGTACCCCGGGACTACGAGCACGCCCGCTTTCTGACTTGGTTGGGCGAGCAGCTCGAGCAGCGGCGGGCAGATGCCCTGATCGTCTGCGGTGACCTGTTCGACTCCGCCAATCCGCCGGCCAGTGCCCAGTCCCTGCTGTATCGTTTTCTAGTGGATGCGCGCCGGCGCCGACCGGACCTGGACGTCGTGCTGATCGGTGGCAACCACGACTCCCCGGCCCGGCTGCAGGCCCCGGCGCCACTGCTGCGCAACCTCGGGGTACACATGATTGGCGGCCTGCCCAAGGGCGCCGACAGCGAGCCAGACTGGGAGGCCCTGTTGTTGCCGCTGCGGGATGCGAAAGGCGAGACCGCCGCCTGGTGCGGCGCCATGCCCTATCTGCGCAGCGCCGACTTGCCGCTGCCCCGCGAGGCAGTTGAAGACCCCCTGATCGACGGTGTCCAGCGCCTCTATGCGGGCCTGATCCAGGCCCTGCGCGAGCGTCGCCAGGCAGGGCAGGGGATGCTGGTCACCGGCCATTGCTACCTGGCCGGCACCCAGCTCTCCGAACTCAGCGAGCGCCGCATCCTGGGCGGCAATCAGCACGCCCTGCCCAGCGCCATCTTTCCCGCGGACCTGGATTACGTGGCCCTGGGCCACCTGCACCGGGCCCAGCAAGTGAAGGGCCCGGCGCCGATCCGCTATAGCGGATCGCCTATCCCCTTGGCTCTGGACGAGGCCGGATATCGCCACCAGGTGCTCCAGGTCGACCTGGACCCGGGCTGCCCGCCTCAGGTCGAAGCCCTGCCGGTGCCGCGCAGCGTAGATATCCTGCGCCTGCCCAAGGCCGGCCCGGCACCCCTGGAACAGCTGGGGCGCGAGTTGGAACAGCTGGCGCTGGATCCTGACCTGCCTCCAGAGCGCCACCCCTACCTGGAGGCGCGGGTGCTGCTGGAACGCCCCGAGCCTGGCCTGCGCCAGCAGATCGAGGAACTGCTCACCGGCCGCCCCCTGCGCCTGCTCAAGCTCTCCACCAGTTACGCGGGCAGCGGCGCCGGCCTGGGCGACCAGCTGCCGGAGCAGACCCTGCAGGAACTGGACCCGGAGCAGGTATTCCTTAGCCGCTGGCGGCGCAGCCACCAGGGCGAGCCGTCGGCCGAACTCCTGGCGCGCTTTCGCCAGCTTTTGGAAGCGGTACAGGAGGCGGACTGATGCGCATCCTGGCCATCCGCGGTGCCAACCTGGCCAGCCTGGCCGAGCCCTTCGAGCTCGATTTCGAACGGCCGCCTCTGGACCGCTACGGCCTTTTCGTCATCAGCGGCGCCACCGGCGCCGGCAAAAGCAGCATACTCGACGCCCTCTGCCTGGCCCTGTTCGACCGCATGCCGCGCCTGCCCGACGGCCACGGCACCGCCGTCGGCCGGGCCGATGAGGACGAGGCCCTGCGCCTGCGCAGCACCGATCCGCGCTCCATACTGCGCCGGGGCGCCGGTGCAGGCTACGCCGAGGTCGACTTTCTGGGCGCCGACCGCGGCCGCTATCGAGCCCGCTGGGAGGTGCGGCGGGCCCGCAACCGGCCCGGCGGCCGGATCCAGGCCCAGCAGATGGCCCTCAGCGACTTGGCCAGCGGCCGCCTCCTGGGCGGCACCAAGACCGAGACCCTGGAGGCCATCCGCCGCCGCCTTGGCCTCAGCTTCGACCAATTCCGGCGCTCGGTACTGCTGGCGCAGGGGGACTTTGCCGCCTTCCTCAAAGCCGACGCAGACGCCCGTGCCGGGCTGTTGGAGCGCATCACGGGGACCGGCCTCTACAGCCGGCTGTCCAAGGCCGCTCACCAACGGGCGGTTGACGAAGAACAGGCCCTGCGTCAGCTGCAACAACGGCTGGCGGACCAGGCCCCTCTTGCCGAAAACGAGCGCCAGGCCCTGGAGCAGCGCCGAGCCGACCTGGAGAAGGCCTGTCACAGTCAGGAGAGGCTGGTCGCCGCGCAACAACGGATCCTCGATTGGCATCAGCGCCAATCGCAGCTGCAGGCGGAGCGGGCCGCCGCGGCCCAGGCAGAAGCCGCGGCCCTGACCGCCTGGGAGCAGGCGGATCCGAGACGCCAGGCCCTGGATCGCAGTGAAAGGGCCCAGCCCCTGCGCCCCCTGGTGGCCGCCATCGAGCGCGCCCGCGCCGACCTGGGCGAAGCCGCCAAGCAACTTTCCACCCAGACTCGGCAACTGCAAGCGCGGCAACGGCAGGCGCAACTGGCGCAGCAGCAACTGACGCAGGCGGAGACCGCCCTTACCCGGGCCGAGACCGCCCGCCGGGCGGTGCGTCCCGAGCTGCAGCAGGCGCGGGCGCTGGATATCCAACTAGCGGAACAGCAACGTGACCTCGATCGACAGACCCAGCGCCTGAAAACCCGCCAAACCGAGTCCCAGGAGGCGGGCGACCGGGAACAGACCCTACGCCGGGCCCGCGATCAGGCCCACAAACGCCTGACCGAGGCCGACGCCTGGCTCCGCGATCACAATGCCTATGCGCTGATGGCCTCCGAATGGGGCCGCTGGGAGGCGGAGCTGGGCCGCTACCGGAAGCTGGCCAGGGAGAGGACGGAGGCCAATCAACAACAGGCGCGCCTGGGCCGGGAAGCGGCCGAGGCCGCCACGGCCATCGAGCAGGCCCGACAACACCGCACCGAACGCGCTGCCGAGTTGGAGCGCCAGGCCCGCAACCTCAAGCAGCTGGAGCAATGGGCCGGCGAATCGCCGCTGCAGGCGCTGCAACAGCAGCGCACCGGGCTGGAGGCCGAGCAGGCTAGTTGGCGTCGAGCCCGGGACCTGCAGCGTGAAGCCGCTGGGCTGGCACAGCAAGCCGACAGCGACCGCCGAGCCCTGGCCGATGCGGTCCGGACAGGGAAGGATGCCGCCAACCAGGCCGCCAACGCTGACCGGGCCCTCACCCAAGGCCAGGCGGCCCTGATCGAGGCGCGCCGAGCCCTGGATCTGCTGCAGGCCGCCAGCAACCGTCAAACTGGCGAGTTGCGTGCCCTGTTGCGCGACGGCGAGCCCTGCCCAGTGTGCGGGGCCCGAGCCCACCCCTGGCAGCAACACCCGGCCCCGCTGGATGAGGAAACCCAGGCCCAGCGGGAGCGGGTCCAGGCGCTTCATGAAGAGTGTGACGCTCAGTTGGCTATCCGGGCCGCGCAACGCCAGCGTCAGGCCCAGGCGGAAAATGAACAGAATTCGCTGCAGCCCCGGCTGGCCGCCGCCGAAGCCCGGTTGGCGGAACTCGAGATTGCCTGGCGGGCCCTGCCCGAGCCCCAACGGCCCGGTCCGAGGCCCCAGGCTGGGGAATTGGGGGCGACCCTGGACCAGGCCCTGGCCGAGCTAGAGCGGCGCCTGAGCGAGCTGGCCAAGAGCGAGCGCCAGGCCCTGTCTCTGGAGACCGAAATCAAGGAACGCCGCCGGGATCTGGAACAGCTGCAGCTCCAGGAACGCACACAGGCCGAGGCGTTGCACCGACTGGAGCGGGAGCAACAGGTTTTGGTCGAACGTCTGTCAAGCCAGCGGGAACAGGTCAGCAAGCTGGACCAGCAGCTGGCCCAACTGGCAGAAACCCTGGTCGACCCTTTGGGCAAGATTCCGAACTGGCGGTCCCGTTTGAAGGCCGAGCCCGAGGCCCTGCACCGGGACTGCGCAGCCTGGGTCGGCAGCTGGCGGGAACAACAAGACAGCAGGGAAGCGGCCGATGGCGAGCTGAAAATCATCGATCCCGCTTTGACCGGGGCCGGCGAGGCCCGGAAGCAGGCCGCAGAGCGCCTGGGCGAGCAGACCGGTCTGACCGAGCAAGCCCAGGCTCGGCTGCAACAGCTAGAGACGGACCGGGGGCGACTGCTGGATGGGCGTCCCGCCGACCAGGTCGAGCACTCCCTGGAACAGGCCCTGAACGACGCCCGCCAGCTCAAAGACCAATGCGCAGCTGGCCTCAACGACAGCCGTCAGGCACTGGCCAAGACGCAACAGGCGATCCAACACTGGGAACAGGAACATCAGCGCCGCCGCCAGACCCAGAGCGAGGCCGAGTTGGAGTTCGAACAAGCCCTGCAGGCCCAGGGCCTCGAGGCCGCGGAGCTGATGGTGCTGCTGCAACGGGACCAAACCTGGATCCGAACCGAGCGCCAGGCCTTGCAGGATCTGCAACTCAGCCTAGAGCGGGCCCGCACCCTGCACCGCGACACAGAGCGGCGCCAAAGTCAGCATGCAGCGGATGCCCCCGAGGCCAGTCGCGAGCAGGCCGAGACCGCGCTGGCCGACGCGGGGTCCGAGCTGCAGCGCAAGCGCAATGAACTGGCCGAGCAGACGGCCCTGATCAAGCAGGATGATGCCCGCCGGAAACGCTCACGCCAGTTGCTGGAGGACTTGGAGACCCAGCGCCGCGAGTGGGAACTCTGGGGCGGTCTCAAGGAGCTGATCGGCTCCGCCGACGGCAAGAAATTTCGCGGATTCGCGCAGGGCCTGACCCTCGACTCCCTGTTGGTCCACGCCAACCTGCACCTGCAGGATCTGGCCCGGCGTTACCGCCTGCAACGGGTGCCCGGGAGCGACCTGGAACTGCAGGTCATCGACACCGATATGGGCGACGAGGTGCGCAGCGTGCATAGTCTGTCCGGCGGCGAGAGCTTCCTGGTGTCCCTGGCCTTGGCTCTCGGTCTCGCCTCCCTGTCGTCCAGCCGCACCCAGGTCGAGTCTCTGTTTATCGACGAAGGCTTCGGCAGCCTCGATCAGGACACCCTGGACCTCGCCCTGGCCAGCCTCGACACCCTGCAATCCCTGGGACGCAAGGTCGGGGTCATCTCCCATGTCCAGGCGATGGTGGAGCGGATCGGCGCCCAGGTTCTGGTGGAGAAGCGGGGCGCCGGCCAGAGCCGGGTGCGGGTAGAGGTGCAGGCATGATCAAGCAGGGTGCCGTCAGTGAAAAAAGTGGCTCAGGTCAATGCGATGGCCCGATTCTCGCGGTCTAATTACAAAAGGCGGCGAATTTTTGGCCGCCGCGGCGAATATGGAGTGCCAGTGTGTCCGGTTTCAGCGAAACCATGCGGTTGAAGGAAATGGCGGAGGAGGACATCTATTTCGCCCGCCGGGACCGCGAGTTGATCGCCGAGTTGAAGCGGAGGCGCGGCGACGAAGCGGACAAAGATCGCTCGGCGGACGCCGATCACCCGAAACCACCCGATAGCGGGAACTGAAACCCTGCCTTTGCCGCTTTCACCGTTGGCCGGCGCTTGGCATCCGGTCCGGGTTGGCCGGCGGTTGCGCCCCGACGAAGCGGGGCGGTCCCACGCTCAAGCCGCCAGTTTACGCAGCACGTAGTGCAGAATGCCGCCGTTGAGGTAGTACTCGACCTCGTTGGGGGTGTCGATGCGGACCCGGGCGGTGAATTCCTTCACCGAGCCGGCGGCGCTGGTTGCCTTGACCTGGACCTGTTTGGCGCTGCCGTCACCGAGGCCTGTGATATCGAAGGTCTCGTGGCCGGTCAACCCCAGGCTGTCGGCGTTTTCGCCGTCCGGGAACTGTAGCGGCAGCACGCCCATGCACACCAGGTTGGTGCGGTGGATGCGCTCGTAGCTCTCGGCGATCACGGCCTTGACGCCGAGCAACCGTGGCCCCTTGGCGGCCCAGTCCCGGGACGAGCCGGAGCCGTACTCCTTGCCCGCGATGACAATGGCCGGCACGGTGTCGGCCTGGTAGCGCATGGCCGCGTCGTAAATGGAGGTCTGATCGCCGGAGGGCAGGTGGATGGTCACCCCGCCTTCGGTGCCCGGGGCCATCAGGTTGCGCAGGCGGATATTGGCGAAGGTGCCGCGCATCATCACCTCATGGTTGCCGCGGCGAGAGCCATAGGAGTTGAAGTCCTGGGGCGCAACGCCGCGCTCCTGCAGGTACTTGCCGGCCGGGGAATCGGCCTTGATGGCGCCGGCCGGGGAGATGTGGTCGGTGGTCACCGAGTCGCCGAGGCGGGCGAGGGCGCGGGCGCCTCGGATGTCCAGGTCACCGCCGGTCTCTACCTCCTTGCTCATGCCGGTGAAGTAGGGGGGGTTGGCGATGTAGGTGGAATCTGCGTCCCAGCCGAACAGCTCGCCTTCGGGGCTGGCCAGTTGCTGCCAGCGGCTCTCGCCGGCGAATACGTCCTGATAGGATTCGGTGTACTGCTTGTTGGTGACATTGGCGGCCACCGCCTGAGCGATCTCATGCTGGCTGGGCCAGATATCCTTGAGGAAGACGTCGTTGCCGCCCGCGTCCTGGCCCAGAGGCTCGTTGTAGAGGTCGATGTCCATGCGCCCGGCCAGGGCATAGGCCACCACCAGGGGCGGCGAGGCCAGGTAATTCATCCGCACCTCAGCATGCACCCGGCCCTCGAAGTTGCGGTTGCCGGACAGTACCGCGGTGACCGATAGGTCGCCGTCGGCGATCGCCTTGGAGACCGCCGACGGCAGCGGGCCCGAATTGCCAATGCAGGTGGTGCAACCGTAACCGACGACGTGGAAGCCGAGTTCTTTCAGCGGCTCCATCAGGCCGGCGCCGATCAGATAGTCGGTGACCACCCGGGAGCCTGGGCCGAGGGAGGTCTTGACCCAGGGCTTGGTGGTCAGGCCCCGCTCCCGGGCCTTCTTCGCCACCAGGCCTGAGGCCAGCATCACCGAAGGGTTGGAGGTGTTGGTGCAGGAGGTAATGGCGGCGATTACCACCGCGCCGTCGTCCAGCTCGAATTCCTGGCCGTCGATCACCGCTTTGACGGGGCCTTTGGTCTGGATGCCGCGCTCGGCGTGCAGGGCCTGTTTGGCGGCCAGGAAGTCGGCCTTGGCGGACTTCAGGGGCACCCGGTCCTGGGGCCGTTTGGGGCCGGCCAGGCTGGGCTCGACGCTGGACATATCCAGGCTCAGGGTCTCGGAATAATCGGCCTCGCGGCTATCGTCGCGCCACATGTCCTGGGTCTTGGCATAGGCCTCCACCAGGGATACCTGGTCGGCGCTGCGGCCGGTCAGGCGCAGGTAGTCCAGGGTCTCGTCGTCGATCGGAAACAGGCCGCAGGTGGCGCCGTATTCGGGGGCCATATTGGCGATGGTGGCGCGGTCGCCCATGGGCAGGCTGGCGACACCCTCGCCGTAGAACTCGACGAATTTGCCCACCACGCCGTGTTGGCGCAGGCGCTCGACGATGGTCAGCACCAGGTCGGTAGCGGTGGCTCCTTCCGGCAGTTCGCCGGTGAGCTTGAAGCCCACCACCTTGGGGATCAGCATGGACACCGGCTGGCCGAGCATGGAGGCCTCGGCCTCGATGCCGCCGACGCCCCAGCCCAGCACCCCCATGCCATTGACCATGGTGGTATGGGAATCGGTGCCCACCAGGGTGTCCGGATACGCCTGGAGCACGCCGCCATTCTCCTGTGCCATTACCACCCGAGCCAGGTATTCGACGTTGACCTGGTGCACGATGCCGGTATCCGGCGGTACCACCTTGAAGTTGGAAAACGCCTTTTGTCCCCACTTGAGAAAGGCATAGCGTTCCTGGTTGCGGGCATACTCCAGCTCCGCGTTGTCGGCGAAGGCGCTGTCCGAGCCGAATTTATCCACCTGCACCGAGTGGTCGATCACCAGCTCCGCGGGTTGCAGCGGATTGATCTTGTCCGGGTCGCCGCCCAGTTGCTGCATGGCGTCGCGCATGGCTGCCAGGTCCACCACCGCGGGCACCCCGGTAAAGTCCTGCATCAGCACCCGGGCTGGGCGGTACTGAATCTCTTTGCTCGGCTCGGCCTGGGGGTCCCAGTCGGCCAGGGCCTGGATGTCGTCGCGGGTGACAGTAATCCCGTCCTCGCACCGCAGCAGGTTTTCCAGCAGGATCTTGGTGGCGAAGGGCAGGCGGGCGCTGTTGGGGATGGCGTCGAGGCGGAAGATTTCGTAGGTCTTGCCAGCGACGTCAAGGCTGGCCTGGGCGTTGAAACTGTTGCTTTGATTGCTCATGGGGCCGAGTTCCTGGTTGGTAGCGAGTGCCGCGGGTTTCCGGCTAAACGGGACAGGTTTCGACCGGACCGCACCAAAACCCAGAATTTTACTGGTTGGGGCTTGGAAAAGCACGTGGCGAGCCCTTGGGTGGCCAGTCGAACTCAAGATCGATGGAGTATCCAGAGTCGGGCATTTGAAGCGGCGCGGAGGTTCTGCGGTCGATCTGGGCGCTTGCGAGTCGATAAACCGACTACAATTCCGGTGTAAAACATGCCGCGAAAGGACTCTCTAGACATGCGTAAATTTATCCGCCATCCAGCCGATATCCCTCTGGAATACGGTCTCCAGGGGCGAGACGGCCGGCGCCGAGAGCGCCTGCGCAATGTCAGCCTCGGCGGCTTGTGCTTTCATGGTGCCCATGGTTTGGAACCGGGCACGCGGGTCCACATAACCATTTCGGTTTGCCAGCCGCCACTCGATGTCGACGGCGTGGTTGCCTGGAGTGCGGCGTTGGGAGGAGGCTATGAGGTGGGGGTGGCCTTCGACGGCCAGGCCGCCGAGTCTACGGCGCGAATGGTGGAGCAGATTTGCTTGGTCGAGCAGTATCGCCTCGACATGAAGCGCAAGCAGGGACGCAGTCTAAGCGAGGATCAGGCCGCGCAAGAGGAGCGGAGCCATAAGTATGCCGGCGATCCCCGCTGATCGGGCCAGGATGAGACCAAACCTCGAACAGTCGCGCGCTCCGGCTCGGACCCCATCACCGGGTCGCTACCGGCCCCGGAGGCCCCGGGGCCGTTGCATCCTGGAATCGCTGATCCCAAGAAGTTGCTTCAGATCGCGGTGGTTTGTTCGAACTTGCCGCGGATCTTGGCCAGCTCACGCTCGCCGTCGAGATCGAACATGCGCTCCAGCAGATTCACCATCTCTTCTGCGGTATTGCATCCCCAATCGTCGACGATGGTCAGGTTTTCCCAGTCTTCGAGGACATAGCGACGGTTCAGGCCGCGCAGGGGGTAGTTCTCGTCGTAGCGCAGGCGGTATCCGCTGCTGGTCTTGTCATCCCACTTATAAGAAACGTAACTGTTCATGGAGGCGTTCATTGGATTGGCTCTCGGGTGGTCTCTGTGTTGCTACTACGATACATGTGTGCTCAATGTCAAGTATTGCCTAGCGTAATAAAAACGTCAAGCCAAAGTGTCGCTTTTCTGTAAATTTGCGTGATACACCACACAAATCCTCCGAAAAAATCTTGGTTGTTGTGAAATTAATACGTTCGAGGCTTGTCTGAGGCCGCAAAAACGGGCCTTCCTAGGAAAAACGCCCGCCGGGGGAAGAAGTAGATCCTGCCAACTGCCAGCGCGGGCGGGGCGACTTGCCCTGTTCGGGTGCGTTGAGCGCTGGGAGATGGGAGTAAAAGGGGTTACTGATTACTCTGCTGTCCAAGCCTGGTCTCGTTCCTGCACCCTTCCGAGATTGGAGGTCGCCTGGATACGTCCCCGGGGCTTCGTAAAGCCCCTACGAGGTCGGCTTGTAGCCGCGATCCGACGCATTGATGGCCGCTATAGGTCGATCGCGGCTGAAAACCGCTCCCACAGAAGAGAAAGACCCTGGCGAGCCATTCTCGCTGCTTTGGCTGGAATCGAACAAAGCCCCGGGCTGGCGTCGAACCGAGAGCCGGTAAATAAATATCGGTGGTCCCCGATGCCCGCTGAGGCAGGGGGGAAGACGGAAAGGCTCTAGGCAACCGCTATCCGAAGTCGCGCAGCAACGAGCCAAGGCTGGTCGCTTGCAACACTTCTAAAAAGAGCATGCAACGGCCCGGTTCCCTGGGCCCTGGGAATTAGGAGTAGAGCAGTTCGGACCAGCGGCCCCGCTCGATCAGGCGCTGCCGGGCTTGTTGCCAGGCCGTCTCGCTGCCTGCTACCTGGCTCATGACCCGGTCCAGGGCCTGGGCGATCTTTCCGATGCCGGCGAGGAAAACGTAGGTATCCGGATCTTGAATCAATTCCCAGGCCTCGGCGGCATTCTGCTTCAGACTGTGCTCGAGGCCCAGTTCCGGGCCGGCCAGCGGGCGTTCGGACAGGGCCTGAAAGGCCTTGAAAGTGGGCTCGTCGTAGTACAATGTCATGTCGTCATTGACGTCGTTCATATAATAGAGATCCATCCCGGTGCGGGCGCCGTAGAATAGCCGCACCTTGCCCTTCCAGCCTCCCTTTGCGCGGTAGATGCGCTGTGCGAAGGCCCGGAACGGTGCGATGCCGGTGCCGGTGCCTATCATCAGCAGGTTGGCGCTGGTGTCGGCGGGGATACGGAACGGGCTGCGGTAGGGCCCGGTGATGGTTATGTGGTCGCCCGGGCGAGTATCGCACAGGTAGTTGGATGCGATGCCGGGGTAGCGTTCGCCGCTGACCTCGTCGATGGAAAAGCAACGACGCACCAGCAGGCTGACCCGCACGCTCTCGTCTTCGGTCGGGGCCGACCGGGCATTGGCGATGGAGTAACGCCGGTGGTGGTAAGGGTTGCCGAACGGGTGCGGGCCCTCTACCAACACGCCGATAGTCTGGCCTTCGAGGAACCGAAAGGCCGGATCATCGATGCTCAACTCCAGGTGCCGTACCTCGTCGGTTGACTCAGGGCTGATGCGCTGGTTGCTCTCGACCACCGCCTGGCAGGTGTTGGTGGTTTCCGGATCGTAGTCGCCTTGGTACATCTGGTTGCTCCCGCTTCGGCTGGTTCCACGGCCATGGCTGTCTGAGGGCCAAAACCTTTATTGTCGATCGTCAATATTAAAACTTTTCGAGACCGCTGCGCAGGGCCAAGCGCTCGGTCGGCGCGCTGGTCTCGGCCCAGCGTTCGCCTTTACTTGCTGCGCAGGGTAAGTTGGTTGTTCTTGTCGTCCAGCGTGATGTAGAAGCGCCCAAGTACGCTCATGCCGAGCAGAGCGCTATCCCCAAGCTGCTCGTCCTCGATGAAGGCTACCTGCGCCCCTTCCACCGAGGCATCCCCGAGAAGGACCTGAGGCAGGCTGCCGACGGCTGCTTCGGCACTGCCGTTGGCGGTCTTTACCTGACGCTTTTCGAGTTCGTCGACGTCGAACCCCAACTGCTCGGCGGCGGAGCGGGGCAACACCACGAAGCTGGCCCCAGTATCGATGGTCAGGGGCAGGTTCAACTTGCCCCCAGACGGGCCCACCAATACCGCGTCGACCAAGTGGTGGAGGCCCTGGCGGCGGGTCTCAAGCACCGTCTCTTCAGCGTTGTCGTCGGCCTTGGCTCGGTCGGAGCCTGCAGGCTCGGGTGGGGCCTCCGGCAGAGCCTGCTTGCCTCCCATCACGATGATCCGCTCGATGCCGCCTTCGGGGGTGCCGATCAGGATATAGTTGTAGTTCTCCAGCAGCAGGCGGATCTGGTCTCGCAGGCTGCCCGAGGTGTTGCGGGCAGGCGTGCTGGCCAATTGCTCGAAACCGGTGATTTCGAAGCGGTGGCGGTCCGCCAATTCCTGTAGCTGCTCGGGCATGCTGTCGGCCGCCGCAGCGATGCCGGATACCGCAAACAGCCACAGGGTGCTCGAAAAAGCGGTCCAGCGCCTGCTGGTTGGCCTCGGGGCGGAAGTTGTTTGGGGCGGGCTCGGAATTGGGTGCTTCATGGTCTCGGCAATCCTCTGGCGGTGCTAGCGCGGGCCGGGGGCAGTCCCGATTCGCGCAAAAGCGGGCAATCTGGCCCTCGACCGCAGGCTGGCGCTTCTCGCCCCCCAACCGATCCTCCCAGCCTCGGGTCAGGCGAGCATAATCCTTCGATGAAAGCGGTGGCGACAACCGGGGCCCGAAAACATGCCGAGGCCGTTGCCGATGCACGTTCCGCCTGACCCATTCTATCAGCTCGCAAACCATCGCCGGAGGTTTCGGAAGCCCTCGCCGTTGCTGCTGAGTCGCACCGCCCGGCGCGGTGGCTTGGCTTCTTACTCATAAGAGCACAACGCCGGGTGCCGCGGCAAGCCGGGGATTCAGGGGCGGGTCGGCGAAAACCGCCAACCGGACAATCTGAGCAGGTTTTCGCCATTACCGGGGCCCGCAGAGCCGGTAGAATCGCAGTATGGAGATCCGTGTTGCCGAATCCCTCGATGCGGTCGACCCCGTAGCCTGGAACGCCCTGGTCCGGGACGACGACCCGTTCGTATCCCACCAGTTTCTGGCGGCATTGGAACGCCACGGTTGCCTGGGCGAACGCTTCGGCTGGTGGCCGCGCCACCTGCTGGCCTATGCCGACGGCGTGCTGCTGGCGGCGGTGCCCCGCTACCTCAAGAATAACTCGTACGGTGAGCTGGTATTCGACTGGGCCTGGGCCGACGCCTACCAGCGTCACGGCCTGCCCTACTACCCGAAGGAGGTAGTGGCGGTCCCCTACACTCCCGCCAGTGGCCAGCGCATCTTGAGCGCTCCCGGGGCCGCCGGCGAGGCGGCGGCCGATGCCCTGGTCTCGGCGGCCCTGGTGCAGGCCCGGGAGTCCGGGGTGTCGTCACTGCACTGGTTGTTTGTAAACGAGGAGGACCGCCGGCGACTGCGGCGTGCCGGGCTGTTCGAGCGCACCGGTTACCAATTTCATTGGCATAACCGTGGCTGGGCCGATTTCGACGAATTTCTCGGCTCCCTGTCGGCCAAGAAGCGCAAGAACATACGCCGCGAGCGGCGTCTGGTGCGCGATGCCGGGGTGGATCTGGAACTGCGCTCGGGCCAGGAAATGGACGACCGCCTCTGGGCCCGTTTCTATGACTTCTATTGCGCCACCTTTTCGCGTAAGAGCGGCATTCCGACCCTGAGCCAGGATTTCTTCCGCGCCATCGGTCAAAGTCTGGGTTCCCGGGTGCTGGTGGTGCTGGCGCGCCGGGGCAGTGGCTATATCGCTGGCGCCCTGATGCTGCGCAGCGAGCGGGCGCTTTACGGTCGCCACTGGGGCGCCATCGAGCGAGTCGACGGGCTGCATTTCGAGGCCTGCTATTACCAGGGGCTGGAATACTGCCTGGCCCATGGCCTGGAGCGCTTCGAGCCCGGGGCGCAAGGGGAATTCAAGATCAGCCGGGGCTTTTTGCCCACCCCGACTTGGTCCTGCCACTGGCTGGCCCATCCCGAGTTCCACGCCGCCATCGATCGCCATACCCGCCAGGAGAGCGAGTTCGTCGAGGAGTACATGGCCGACCTGGGTGCCCGCTCCCCGTACCGCCAATGCTGATTCCGCGCACGGTCAAGCCCTTTGCCGAGTCCGCCGAGCAGAACCGGGGGCCGATTCTGGCCCTGCTGCGAGACCTGTTCGCCGATCGCCGCCGGGTGCTCGAGGTAGGATCCGGCACAGGCCAGCACGCAGTCTATTTCGCCGCTAGCCTGCCGCACCTGCGCTGGTTGCCCAGCGACCTGCCGGAGCAATTGCCCGGCATTCGCCTGTGGCGGGAAGAGGCCGGCCTGCCTAACCTGGAGCTTCCGCTGGCTTTGGACGCTTCCGACCCGAGTTGGCCGCTCGACCCCGTGGATGCCATCTTCAGCGCCAATACCTTCCACATCATGAGCTGGCCCCAGGTCTGCGGCTGCCTCCGCAACTGCGCTCGGCTGCTGGAGCCCGGCGGGCTGCTGGCGGTATACGGCCCTTTCAACTTCGGCGGCCGTTACACCAGCGACAGCAACGCCAGTTTCGACCTTTGGCTGAAGGCGCGCGATCCGGACAGCGGCATCCGCAACTTCGAGGATTTGGATCGGGAGGCGGCCGCTGTCGGCCTGGTTTTTCACGCCGATTATCCGATGCCGGTGAACAACCGGATTTTGGTCTGGCGGCGTTTGGGCTAGCCGATCCGACGCCGCACGGGTTTTCCACAGAGCCTGTGGATAAGTTTGTGCAGAAGTTGCGGAAAGGGGCTCTCAGTCCGCTTGTTTGCTGACCTCGCTTCGGATTGTGCAGGTTTTGCGCAGGGTAGAAATTTTCTATTTAATTCAGTTATATAAGTGTTTTCTTAAGGGCTCCGTAATCGGCATGCTCCAGGGTTGGTGGAGCTGTTTAGCGGTTTATTGAAGATGTGCATAAAAGCGATTAACTGACAGTTGGTTACACTTCATTGCTCTTTTGGATCCGGAGCATTTGGTGATAACTGCGGCAACCTTTTCAGACCATTTTGCTGGGGCTCGGTTGTGTTAGAGTGCCGCATAGAGGTTGGGGCGGGAGCATCATGGCGTATCGGCTGGGCGCATTGAACCAAAGTGGCTGGGGCCTGGGGGAGGGCACCGTTGACTGACGGCAGCGGAACGGGGACGGACCCGGACCAAGCCTGGTCGTCGGCCGAGTGGGATTCCGGCGCCGTCCCGCCTTGGGAACCGGAACCCCAGGCTCCGCCGCACCTTGAGCGGCCCCAGCCCGCCGAGGCGCTGATGGCGCGGGCCCAGGAGATCCTGCTTCGGGTGTTCGGTTACCAGGCGTTCCGCCACAAGCAGGAGCAGATTATCAGCGCCCTGTTGGCGGGCCGGGACGCCCTGACCCTGATGCCCACCGGCGGCGGCAAATCCTTATGCTACCAGATCCCCGCCATGGTGCGCCCCGGGGCCGGCGTCGTGGTTTCGCCGCTGATCGCCCTGATGCAGGATCAGGTTGACGCCCTGCGCCAACTCGGCTTCCGCGCCGCCTTTCTCAACTCCACCCAGAGCTGGCAGGACCAGCGCGAGATCGAAGCGGCCCTGCTGAACGACGGGCTCGACCTGCTCTACGTGGCCCCCGAGCGCTTGCTGACCGAGCGAATGCTCGGTTTGCTGGAACGGACACGAATCGCCCTGTTCGCCATCGACGAGGCCCATTGCGTATCCCAGTGGGGGCATGACTTCCGCCGCGATTATCAGCAACTGTCGGTGCTGCACCAGCGCTTCCCCCAGGTGCCGCGGATCGCTCTCACCGCCACCGCCGACCAGCGCACCCGCGGCGAGATCATCCAGCAGCTCGACCTGGAGCGGGCTGAGATTTTCGTCAACAGTTTCGACCGCCCGAACATTCGCTACGCCATTGCCGAGGGCCAGAATGCCCGCGACCAGCTATGGCGCTTTCTCGAGCGCGAGCACCCGGAAGATGCGGGCATCGTCTACTGTCTGTCGCGCAAGAAGGTGGAACAGGTCGCCGGCTGGCTCAGTGCCAAGGGCCGCGAGGCCTTGCCCTATCACGCCGGCCTGCCGGACCAACTGCGCCAGCGCCACCAGGAGCGCTTCTTGCGCGAAGACGGGCTGATCATTGTTGCCACCATCGCCTTCGGAATGGGCATCGACAAGCCGGACGTGCGCTTCGTGGCCCACCTCAACCTGCCGAAAAGTATCGAAGCCTACTACCAGGAAACCGGCCGCGCCGGGCGTGATGGCGAGCCCGCCAATGCCTGGATGGCCTATGGCCTGCAGGACGTGATCACCCTGCGCCAGATGCTCCAGGACAGCGACGCCGAGGACCTCTACAAGCGGGTTGCCCAGCAGAAGCTCGACGCCATGCTTGGTCTGTGCGAGCTCACCAGCTGTCGCCGCCAAGCCTTGCTTGCGTACTTCGGCGAGCGCTTGGCCGAACCCTGCGGCAATTGCGACAATTGTCTGCAGCCGCCGGAGACTTGGGATGCCACCGAGGCGGCTCAAAAGGCCCTGTCGTGCGTATACCGCAGCGGGCAGCGTTTCGGCGTCAACTATCTGATCGATATTCTGACCGGCAAGGACGACGAGCGCATCCGCCGCAACGGCCACGACCAAATCAGCACCTTCGGAATCGGCAGCGATCTCAGTGCCCCGGAATGGCGCGGGGTATTCCGCCAGCTATTGGCCCAGGGCTATCTGGACACCGATGCCGAGGGCTATGGCGCGCTGCGCCTGAGCCCCAAGTGCCGGCCCTTGCTGCGCGGCGAACAGCGCCTGCAGCTGCGCCGCCAGCGCAAACCGGTCAAGGCCGAGCGCCAGGCGAGGCGCAAGACTGCGCAAACCCTACGCGTCTTCGACCAGCCGCTGTTCGAGGCCCTGCGCGAGCTTCGCTTGCGCCTGGCCCAGGAGCGCGGGGTGCCGCCCTATGTCATTTTCCACGATGCCAGCCTGCAGGAAATGGCCCGCCTGCGTCCCAGCACGCCGGAGCAATTGCTGGGCATCAGCGGGGTGGGCGAGGGCAAGCTGGCCCGTTTCGGCCCGGACTTTCTCGAAGAGATCGCCAGGCACCCGCGGCCCGAGCTGTTGGACCATGGCTTCAGCGACACCGTCAATGAGACCCTATACCTCCATCAGCAGGGCGCGGACCCGCAAACCATCGCCCGCAGCCGGGATCTGCAATTGAGCACCGTCTACGCCCACTTGGCGGAGGCCATCGAAACCGGCCTGCTGTCGGCCCGTCAGGTGTTGAACCTGGAGGACGACGAATACCAGCGCATTTCCGAGGCCATCGAGCAACTCGCAACCTGCGAACAGGCTGCCCTGAAACCCCTCTACGAGGCCCTGGGCCAGGCCTATGACTATGGAGTTCTGCGCTGCGTGGTCGCGGAGGTCTGCGGGTGAGCGGTGGGGGAGTGGCTGGGCGCTGAGCCGAATCGCTCAACCGGTTTTTCTGTAGTATCCCCCGGAAATATATCCCAGCGGTTTTTTGTTCGTCCCTGTTTGCGGAGTTACGATCTCTCGGCAGGATCAGTGGCGCCCATTCCGCCCGCTGCTGACTGCAGCAGTGGTGTCCAGTGGCAGAAGCATGCTGATTCCGGTCACTGGCTCCCCGGCTAGCAACAGGCAGGTCACGACCCCAACCGGTCGTACAACATTCCATCCAGGACGCCAGGAAGGTGCTGAACTCGAAAGCTCAGGAGCCCGATGTAGATCGGCAACCATCGACCAAATGTAGATGACGAGCATTCCTCGATTAGGGTACCTTGTTTAGGCAATTAACTTGGCGGAATATTGTCGTACCGATTTGGAGAGAAGATGAGCCAAAAACAGGCAGATAGAATTCGACAGTCAGTGCGTGATACCTACGCTAGGGTTGCAGAAGCCAGCGATGCCAGCGAATCCAACGAGTGCTGCGGCGTGAAGACCAGTTGCTGTGCGGTATCAGCTGACATCAATGCGGTACATTCTACGCGCCTTGGCTATTCAGAGGATGATCTCAACAATATTCCGGGTGGCGCAGATATGGGTCTAGGCTGCGGCAACCCACGCGCCATCGCTAGTTTGCAGGCTGGTGAGGTGGTGCTGGATTTAGGCAGTGGTGGCGGCTTTGATGCCTTTCTGGCTGCACGCGAGGTGGGAGAGCATGGTCTTGTGATCGGTGTAGATATGACACCCGCCATGGTGAGCAAGGCAAGGACTAATGCCGAAGCAGTTGGATACAGTAACGTGGAATTTCGCCTTGGAGAAATCGAGCACTTGCCAGTCGCCGACAGCACCGTGGATATAATCATCTCTAACTGTGTGGTTAACCTCTCGCCCGACAAAGCTCAAGTATTTCGAGAGGCTAATAGAGTCCTCAGACCTGGTGGCCGATTAGCCATTTCCGACGTGGTGGCGACAGCCAAATTGCCTGATGATGCAAAAAACGACCCCCACCTTCATGCTTGTTGTGTTGCGGGTGCCGCCCTTGTTGATGAATTGCAGGTAATGCTTGAGCAAGCCAACTTTACCGAAATCCGCATCACTCCAAAAGATGAATCACGCGAGTTCATCCGTGACTGGGTACCAGGCAGCGGAATGGAAGACTATGTAGTGTCTGCCCACATTGAGGCAATAAAGCCTAAATAGGGCCATCCATGAGTCAATTCGAGAAAAATTGCTCGGTTGAGCATACGCTAGAACAGGTTCGTATGCTTTATACCGAGCTGGCACAGCACCCGGAAAAGGATTTTAACTGGGGGAAAGGTAAGGAGAATGCCCGCAGGTTGGGCTACCCCGAGGAGTGGCTGGGTCGCTTACCGGATATTGTCTGGGAGTCAGCCGCCGCCGTTGGTAATCCATTTAGCCTGGGGCCGATCCACGCCGGAGAAACTGTTATCGATATGGGTTGTGGTGCGGGCGCGGATGCCTGTATCGCTGCAATACTGGTCGGGAAAGAGGGAAAGGTTATCGGCATAGACTGCACCCCTGCGATGATTACAAAGGCCAGTGAAAATGCAGATGCATCAGGACTACCACAGGTGGTATTTCAAGAAGCGGAAATGACGGAACTGCCACTGCCAGATTGCTCTGCTGATGCAATTATCTCCAATGGCGCGATCAATCTTGCTGAGGACAAGGATACCGTGCTGGCGGAAGCGTATCGGGTGCTGCGTCCTGGAGGTCGTCTACAGATAGCCGACATGGTGCGCAAACCATCAACCGAAGAATCTGCCTGCTGTAGTAGTAAAGAATCCTGGGCCGATTGCGTATCCGGTACTCTGGAACCCAATGCTTTCGTATCGATGTTGACTAGGGCCGGATTTATCGATGTGGAACTGGTTGGTCTCACAGATTATCAAACTGCGGCCAATAC
>CBDUCL010000020.1:0-23163 GCA_965365625.1 uncultured Chromatiales bacterium | reverse complement strand
CTTCGAACATTCACTTTTTCGAATTTTTGAGGTCCGCTCTCGTTGAGACGAAGATTCCGCGCCGATACAAGATTTGGGGTTTTCCGGCGCCTCTTCGGCCTGAGGCGGGTTCCTGCCGGTCGTCGATGTAGTCCAGCCCGGGAAGCTTGGCGGTGGCCCGAATGCGGAATCGGTCGCTGGGTTGGTCGTTTCCGCCAGCGGCGGTTCCGCCCCTATCGGTCAGGAAATGCCAGTCTGGCCAAAGAACACCACCCTTGTCCATTTGCCCCCAGCGGTTGAAAATGACCGCTTTTGGAAACCGCGTTTTCGAAAGCCGCTCTGGAAACAGCCCGAAATGCGGGTTTTGGCCTTTCCCGGGCGGCATTCGCAAGCGTCCGCGGCGACAAACGAGGCTGATCCGGATGATTGAACGTTTCGAAACCAAGCGACGCATGAGTCGAATCGTTAAGCACAATGGCACCATTTACCTGTGTGGTCAGGTATGCAAAGACGCCACCCAGGGCATAAGGGCCCAGACCTCCAGCATGTTGGAAAAGGTCGATGATTTGTTAGAGCAGGCCGGCAGCGATCGGGAGCACATCCTCTCCGCTACCATTTATATCAAGGATATGAAGTACTTCCATGATATGAACGAGGTATGGGACGACTGGGTCCCGGAAGGGCATGCGCCTGCACGCGCCTGCGTCGAGGCCAGCATGGCAAGGGATATGTTGTTGGTCGAAATCTCGATAATCGCAGCAGAAAAATAAGGTTTTCGGTCAGGTCGGACTAACCAGAACATCAGGAAATCTTGATGTCTGGCATTTCCCGGCCGGTGCAGGATGCCTTGCGGAAAAAGCCGGGTTTACGTCTGAGGCGGGCGAGTGATAAACAAGCTTTTCTGGCGGTTTAGCGCTTGCCGAAGACGTTGGGATATCCAGGTTCCATCAGGGCGGTGTTTTCCAGCTCTTGCAGCAGCGAGAGCACCTCCAGAGAGACCTGGGTATGCTCGCGCATCAACTCCATGATCTGCAAGCGGCTTCCCTGGTTCGAGGCCATTTCGTAGAGTTTCCGCCCCATGTCGTGAAACCGGTCGTGTGCCGCTTCGAGCCGATCGAAGGTTTCGTTGCCCACAAATTGCTGCCCAGCTCCGTAATACCATTTCCCCAGGGCGCAAGCATGATGGTCCATTTCCGGGACGCGCAGAATATCGCCCCCCTCCGAATCACATTCGCGGAAAGTGATCGCGGAAATCACTTCGATCAAAGACTTGCGCCAGTGCACGTGGTCCAGCTGGGCCATGTGCAAAAGCCCGGACGGCATGCCGGACCAACGAGGTTGTTGTTGCAGGAAACGTAGAAATTCGTCCAAGGGCACGGGTTCGCCGATCCAGAAACCTTGGGCGTAGTGGCAGCCCGAGCGCAGAAGGAACTCGTAGATCAGCATCGATTCGATGCCTTCGGCAACGATATCCAGGTCCATCTGGTGGGCCATACGGATACTGGCCTCCACGATTCGTACGCACTTCGCCGACGTGGCCAGGCCAGAGACCAGGCTGCGATCGAGTTTGAGAATGGAAAACGGCCACCGGCTCAGGGTGCTGATGGTGGAATACCCGGTCCCATAATCGTCCATCGCCAGGGCGACACCGGCGTCCACGAGTTTCGTGATGTTGGCGTGGATCTTTGCGTCGTCCCGCAGGACCGTGGGCTCGGTGAGCTCAGCCACCAGCCTGTGAGAGTCCAGCAGGTTGCGGTCCACGCTTTCTCGGATAATGCCCGAAAGGCCCGACGTTTCGAAATCTTGGGCGGAGGTATTGAACGACACGCTCAACGAGGGATCGATGTCGGAAATGATCGTGAGGTCGGCCGCCAGCTTTGGGACCATCCGGGACGTGATATTGGAGATAAAGCCCTTCGCTTCGGCGAAAGGTATGAAGGCGTCCGGAAGAATGGTTTCTCGGTCCGGCCTCGACCAGCGGAGTAATGCCTCTGCCCTCTCCAGCCTGCCCGTTACCAGAGAGACGATCGGTTGGTAATAAAACTCGAACTCATCTGCCGCCAACCCGTCGGAGATCGAGCGAAGAGATATGCCATCCGTGGGCGAACCGGCTCGATTGGTCATGGTCTTTCGGCGCAACCGCCGTAGCGGATTCCGATCTCGGATAGGCTCACGATAGCTTGCACTCCTTGCAGGGCCAGTGCCCCAGCTCCCTCTGCTAAGATCGAGGAAGCCCTGATTTACTGACGCGAATTAGAGTAAAGCCGTCTTCACGGAACCGCCGGCAGGCCGTTTTGCGCGTCGGCGCTTGGACAAGAGTCTGCGCTGCTTCTCTTGCTGCTAGATTTGAATCCGCCCAACCAGCCAATCTACCGCAATGCGCTGTCCTCAGCGCGACCTCGGCGATTTGTGTTCCCTGCGCTTCGCTTCGCGCGAAAGACTGCTTGGAGCGGTTTGGTTTTCTTTCCTATTGCTGGCGGTTCCTACCTCGGTATGGTAGCCCCGGGCGTCTCCACTTTCGGATACGCCGCGCCCGGACGTCCTGCCGCGGGTTGCTCCACTTTTGGATACGCCGCGCTGGGATACCCTGCCGCGGCTGGTTCCACTTTGTGGAATTCAGCACCCGGTTTCTGAACGGCCTTGGCTGATTCGCCGTCAACCCCGTCATATTTGGCAAAGACACCAGCCAGCCGTATCGGCTCAGGTGTTTCTGTCGCGGTTTCATTCGGGTTGGGCTCTACCTGTGAAGGTGTGGCAAGCGTTTCGCTGGGTTGAATACCCATGCTCATACCCAAGGTCGCCGCGGCGACCGCCAGGCGCAGTGCATGTTGGTGGTCTAATGGCTGCTTGCTCATGGTGCGTCTCCTGTTGACCCGTCTATCCATTCGTCGATGGACTGGATATGAAGGTTCATCATTCCCCGAATATCACGCGGGAACGCAACTTCATGCTGAGTACAGTATCGCTCCACCGCGACATCCACATCAAGCCATTCCGTAAAGGCCGGCCTGTCGGCCGCATCCCGGGCGAACATGGCCTTTTCGGCCCTACCTGCCAGGTCGGTCTCTGTCGACAATAGCCTTTGCAATACATCGAACAGGCGGTAAAAAAGTTCTTGGTAGCGGTCCGCAGCGGCTATATAGGGCGCCGCTCCCTGTTGTTTGAGAAACCGCTCCACCGTGCCCTCCCGACCATAAACCCCTTCCGTTTGGGGATGGGGCTTGAGCGTTCGGAAAGTCTCCTCCCCATCGCCGCTGACCCAGCGACCCAAGGGATAGGTGCGGCAAGCCAAAGGCTGGTCACCGTGAACCGTGCAACGCTTGCCGTCGAGAAAGATACAAGCCCCCTCCCGCGTGATCTGCAAATAGGGGCCTTCCGATACCAAGTAGCCTTGCATGAACTCACTGGTCGACATGCCAAGTTTGCGGGCCAGTCGAAGCACCTCATAAGGGTTGGTCTGGATGCGTTTATTAAAACAGCATCGTCCGCAGGCGTTACAGAGATAGGAAAAGGCACTATCCCGGTGCAGAATGTCGCTGGTCATAGGCCAGTTTTATCACAATTCGCCGCAGGCACCTGCACCCTAGGCCAGAATATCCGCTCGCAGGTGGGACGCGAGACTCCCAGGGAACCGATAGATCCCAAGTGCTGACCTCAGTTCACCGAGAATTTCGCTGATTCGCCGATCCAGCTGGATCACCGCGAACAACGCGGCTGCGGCGGTCAGAACTATGCGCTGGCCTGGTCGGGTCTGGCCGGGGCGTCTCTTCGCTTCCGGCGGCGCTCGATTTCCGGGTTGCAGGCTGCACGAGAATCGCCAGAGCTTGTCAGCCGGCCGTCCGGGGAGACCCAACCCTGCATCAGGGCGCCCCACGGGCTGGAAACGGCAGGCTACAGCGCCGGATGCCGGCGCCCGTGCTCGTAGATGGCTGCCGAAAAGCCTACTGGGACCCTTGTACTAACCCGAACCCTGGATAGGCGACATTCAGAGCCCCACGGATGGTTCGGATCAAGGCGCGACTCGCAGGCAATGGTGCGACCCTTGCCAAGAGTCGCAACGCAGAGCCGGGCCATCCGTGGGGCTCCCTACGGGCTTGCCTGTGCGCGCCCACGGACGGCGTTACCGCCACTTGCTGTAGGAGTTGCTACAGCGGCGTGTCAGTGCCTTGCCGTGAACGCGCACAGGCAAGCTGAATCTCGCCTATCCAGGGTTCGGGTTAGTAACTTGCGTTCAGCGGAACCATGGCCCGTTTTTCGGCCCAGCTCGGCGTCAGAGCGCGGCGAATCCAGGCTGGTGGCGACGCTGGGCAAGGCACCTCATAGACCCTCGTCAATGCTTGCTATATGAAGTTTCGATTAGCGGTATTGCCTGGCCGGAGGCATACTATTTCGGTTAATTAGACGGAGCGGCTGCGGGAAATCACAGCGATCGCAACCCAGACGTCTAACGGCAATGGTGCCAGAGTATCGGCATAGGATTTTGAAATGAGTAAGCCGTTTGTCAATGCGCTCTTCCCCTTCCTGCGCTGGTTCCCCATGTCACGTGCGACGCTCCGGGCCGACTTGGTTGCGGGTATTACCGTGGCCCTCGTCCTCGTCCCCCAAAGCATGGCCTACGCCCAGCTCGCCGGTCTGCCCGTGGTTTACGGGCTTTACGCCGCCTTCGTGCCGGTGATCGTGGCCTCCCTGTGGGGCTCTTCGAGTCAGCTTCACACCGGCCCGGTCGCCATGCTCTCGCTGATGTCGGCGGCTGCCCTGGTGTCGTTCGCCACGCCCGGCACCACCGAATTCATCGAGTTGTCGATCATGCTGGCGTTGATGGTGGGTCTATTACGCCTTGCGCTCGGCATCTTTCGCCTTGGTGCCATTGTTAACCTGCTCTCGAGCCCCGTGATTGTCGGCTTCACCAACGCTGCAGCGTTAATCATCGGGTTGTCGCAGTTCAGCAAGGTCATCGGTGTGCCTTTTCCGCGCTCAGACTCTTATCTGTACGATCTCTGGAGAGTAATAGAGCAGGTTCCTCAGCTGCATTGGGGCACCCTCTTGTTTGGAGTCGGCGCCTGGGTACTGATCGCCGGACTGCGGCGGGTCTCGGCGGCCGTTCCGGGCGTGCTGATAGCGGTGGTGGTTGCCACCCTGATCAGCGCCATGCTCGGCTACGAAGACAAGCTGACGGTATCTACCTCTCAACTTCGAGACGCCGAGGCTTTGGAGGCCATAGCGGCTTACCAGTCGACCCAGGAGCGCATCTCTGAACTCACCGGGAAGGTTGCCGAGCACCATCGGCGCGCTGATGCCATGGGCGATGGCGATGCGGACGACCAGTGGGCCCAGGCGGTGGCGCTGCGCGCCCAGGCCCAGGTGTTCGCCCATGAGATCGGTGTGCTGAAAAAGGAGAACAACGCCCGCCGCGTGGCTTTGCATGCGATGACGCTGGAGGGCGCCACCGAAACCGATGGCAGCCTCCTTTTCTACCGCCCGGAGGCAATGCCGGCGGGCCTTTCCGGTGACGGCAAGGCCTGGCGCTTCAGCGCAGCCAGCGGCGACCAGGTTACTGTCTCCGCTGGCGGTGCGGTGGTCGCCATGATCCCGCAGGGTCTGCCGAGCTTCGAGGTGCCGGTCTTGCGGTGGGATCTGATACTCGCCCTGTTGCCCGCGGCTTTGGTCATGGCGCTCATCGGCTTTATGGAGGCTACCTCCATCGCCAAGGCAATCGCTACCACCACCGGCGAACGGGTCGATACCAGCAAGGAACTTATTGGCCAAGGGCTGGCCAATATTGCCGGCAGCTTCTTCGGGTCTTACTCGGTAAGCGGTTCGTTTTCGCGCTCCGCAGTGGCGGCGCGAACGGGTGCCAAAACCGGACTATTTGCCATCATCAGCGCCCTCGCGGTGGTATTGGTACTGTTGTTCTTCACTTCTTATCTTTACCATCTGCCGCAGGCGGTGCTCGCTGTGATCGTCATGATGGCGGTTTTCAGCCTGATTCGGGTGGCGCCGCTGGTCCACGCCTGGAAAGTCGATCGCATCGGCGCTTCGATCGGTGTGTTGACATTTGCCGCCACCCTTCTGATGGCGCCGAGGATAGCCGACGGGATCTTGCTCGGCATCGCTCTCACGATCCTGCATTATCTCATTAGGATCATGAAACCAAGGGTCGAGGTCGTCAGTCGCAAGGCCGATGGGAGCCTGGGCGGAATGCGCGCGCATGGGCTGAAGCCGCTAAGCGACCAATTTATTCCGGTACGTTTTGACGGGTCGCTGACTTTCGTGAACGTCGCCTACTTTGAGGACATGATTCTCGAAGCCCATGCGGATTTTCCCGATGCCAAGATCATCCTCGTGGTCGGCAGCGGGATCAACGAGGTGGACGCGTCCGGAGAAGAAAAGATCCGTGAAGTCGCCGGTAGGCTGCGCGGCGTGGGAGTCGATCTGGCGTTCAGCGGCCTTAAGCACCAGGTCTTGCGGGTATTCGAGAAAAGTGGTCTGGTGGAGGAACTGGGCCGGGCTGCCTTCTTCCCGGACAAGGAAACCGCTGTGCGGAAGCTTATCGAGCGTTTCGATGGGCCTGGCGCTCGGCAGCGGCAACAAGACCCCGTCCTAGCGACATCGATTTAGGCAGGCTCCGATTTCGAATCCGAGCCGGGGCCAATTTTCGCGCCCCTATTCGCGTTCTGGTCGGGAGTTATGCCGTTTCTCGCTTCGCCACGAGCTGATGTTCCTGGTACTCCTGGCTGGAGCGGGCTCGAGCAGTGTCGCCAACACCCCGATCGCTGTATCCCGCGGGGGCCGGGGTTTGCAGCCCGGCTTAGGAGACGCCGCCGACTCTGCGTTTCTATTATTCGGTCTCCGATTTCTGCCGTCGCTCCAGCAGCGCATGCACGGCGTCGCGGGGGGCTAGACCCTCGTAGAGGACCCGGTAAGTCTGCTCCGAGATCGGCATCTCAACCCCCAGCTCCCGGGCCTTGAACCAGACCTCGCGGGTGGTTTGCACCCCTTCGACCTCTTGGCCGATCTCGGCGCGGGCCTGTTCGATGCTCAGGCCCCGGGCCAGGGCAAGGCCCATGCGTCGGTTGCGGGATTGATCATCGGTGCAGGTCAGGGCCAAGTCGCCGAGCCCGGCCAGGCCCATGAAGGTCTCGGCTTTGCCGCCCATGGCGACGCCGAGGCGGGTGATCTCGGCCAGGCCGCGGGTGATCAGGGCGGCTCGGGTATTGGCGCCGAAGCCCAGGCCGTCGGCGATGCCGGCGGCAATCGCCAGCACATTCTTGCTGGCGCCGCCGACTTCGACTCCGATCATGTCGTCGCTGGTGTAGGCGCGAAAAAACTCCGCGTGCAGGTATTCCGCCAAGCGGTGGGCATGTTCCGCCCGCGCCGAGGCCACGGTGATGGCGGTGGGCAGCCCGCGCGCCACCTCTTTGGCGAAGGTGGGCCCGGAGATTACGGCAAGATCCCGCTGTGGCCCCAGGCGTTCCCGGGCGACCTCGTGCAGCAATCGCCCGCTGCCGGGATCGAAACCCTTGGTGGCCCAGCTGACCGAGGCGGTAGGAGGCAGGAGGGGTAGGCTGGCCGCCAGAACGCTGCCAAAGGCGTGGCTTGGGACAACCAGTAGCACTTCTCTCGCGCCGTCCAGGCAGGTACCAAGGTCCGCCAGCGGACGCAGCCCGTCCGGGAACGGGATGTCGGGCAGGAAGGCCTGGTTGGCCCGGGCCCGGGCGAGTTCGGCCATGTGCTCGGGCTCGTGACCCCAGAGCCGCACATCGAAGCGGTTGCGGCTGAGCAGGATTGCCAGCGCCGTACCCCAGGAGCCGGCACCCAGGACCGCGATGGAGGCGCTCGGGCGGGCCATCGGCGGCGCCGCCTATTGCTTGGTGTCGGGCCCGGCTGCCTGCTGGGCCAGCTTCTGCTGGTGCTGGGCATACAGGGCGTCGAAGTTGACCGGGCTCAGCAGCAGCTGCGGGAAGCTGCCCTTGGTGACCAGATCCGACACCACCTCGCGGGCGTAGGGGAACAGGAGGTTGGGGCAGTAGGCACCGAGCATTTTGCCCATTTCTTGCTGCGAGAAGCCGCTAAGGTTGAAAATCCCGGCCTGCTTGACCTCTGCCAGAAAAGCGGTCTTGTCCCCCAGCTTGCTGGTGACGGTGACCGACACCGCTACCTCGAACAGCCCCTCCTCTAGCTGGTGCACCTCGGTGTTCAGGTTGAGGTTGGTTTCCGGCGTCCACTGCTCTTTGAAAATGGCCGGGGAATTCGGGGTCTCAAAGGAGAGGTCCTTGGTATAGATGCGTTGGATGCCGAATTGGCGCTCGCTCTGCTCGGCGCCCGCTTCAGGGGTCTGCTCGTTTTCAGCCATAATGGGTTCTGGGTCCTGTGCTGGGGGTTAGCGGCTATTTCTTGCGCGATACCGGCAGGCTGGCGTTCTGCCAGGCCAGGATGCCGCCGCGCAGGTTGTATACCTTCTCGAACCCGGCCTTGCGCAGCTGGGCGCAGGCCTGGGCCGACTGGGCGCCGGAGCGGCAGCTGACGATGATCGGCCGCTCCTGATGCTTTTTGAGCTGCTGGATCTGATTCTTGAAGCCATTCATCGGCACGTTTACCGAGTGCAGGATGTGGCCTTGGGAGAAGTCGGCGACTGGGCGCACGTCCACCACCACCGCGTCCTCTCGGTTGATCAGCTCGGTCGCGCCCTGGGGGTCGATCTGGCCCTTGGGGGCGCCGAGGGTTAGGTTGTGGATCAGCAGGGCGCTGATCACCACAAAGGCGCTGACCAGGACGATGTGGTTACTGGCAAATTCAATGTACTGCTCGATCATTGGTCGTTATCTGTTCCGGAAAAACTAGCGGGACGAGAAGTCTAGCCCGGGAGACGCGCCGGGACAAACCGGCCCTCGGGGCCGGCCGTGTTCGGGGAACTCAAGCAGATCCGCTGCGCTGAGCGCAAGCGGTTGGTTTTACGCTGGATTATGAGTGCAAAAGACTTCCCGCATCATCCCGATCAGGCGCAAAGTGCGGCCATCTCCGACTCGGTAGTAGACCCTATTGGCATCCTTGCGCGAGGCGAGAATGCCCTTGTCGCGGAGAATCGCCAGATGCTGGGAAATATTGCTCTGAGAGGTGCCGACTTGCTCCACGATGTCCTGCACGCTCACCTCTTTGTCTCCGAGGGTGCAGAGGATCTTCAGGCGCAGAGGGTGGGACATGGCCTTGAGCGAACGCGAGGCGCGTTCGATGTCCTCGTCACCGGTGAACAGGTCGTCGGCGTCGAAGTCGCTATCGTGCAGTACCGGATGCGCTGCATTTTCGAATTTATGCTGCATGTGCATAACCCTAAATTTCATCAATCGTAATAGAATAATACGCTGTTTTGTCTGGTTTTGAGAAGGGCTTTTCGCTGGTCTTGCGAGCGAATCTTCAGCAGCGAGGGAAATCCCTTAAATTCTCAGGAATTCTGGCCGGGAAAGGCCCATATATGATTAAATCGAAAGCTTTTGGCAAAGCGGGCGGCGCGCCCGGCCCGTGATTCAACGCTAGGGCGACGAACAGACTATGGCTGTGACGACCAGACCCGCAGTTTTGGTGATCCTCGATGGCTGGGGCTACCGGGAAGACGTTGACTTCAATGCCATCCATGCCGCCCGGAAACCGGTGTGGGACCGGTTGTGGAAGGAGCACCCCCATACCCTGATCAACACTTCGGGAGCGGCGGTCGGCCTGCCGGGCGACCAGATGGGCAACTCCGAGGTGGGCCACCTCAACCTCGGCGCCGGGCGCGTGGTGTACCAGGAGTTCACTCGGGTCAGCCGCGCCATCCGCACCGGCTCGTTCTTTACCAACCAAACCCTGACTGGCGCCGTCGACAAGGCAATTGCCGGCGGTCGCGCGGTGCACATCCTGGGCCTGCTGTCGCCGGGCGGGGTCCACAGCCACGAGCAACATATCCACGCCCTGGCCCGGCTGGCGGTGGAGCGCGGTGCCGAGCAGGTCTACCTGCACGCCTTTCTGGACGGTCGCGATACGCCACCGAAAAGCGCCAGGGAATCCCTGCAGGCGATGCAGGATGAGTTCGATAGCCTGGGCGGCGGGCGCTTCGCGAGCCTGATCGGCCGCTATTACGCCATGGACCGCGACCATCGCTGGGCGCGCATCCAGGCCTGCTACGATCTGCTGACCCAAGGCCGCGCCAGCTATCAGGCCGAAGATGCTCTGAGTGCCCTGGAACAGGCCTACGCCCGCGGCGAGAGCGACGAATTCGTGCAGGCCACCAGCATTCACGCGCCGGGCGAGGCACCGGTGACGATCGCCGATGGCGACAGCGTGATCTTCATGAACTACCGCTCCGACCGCGCGCGACAGATTACCCGCAGCTTTATCGACGAGGAGTTTGACGGCTTCGATCGGGAGGTACGGCCGCGCCTGGGCTGCTTCGTCAGTCTCACCGAGTACAATAAGGCCTTCGAGATTCCCACCGCCTTCCCCGCCGAGCACCTGAAGAACGTCTTCGGCGAGTACCTGGGCGCTCTCGGCCTGCGCCAGCTGCGTCTGGCCGAGACCGAAAAGTACGCCCATGTCACCTTCTTCTTCAACGGCGGGGTGGAGCAGCCGTTCGAGGGCGAGGACCGCATCCTGGTGCCCTCGCCCCAAGTCGCCACCTACGACGAGCAGCCGGAGATGAGCGCCCCGGAGGTCACCGACATGTTGGTCGACGCCCTCGACAGCGGCAAGTACGACGCCATCATCTGCAACTACGCCAACCCAGACATGGTGGGCCACAGCGGCAACTTCGAGGCCGCGGTGCAGGCCATCGAGGCCATCGACCACTGCCTGGGGCGGGTTCTCAAGGCCCTGCACCGGAGCGGCGGCGAGATGTTGATAAGCGCTGACCACGGCAATGCGGAGCAGATGCTCGACCGTCGAAGCGGTCAGCCCCACACCGCCCACACCAGCAACCTGGTGCCGCTGGTCTACGTCGGCCGCGACGCCGAGCTGGCGGAAGGCGGCGCGCTGTGCGACTTGGCCCCGACCTTGCTGCAGATCCTCGGTCTCAAGCAGCCGGGGGAGATGACCGGGCGTCAGCTGCTGCTGTTTCCCGAGCCCGCCGCATGAGCCACGCCGCGCCGAGGCTCCGGCGCGCCATCGGCATCCTGCTGCTGTTAGCCGCGGGCAATGCCGCCGCGGCGCCGGCGGATCAGGAGCTGGCCGACAAGGAACGTGAGCTGCAGCAGCTGCGCACACGCATCGCCGAGTTGCGATCCGAGCTCGAGAGCGCTCGCGGCGAGCGCGACAGCCTGGCCGATGCGTTGGCTGCCTCGGAGCGGGCCATTGGCCGCATGGTTCGCCAAATCCATGAATTGACGGGCGAAATCGAGGCCGAGCAACAGCGGTTGGCGGAATTGGAGGCCCAGCGCCAGGCTCGGCAGCGGCAGCTCGAAGGTCAGCGCCGGGCCTTGGCAGCCCAACTGCGGGCCGCCCATGCCATGGGGCGCCAGGAGCGTATCAAGATTCTGCTTAACCAGCAGGACCCGGAACTGGTGAGCCGAATGCTGGTCTACTACGAATACCTCAATCGGGCGCGCGTGCGGGACATCCGCGAGATCCGTTCCGGGCTCGAAGAGCTGCAGCGGTTGCGCCGTCAGATCGGCGACCAGAAGCGCCGGCTGAGCGGGTCCCGCCAACGCCAGCGCCAGGAGATGCAGGCCCTGACGCGCAGTCAGCGCGAGCGTGAGCGCCTGCTGGCGGACCTGGAAACGGCCATCGCCGCCCGGGGTGAGGACCTGGGTGCCCTGGAGCGCGATCAACAGCAGCTCGAGGCCTTTCTGCAGAAGCTGCAGCAGATGCTCGACCAGTTGCCCCTGGAGAATCTCGGCGATGCCCCGTTCTCGGAGTTGCAAGGCCAGCTGGCCTGGCCGGTGCAAGGGCGGTTGGCGGTCAAGTTTGGCAGTCCGCGCCGCCCCGGCACCCGGCGCTGGGACGGGGTCCTGATCGATGCGGGCGAGGGCAGCGAGGTGCGCGCCGTGTACCACGGACGAGTCGCCTTTGCCGACTGGTTGCGCGGCTTGGGGCTGCTGCTGATCATCGACCACGGTAATGGTTACATGACTCTGTACGGCCAGAATCAGAGCCTGTTCAAGGAAACCGGAGACTGGGTTGCTCCCGGAGAACTGGTAGGCCTGGCCGGGCGCAGTGGCGGTCAGGCCACGGCCGGAGTATATTTTGGAATCCGCCACCAAGGTAAGCCGGTAGACCCGCGCGCCTGGTGCCAACCCGCCAAGGGCGGCCGGGTCGGTTGACTCTGGACCGCCGCTAGCACGAGATCGGCTATGAGATACACCCGCCGCTACCTGTTGTTTCTGTTGTTCTATCTCGGTGCCGGCTGCGGCCTGGGCCTGGACGCCTGGGCCGACCGTGCTGAGGACGACTCCGGGCTGCCGCTGCAAGAATTGCGCACCTTCGCCGAGATCTTTGGCCGCATCAAGAGCGACTATGTCGAGGCGGTGGACGACCGTGAGCTGCTGGAAAGCGCCGTGCGTGGCATGCTCGGAGGGCTCGATCCTCACTCCTCGTACCTCAACGAGGAAGATTACGCAGAACTCCAGGTCGGCACCCGGGGCGAGTTCGGCGGCCTCGGTATCGAGGTCGGCATGGAGGACGGATTCGTCAAGGTAATCGCCCCGATCGACGACACCCCGGCCCAGCGCGCCGGCATCCGGTCCGGAGACCTGATTATTCGGCTCGACGGCAAACCGATGAAGGGCATGAGCCTGAACGACGCGGTCAAGTTGATGCGGGGCAAGCCCGGCACCGAGGTCAGCCTCACCATCGTGCGCGAGGAGCAGGACAAGCCGCTGGTCATCACCGTAGTGCGCGACGTGATCCGGGTGGCGAGCGTCAAGGGCCGGATGCTGGAATCGGGTATCGGCTATCTGCGTTTGTCCCAGTTCCAGACCCGCACCACCGACGACATGCTGAAGCGGCTGGCCAAACTTGAGAAAGCCAACGGCGCTCCCCTCTCCGGTCTGGTGCTCGACCTGCGCAACAACCCCGGCGGGGTGCTCAATGCAGCGGTGTCGATCAGCGATGCCTTTCTGCAGGACGGCATCATTGTGTACACCAAGGGTCGGGTGGCCGACTCGGAGCTTGAGTTCCGTGCCGCCCCGGACGACGTACTGGAAGGGGCCCCGATCGTGGTACTGGTCAACGAGGGTTCGGCCTCGGCCTCGGAGATTGTGGCCGGAGCCCTGCAGGACCATAAGCGGGCGGTGATCATGGGCCAGCCCACCTTTGGCAAGGGCTCGGTACAGACCATTATCCCGATCAACAACAGTAGTGCGGTCAAACTCACCACGGCGCTCTATTTCACCCCCTCCGGACGCTCGATCCAGGCCGAGGGGATCAAGCCCGACATCCAACTGGCCGAACTCAAGGTCGAGGCTGCCGCCAAGCAGGGATTGAAGAATCTCAAGGAGGCGGACCTCAGCGGGCACCTGGAGAATGGTGACGGTAAACCGGGCGAGGGCGAAAGCGCGTCTGGCGTCGAGGGCGAGGAGGAACCCCTGGCCACCAGGGATTACGCCCTTTACCAGGCACTGAACCTGCTCAAGGGCTTGCGTTTGCTGCGCCCGGAGGTTTGAGTTCCGGGGTCGCCGGCGCCGCCGAAAACAAGAACCACAAGCGAACTTATTGCCGATGTCTCCGCACTACCCTGCCGGCTACCGCCGGCACCACTGGCTCTTGGTGTTGCTCGGGCTGTTCGCCGCCCTCGCCGTCGCCGATCCGCTGCCCCCGCCCCCGCGCGTCGCCCTGATCATCGACGATATGGGCAACCAGCGGTGGCAAGGGGCTCAGGCCCTGGCTTTGCCTGGGGCCCTGACTTACTCGTTCCTGCCGCACACCCCCTATGCTGCCGAGCAGGCGCTGCAGGCCCATCGTCTGGACAAGGAGGTGATGCTGCACCTGCCCATGGAGTCACTGCAGGGCAAGCGGTTGGGCCCGGGCGCTTTAACCGCAGACATGCGGGAGCAAGACTTCCACGCCATTTTGGCCGAGGCCATAGCCGCGGTGCCCCACATCGCCGGGGTGAACAACCACATGGGCAGCCTGCTCACCGGCGACGCCGGGGCCATGGGCTGGCTGATGCAGGCCCTGAGCGGCTATCCCGGGCTATACTTTGTCGATAGCCGGACCACCGAACTCAGCTTGGCCGAAAGCCAGGCAGAGCGCCGGGGCCTGGCGTCGGCCCGGCGCGACGTGTTTCTCGACCATGATCGAGACCCGGTGATGATTCAGGCCCAGTTCGAGCGCCTGCTGGCCATAGCCCGACAGCGCGGCGGCGCCATCGGCATTGCCCACCCCTATCCGGAGACCCTCGGTTTTTTGGCCGAGCGCCTTCCGCAGCTGGCGCGACAGGGGGTGGAGCTAGTGCCGGTCTCCACCCTGACCGAAGCAGACCCGAGGAGAAAGCCATGGCGCGTGTACTCGTCCCCCTTGCCCCAGGTTGTGAAGAGCTCGAAGCCGTAACCATCATCGATCTGCTGCGTCGCGCCGGGATCGAGGTGGTTAGTGCCGGCCTGGAGTCAGGTCCGGTGCGCGCCAGTCGCGGGGTGATCCTGGTGCCCGATACCGAACTGGAAACGGTAGTTGGGGAGGATTTCGACATGATCGTGCTGCCCGGTGGTCTGCCCGGGGCCGACCATCTGGACGGCGACCCGCGCATCCGCACGCTGCTGCGGCGAATGGCCGACGCCGGCCGCTACACCGCCGCGATCTGTGCCGCCCCCCGAGTGCTGGCCAACGTCGGCCTGCTTGACGGCAAGTCCGCCACGGCCTACCCCGGGCATCTGGAAAAGCTGGAGCTTTCCCAGGTGCGGCTCAGCTCCGAGCCGGTGGTCAGCGACGGCCGGGTGATCACCTCCCGCGGCCCCGGCACCGCGATGGATTTCGCCTTGGCCCTGATCGAAGCGCTGGCCGGCCGCGAACAGCGCGACCAAGTGGAGGCCGGTCTGGTCCGCTAGCGGGTCCCGTCCCGGCCGCGCCCTTGGCCCTGCTCTCCCCATACCTGCCGGAGTTCCTGGCCGCCCTGTTCGCCTTGCTCGAGCTGGGCGGCATCGCTGGCGCTGCTCATGCGGTGATGCACGCGCGCACCTCCCAGGGTGCCAGTGCCTGGGCAGTGGCCCTGGTGGCGGCACCCCTGGTGGCGCTGCCCCTCTACGGCGTGTTCGGCCGCAGCAAGTTTCACGGCTACGTAAACGCTCGGCGGGCCGGAGACCTGGCCATCCAATCCATTGCCCGCGAGTTGGCGGAGCGGCATGCGCCGACCCTAAAGGCCGCCTTCAATCCCGCCGAGATCCATCACCAGGGGTTGGAAAAACTGGCCAAGATGCCCTTCACCCGGGGTAACCAGGCGCGCCTGCTGATTGACGGCGAAGCCACTTTCGAGGCCATGCTAGCTGCCATCGCCGAGGCCGAAGACTACCTCTTGGCGCAGTTCTACATCGTCCGGGACGATGGCCTGGGGCGGCGTCTGCAACGTGCCCTGATCGAGCGCCTGCGGGTCGGGGTTCGAGTGTATTTCCTCTACGATGCGGTGGGATGCTATGAGTTGCCCGAGTCCTACCTTGAGCCCCTGCGGGCGGCCGGCGCTCAGGTCTACGCCTTCGCCGGCTCCAATGCCCGAATCCGCCGCCTGCAGGTCAACTTCCGAAACCACCGCAAGATCCTGCTGGTGGACGGCCACACCGCTTTTGTCGGCGGCCATAACGTGGGTGACGAATACCTGGGCCACCACCCCAAGCTCAGCCCTTGGCGTGACACCCATGTCGCGGTCACCGGCCCCGCCGCCACCGCCGTGCAGCTGGCGTTCGTCGAAGACTGGTACTGGGCCGCCCACAGCACCCCGGAGCTGAATTGGCTGCCCCGCCCCGGTCCCGGTGACCAGCGGGTGCTGGTGCTGCCCACCGGGCCGGCCGACGAGTTGGAGACCTGCGGCTTGTTCTTCGTTCAGGCCATCAACAGTGCCCGCAATCGCTGTTGGATAGTGAGCCCTTACTTCGTGCCTGACCAAGCCGTTCTGCAGGCACTCCAGCTGGCGGCGTTGCGCGGGGTGGACGTGCGCATCCTGCTGCCGGAAAAGCCCGACCATCGCACGGTTCACCTGGCCAGCATGTCCTATCTGCCCGAGACCATCGGGGTCGGCATCCGAATTTACCGTTATCAGCGGGGCTTCATGCACCAAAAGGTGATGCTCGTCGACGACGAGATGGCGGCCATCGGCACCGCCAATCTGGACAACCGTTCGTTTCGCCTCAACTTCGAGCTGACCATGGTCTTCATGGACCAAGCCTTTTTGGTTGAGATAACGCGGATGCTGGAGACCGACTTCGCCGCATGCCGCGAGGTGAGGCTGGCTGAGTTTAGCCAGCGCAGCTGGCGCTTCCGGGCTTTGGTGCGCAGTGCCCGGTTGCTGGCTCCGGTGCTTTGAACCGCCGACTGATCCGCCCCGAGCTTGATTCCGCCAGTGTCGGAGTCCCGCGCCCGCCGGCATACCGGAGCCGACCGCAGGCACTGCGTCTGCGACTGGGGAAGTGCCTTGCGCGCCGAGGTTCTGCGCGCTATCTTGTTTTTCCCGACGCCGCCTTTCAGCCCCTCCCCAGGGCCCAAGGGGGCCGCTGCGGGGGGCGCGCCATGGTCTTGCTGCGCCAGGTCCAGGACCTGAACCCGGGCTGCTGGCAGGACGATGTCATCGGAGGCGGTAGGGCGGAGCTTGCCCGCCGATTATCAGAAGCTTGGCCTTGTCTTCGAGTCGCCCCTCGAGGTAGCCGGCGCTGAGCGTCGAACTTGGCTGTCGCCCGAAATCATGCTCCGGCAGGGCGGTCGGTCGCCATACGCCTGCAACCGGATTGGGAGATACATAGCGATGCCCGAGACCCGACCGGTTCGCTCAGGACCTGAGAGCACCAGCGCGGATTACCTGATCCGACATGCCACCTTGCGGCAACTGCAGGTGTTGGAGGCCATCGTTCGCCTAGGTACCTTCACCCGGGCCGCGGAGGAGCTGTTTCTGACCCAGCCGACGGTGTCGATGCAGATCAAGAAACTCTCCGAGGCCATCGGCTCGCCGCTGTTTCGCCAGGTGGGCCGATTGGTGGAACCTACCGATGCCGGTCGTGAGGTGTGTGCCGCCAGTCGAGAAATCCTCGATGCCCTTTCCAATCTGGAGACCAAACTGGCGGACCTGAAGGGGCTCAGGCGTGGGCGACTTCGGCTCGGGGTCATCACGAACGCCAAGTACGTGGCGCCGGAGATCCTGGGCGCCTTTTGCGAGCGATACCCCGGTATCGACTTGGCGCTGAAGGTGACCAACCGCGACCGTATCATGGAACGGCTCGCCGGCAACGAAGACGATGTTTACATTGTCGGCCAGGTGGATGAACACAGCTCCGAGCTGGAGATCCTCCCTTTCGTTCCCAATCCCCTGGTGTTGGTGGCGCGCTCGGACCACCCCCTGGCCGGGGACAGGGATATCCCGGTGGAACGGCTCGCCGAGGAGTATTTTCTCCTCCGCGAACCGGGCTCCGGCATCCGCGACGCCACCATCAAGCACCTGGCGAAAGGGGGGGTCAAGCCCCGGGTTCGCATGCAGCTCGGGAGCAACGAGGCAATCAAGCATTCCATCGTCGGCGGCCTGGGTATCTCGGTGCTGTCGCTGCATTCCCTGGTGCTCGAAAGCAGCGGCGGCCAACTGACCCTTCTGGATGTGCAGGGCTTTCCCATCGAGCGGAAGTGGTATCTGGTGTATTCGCGCACCCGGGAGCTGTCCCTGGTGGCCAAGACCTTCATCGATTTTGCCCTAGAACATGGCGCGGAAATCCGCACCCGGCTCGACGCAGTGCGCAAGGCGCTTACCCGCAAACGCGACTCCTGAGCCACCCGCGAGTGGCGCCCGCCTTGGGCTGCCGCCAGGCCCGGATATTCCGATGGTAGACGAATTGCAAGTTGCGCCCGGCCCCTCGGTTGTTACCTCGGTTATCGCAGGCAGCCTGACCCGTACCCAGCACGACTCGGACAAGGAGTTGATGGGTCAGGGCATGGGCAAACTGGTCTCGGGCCTAGTCTAAGGCCTGCCCGGCGCTGGAGCCACCATGAGAACCGTGGTGAACATCCGGTCCGGCGGGGGTACCGCTTTGTCTGGTTTGGTCCGCGCCCATTTGCTCGCGCTGGTGGTATTTGGCGCAGGCGGGCTGCTTGAGCCTATCCCCAAGGCGGTGCTGCCTGGCATCGCAATCAAGGTTGGAATCGACATCATCGACCCGGGTTTCCTGGGGCGAGCCCAATGAGTTTCGGCGCGGCGGGGGGCTGGGATCGGGGTTCCGGAAGTCGAAACATTAACCCGGGTGGGGTCCGGTGCCGAACTCAGCCCCGGGCCCAGGCGCCCAGCAGCAGCAGGCCTCCAGCCCCGCCCGCCAACGCCGCCAGCCAGCCGGCGGCTGCGGGCCCGAGCAAGGGCCCCGGGCCGAGAATCAGCAGCAAGGTCGCGACAATCAGCAGGGCGCTGCCGCTGACGGCCCCCAGCAGGCTGCGCTGTGACCGCGCCAGGTCAGAACGTAACTGCGTCAGTTCTTTGGACTTCCACACCAGTTCCAGCTGGCCGTCAGCGGCGTCGCGCAGCACCTTGTGGGCCAACAGCGGCATGTCGGCGGCGTATTCGGTGATCTGGGGCAGGTTCTTCTGTAGCTTGCGGGCAAATGCCTTGGGTCCGACCTGACCGCGCATCCAGCGCTCCATAAAGGGTTTGGCGGTGGTCCAGAGGTCGAGTTCCGGGTATAGCTGGCGGCCCAGGCCCTCGATATACAGCAAGGTTTTCTGCAGCAGCACCAACTGAGGCTGGACCTCCATATTGAAGCGCCGAGCGGTCTGGAACAGGTGCAGCAGGAAGTGGCCGAAGCTGATCTCGCTCAGGGGGCGGTTAAAGATCGGCTCGCAGACGGCACGGATGGCGGACTCGAATTCGTCGATGCGGGTGCCGGCGGGGACCCAGCCGGACTCGACGTGCAGCTCCGCTACCCGGTGGTAGTCGCGGTTGAAAAAGGCGAGCAGGTTCTCCGCCAGGTAGCGCTGGTCCTCGGTGGTGAGGGTGCCGACGATGCCGAAGTCGACCGCGATATAGCGCCCGGAGGGCTCGACGAAGATGTTCCCCGGGTGCATGTCGGCGTGGAAGAAGTTGTCGCGAAACACCTGGGTGAAGAAGATCTCCACCCCCTGCACGCCGAGCTGGCGCATGCTCACGCCCTGGGCCTTGAGGGCGGCCACATCCCCCACCGGGGTGCCATAGATCCGCTCCATCACCATCACATCGCGCTTGGTGTAGTCCCAGTAGACTTCCGGAACGTAGAGCAGGTTGCTGCCTTCCCAGTTGCGTCGCAGCTGGGAGCAGTTGGCCGCTTCGCGGATCAGGTTGAGCTCGTCGAGAATGGTCTTTTCGTAGTCCCGCACCACCTCCAGGGGGCGCAGGCGGCGCCCGTCCGGCCAGTAGCGCTGGGCCAGGCCGGCGACGATGTAGAGCAGGCCGACGTCGCGCCGGATGATGCGCTCGATGCCCGGGCGCAGGACCTTGACCACCACCTCCTGGCCCGAGTGCAGTCGCGCTGCATGCACCTGGGCAATGGATGCGGAGGCCATGGGGTCGGTCTCGAAGGCAGCAAAAATAGCGTCCACCGGTCGGCCGAAGGCCTTTTCGATCTGGGCCCGGGCCTGCGCGCCGGGGAACGGCGGTACCCGGTCCTGCAGCAGCGCCAGCTCGTCGGCGATGTCCGGAGGCAGCAGGTCCCGGCGGGTGGACAGGATCTGGCCGAACTTGATGAACATCGGCCCCAGATCTTCCAGCGCCCGGCGGATGCGTACCGGGTAGGCGGGTAGCCGGTCGCGCCGCAGCCAGTACAGGGGCGAAAGGTAGATCAAAAAGCGCAGGGGGCGGAACAGGTGGGTGGCCAGGATCACCTCGTCCAGGCCGTGCCGCAACAGCACCCAATTGATGTGGATCAGGCGCAGGGCCTGAGTCGGGCGAATCATCCGGCGGCTCCGCGCCGGGCGGCCAGCCGCCCGATGCGCTGCTCCAGCCGCTCCAAGTCGTCGCGCAGGCGGTCGACCTCGGCCAGATAGTCCTCGACCTCGAAGCGGTTTGGCAACAGGCGCAGCTCCTCCTGCAGGTATTCCGGCAGGTCCTCGGCCAGACTGGCGCGGGCCTCGCGGCCCCAGGCGCCGATGCCGCGCACCAGGTTGCCGGCCTGGTGGGCCAACAGGTCGCCGGTCAGCTTCGAAAGTTGCTCCTCCCAGTCGATGTCCAACGCGCCCAGTAGGTTGCCGAAGCGGTGGCCCAGCTCGCTGTCGCCGCTGATCTCAACCGCCCCGGAGAATAGCTGGTCGGCGCGCCGGTGTTCGCTGCCCAAGCGGGCCAGGGCCAGGGGGGTGCCGCGCAGCGTGCAATCGGGTTCGCCTTCGTATTGTCCCAGCACCTGGATGCCGGCTGGGCCGGGGATTAGGCACCAGCTCAGGCCCAGGCCGAGCACCTCCAGGGCGATCACCCGCCCGTACAAAGGCGCCAGGCGCGGGGGCAGCTCCGGGTCCAGGGACAGGTAACGGTTGAGCAGCAGTTCCAGGCCGGCGCTGGTGGCGGTGGATAGGCTCATTGATTAGGGGGCCGCGAAATGGCGGGGGATTGCTGCATGTGTGGGTTGGCCTCGGGTGTTTGCCGACTGGGCCCGATTATAGGGGAGTCGTCGCCGCCGGCCCAGCGCTAGGGTTAGCCCGCATACTTCACCCGGTATCGGGTCCCTGGCGCAGGGCCTGCGCGGCTGGGCGCCGCTCGGGAGCGAAACAGGTTGTCGTAGCTACCTGTTGAGTGAAGAGCCAGCCCAGGCGTGCAGGAACCAGCCAGCGGCGGGATAGTCAGGCGGCGATATGCAGGGTGTTCGCTCAAGGAGGTTCCGAAGCGTGAGTGATGTCACATTCTCGTCAATCGGCTATGAGCAGCCGCCTGGCGGCTTGGTGAAATATGCGCGCTATAGCTTGTAGCCGCGGTGGATGGCGACGATGCCCCCGGTAAGGTTGAAGTATTCGCAACGCTCGAAGCCGGCCTGTTCCATCATCTCCTTCAGCGCCTCCTGGTCCGGGTGCATGCGAATGGATTCGGCCAGGTAGCGATAGCTTTCCTCGTCCTTGGCGACCAGCTTGCCGATCTTCGGTAGCAGGCTGAAGGAGTAAAAGTCATAGGCCCGCTGCAGGGGTTTCGGCACCGGCTTGGAGAACTCCAGCACCAGCACCCGGCCGCCCGGTTTCAACGCCTGAAACATTGCGCCCAGGGCCAGCTGCTTGTCGGTGACATTGCGCAGGCCGAAACCGATGCTGATACAGTCGAATCGCCCGCCGCCGAAGGGCAGGTGCTGGGCGTCGATCTGGGCATAATGCAGGTTGCCGGCCAGTCCTGCGTCGAGCATGCGCCGGCGGCCCTGCTCCAGCATGGCAGCGTTGATGTCGGAAAATACCACCAGGCCCTCGTCTCCCACCAGCCCGGCGAAGCGCGCCGCCAAGTCGCCGGTGCCGGCGGCCAGGTCGAGCACGCTCTGGCCGCGGCGCACCCCGGACAACTCGATCGCCCGGCGCTTCCACAGGCGGTGGATGCCGAGCGACATCAGGTCGTTCATCAGGTCGTACCGGTCGGCCACCGAGTCGAAGACTCCGCGCACCAGGTCCGCCTTTTCGTCCAAGTCGACCTGGCGATAGCCGAAATGGGTGCTGCGCTTGTCTTCGGCCATCGGGCTGCTCCCGGCCTTAGGAGGCCTTTTCTTTACGCGTGTGGCCGGCGGCCTTGAGTTCTTCCAGGTACTGCTTCCAGTTCTGCTCGTGGTTGATGCCGAGCTGGTACAGGGTCTCCCAGGCATAGATGCCGGTGTTGTGCTCGTCGTCGAAGTGCAGGCAGACCGCGTAGTTGCCGACCGGTTCGATGCGGTCGATATTGACCCCTTCCTTGCCCACCTGCAATACCCGCTGGCCCGGGCCATGGCCCTGGACCTCGGCCGAGGGCGAGAATACCCGCAGATACTCGCAGGGCAGATTGAAGTGGGCGCCGTCGTCGAAGGTGATTTCCAGCACCCGGGACTGGCGGTGCAGGTTGAGCTCGGTGGGTACGGGTTTGGACATGCTTACCTCGATATACGTCGCTGATGCGGAATTAAAGTATATAGCGGCTCAGGTCTTCGTCGCCCGCCAGCTCCGAGAGTTGGCTGGCGACATAGTCGGCATCGATGTTGAGGGTCTCGCCGGCGTGTTCGGATGCGGCGTAAGAGAATTCCTCGAGCAGTCGCTCCATCACCGTGTGCAGGCGCCGCGCGCCGATATTTTCGGTTCGCTCGTTGACCTGCGAAGCGATCTCGGCCAGGCGCCGTATGCCGTCGGGGGTGAACTCCAGGCTCACGCCCTCGGTCTCCATCAGGGCCCGGTACTGATCGGTCAGAGAGGCATCGGGCTCGGTCAGGATGCGGGTGAAGTCGTCGCTGTTCAGGGCGTCGAGCTCGACCCGGATTGGCAGCCGGCCCTGCAGCTCCGGGATCAGGTCCGAAGGTTTGGCCAGGTGGAAGGCGCCGGAGGCAATGAACAGGATGTGGTCGGTCTTCACCGAACCGTGCTTGGTGGATACCGTGCTGCCCTCTACCAGCGGCAACAGGTCACGCTGCACCCCCTCGCGGGAAACGTCGGGGCCGCCGTACTCGGAGCGCTTGGCGACCTTGTCCAGCTCGTCGAGAAACACGATGCCATGCTGCTCGACGAGTTCCAGGGCCCGCAGCTTGAGGTCCTCATCATTGACCAGCTTGGCTGCCTCCTCGTCCTGCAACAGCTTGCGCGCCTCCTTGATGCGCAGCTTGCGTTTGCGGGTACGGCCGCCGCCGAGGTTCTGGAACAGCCCCTGCAGCTGGTTCGTCATCTCTTCCATCCCGGGCGGTGCCATGATCTCCACGCCCATCGGGTTGGCGCTGACCTCCAGCTCAATCTCCTTGTCGTCCAACTCGCCGCCGCGCAGTTTGTAGCGGAACTTCTCCCGGGTGGACTCGGATACGCCGCCGCTCGGTCGGCTGTTCTCCTCAAAGCTGGTGGGGGGGCGGGCCGATGGTAACAGGGCGTCCAGGATACGGTCCTCGG
>CBDUCL010000019.1:0-23274 GCA_965365625.1 uncultured Chromatiales bacterium | reverse complement strand
AGGCAGGATGCCGCGCCGTTTTCAGCCACACCAAGCGGCGCAACCTGATGCCCTTAAGAAACAGGGCCGACACATGCTAATGGCGTTTTTTTTTCGCGTCGCCAAAGCGTCGCTGCCAGACCGAGCAGGGGACCGCCGGTTGGCCTATGCTTGGCTGCAACCACCCCCTAGCGCCAGGAACTCAAGATGACCCAGCGAAAAATCGCCGGCACCCGCCCGGCACCGGTCCAATTGCAGGCCGGCAAGACTTACTGGTTCTGCAGCTGCGGGCGCTCCGCCGAACAGCCATTCTGCGATGGTTCCCACCAGGGCAGCGGCCTGGAGCCGATGGAATTCCAGGTGGAAAAAGACGGCCGGTATTTCCTCTGCCAGTGCAAACGCTCCGCCAAACTACCCTACTGCGACGGCAGCCACAAGCGCATCACCCAGGAGGAGTTGGACCAGGATCGCGGTCAGCGCCGGGTCTGGTACCAGGTAGCGGAGCTCGGAGCCCTGGCGGACGGCGAGGTACGCGCGGTGCAGGCCGGCGCCCAAACCCTCGCGCTGACTCGCTTGCAGGGTCGCTATGGTGCGCTGGACAATGCCTGCCCGCACCAGGGCGGACCCCTCGGGGAGGGCGGAATAGAGTGCGAGGGCGACGATTGCTGGCTGCGCTGCCCCTGGCACGGCTGGGAGTTCCACCCACTCAGCGGCGAGTCCCCGGCCGGCCACGACGACCGGGTGGCGAGCTTCCCGGTCGAAGAGCGCGACGACGGCATCTACGTCCAGGTGCTGGAGTCGGACCAGCGCACCCGCAGCGTCTCCGACCTGATGGTGGAGACCATGATCAACTGGGGGGTGACCAGCGTCTTCGGCATGGTCGGTCACTCCAACCTCGGGCTGGCGGACGCCATTCGCGAACAGGAGCAGGCCGGACGCCTGGCCTATTACGGTATTCGCCACGAGGGGGCTGCGGCCTTCGCCTGTTCCGGCTTCGCCAAGCTCGCGGGCCGTCCTGCCGCCTGCCTGAGCATCGCCGGACCCGGGGCCACCAACCTGCTGACCGGCCTCTGGGACGCCCGGGTAGACCGCGCCCCCGTGCTCGCCCTCACCGGCCAGGTCAATACCCAGGTGTTCGGGCCCGGGGCCTTCCAGGAGATCGATCTGGCTTCCGCCTTCTCGGCGGTGGCGGACTTCAGCCAAACCGTGCTCCCCGGCAGCCGCCACGCCGAGCTGATGACCCTAGCGCTCAAGCACGCCAATGTGGAACGCTCCGTAGCGCACCTGATCTTTCCCGATGAGGTTCAGCAGCTCCCGGCCCCGGAAGGAGCCGCCGCCTCCGGCCCCGAGGGCCGCCTTGGGCGGAGCGAGATCGCCCCCGCCGAGGCGTCCCTGGAACAGGCGACGGCGCGGATCGCCGCCAGTCGGCGCCCGGCCGTGATCGTCGGCTACGGTGCCCGCGAACGCATGCCGGAAGTGCTGGCGCTGGCGGAGCGACTGCGGGCGCCGGTGCTCACCACCTTCAAGGCCAAGGGCCAGCTGGCCGACGACCACCCCCTGGCCACCGGCGTCCTCGGGCGCAGCGGCACCCCCCTGGCCAGTGCCTGCATGGGCCAGGCCGACCTGCTGCTCGTGTTCGGCGCCTCGTTCGCCAACCACACCGGGATCAGCCCCGACAAGCCACTCATTCAAGTCGACTTCGATGCCATGGCCCTGGGCAAGTTTCATCCGGTGGAGGTGCCGGTGTGGGGCGAGATCGGGATCACCGCCAATGCCCTACTCGAACGCCTGCCTACAGCGCCGACGACAGAGGATCAGCGCCCCCAGCTGGCCGAGCGTTGGAAGCAGTGGCGGCAGGAAAAACAGCGGCGGGCCGAACTCGACCGCGGCCAGGGTCTGAGTTCGGCCCTGGTGTTCGCCGCCCTGTCCCGACAGTGCCCGCCGAATGCGGTGATCGCGGTGGACGTTGGAAACAATACCTACTCCTTCGGGCGCTACTTCGAGTGCCGGGAGCAACGCATCCTGATGTCCGGCTACCTGGGCTCCATCGGTTTCGCCCTGCCCGCTGCCCTCGGGGCCTGGGCAGCGACCCAAAGCCAGGAAGCGCACAAGGACCGGCCGGTGCTGGCAGTGAGCGGCGACGGCGGCCTGGGACAATACTTGGCGGAATTCACCACCGCCGTCAAATACGGCATGAACATCACCCATCTGCTGCTCAACAACAACGAGCTGGGCAAGATCTCCAAGGAGCAGCGGGCCGGCAACTGGCCGGTCTGGCAGACTGCCCTGCGGAATCCGGACTTCGTTGACTTCGCCAACAGCTGCGGCGGCTTGGGGCTGCGGGTGAACACGGCGCAGCAACTGGAATCGGCCCTGGCCGAGGCCATCTCCTACCCGGGCCCGGCCCTGGTGGAGATTCCCACCGATCCGGAGCTGGTGTAACCGCCCTTTGGCCCGGTCCCCGCTTGGCATATCATGGGGATTTGGAGCGCCTCCGGGCGGCGGCGCCGAATCCCAGCCGAAGCGAGTAGAGTATGAGCCCAGCCCCACGCCAGATCCTCACCCCCCGCCCCAGCATGAGTCTCAGCATCCCCGAGGGCATGACCCCGGTGGAATTCTTCAACAGCCCGGCCAACCTCAAGAACCTGGCGGAAGAGAACGGCCTGTTCCGCACCCCCGAAGACCTGCTGATGTACCGCAAGCTGATCGGCCACAGTACCGAGTTCGACACCTCGATCATCCTCGACACCTCGCGCCGCATCCTCGATCCGCTGGGGCGCCCGGTGCGCCGCGACCAAATGAGCCGGCGCCAGAAGAAGGTCTGGAACCGCATGACGCAGATCCTGTTCGGTTACCTGCTGGAGACTTATCCGGATCCGAAGCGCCACCTGGTGCTGTGCGGCGAGGCCAGCCTGGACTCCACCTGGCCCATGAACAAATCCGGAGTACCCAGCATCCGCATGATCCACAACCACTTCATGGTGTTCCCGATGGAACAACTGGCGCAGGCCGAGGCCGCCGACCCGGACAACCCGAACCTTACCGACAGTGGCCACCACAGCCTGTTCCTGCGCCACCTGAACGAGATCTACCACGAGTTTCTGGAAGTGTTGGACCTGCAGATCCTGCGCCCCATCTCCAGCTCCGACTCCTGCTTCCACCTTACCGGCTATCCCCAGGGGCTTCCGAGTTGGGAAGTGCTGGGGGGCGCCGAGCGGCTGGGGGACCAGTACTTTTGGTACGAATACGAGCAGGTCCTGCGGGGCTTTCTCGACTTCTACCGTAGCTTCTTCTCCCTGGTCTCCAGCGGCGAGCCCCGGGTGCCCTCCGAGGCCAATTTCCCGAATCAGATCGCCGACGTGCTCTACGGCAGCAACCGCTTCCTGAGGGTGGCTCGGGATCTGCGCGAGCAGGTAATCCAAGACCCCCAGTTCGCCAACGAGATCCGCTGGCGTCCGGCCTACAAGCAACTGTTCTACCGCGACGACTCCGGGCGCCTGATCGTCACCATCTCCCAGAATTCGGTCGGCAATGCCATTACCGAACTGCTGGGTATCGTGGTCGAGCGCAAGCTCGACGACGAAGCCTACGCGGCGGTGGAACCGGACTTGGTAGGGCGCCTGCTGGAAGCACGAGAGCGGCTGGTGGCGGCGAATATCGGCGAGCCCATCGCCGGACCCTGCTGGCCCCAGGGCCGCTTCGTTCCACGCCCCTGAGGAGGTCCCTTATGCGCAACCGATTTTTCGCCGCCCTCGCTATGGTTCTGGCCGGCCTGCAGGCCGATGCCGCACTCGGCCCGGCGTCGCTGAGCAACTCCTGGTGCGGGAAGCTGCCCGGTACCTGGCTGCTGCGCGACCAGCCGGCCGATGCCCCACCCAAGGCGCTGATCCTAGCCCCCGACGGCGTCCTCTCACTGGTCGGCTGGACCGGGCGCAGTGGCATCGACTGGCGCCTGGAGCGAAACCGGCTGATGCTGCGCAGCAACCGATCCGATCGGCCAGAAACGCTCAGCGAAAGCCTGCAGATCCTGCTGCTCAACCGCGAGCGCCTTACCCTGGCCGCCGATTCCCCGTTTGCGGGGTACTATCGGCGCGACGACCGGAATGGCGAGCCGGTTTATCCCGGCACCGGACACATCCCGATGCTCAACTCGGACGCCGGGGAAACGGCGGAAATCCAGCTCGCGGCTCTGGAACCTGCGATTCGGCCGATGCGGGGCCAATACCGCTACCTGGCAGACAGCGCCCGCTTCACCGATTGCGCCAGCGGCCGCAGTTACCCGGTGGCCCAGGGCGGCGACAGTCTGGCCCTGGAGCGGGCCTATCTGGAGCATCGCGGCGAGGCCGGGGCCTGGCTTACTGTGGGCTTCACCGGTCATCTGGGGCAGCGAGCCCGAATCGATGCCGAAGGCAGCGAGGAGACTGTAGTGGTGGATCGTTTCGACGCGGTATGGCCCGGCGAGGGCTGCGGAGGCCGAACCCCGGCGCCCCCGCTGGAGGGCACCGAATGGCGGTTGGTGGAAATCGAAGGCCGGCCCCTGACTCCTGCCGAGAGCGCCCGCAATCCGCGCCTGAGACTGGAGCCCGGCCAGCTCCAAGTGCTGGGCCACGCCGGCTGCAATCGCTTCTTCGGCGGCTACCGGCGTAGCGGCGAGACCGGCCTGAGCTTCGAGCAGATCGCCAGTACGCGCAGGTACTGTATGGAAGGCATGGACCTGGAACAAGCGGTGCTCGGGACGCTGGCCAAGACCGCTGCCTTCCGAATCGTTGATGGCCGACTGGAACTGCTCGACGGCTCGGGAAAGCGCCTGGCAGAGTTCGAATCCAGCGAACCCGAAGCCAGCGGGAATAAATAACTTTTCACTTGATAAAAGTGATATAACAATATGAAATATATCGTTTTATATTCATGAGACAATTTGGGGCCAGCGAGGGTCTCCGCGTAGACTCCCAGCGGAGTTGCGATAAAGGGTAGCCGAGGGCGTCGCCGCGACAGCGGACTTTCATCGGTTCGAGCCTGGCGCATCGAGACGCGAAAGCGGGCATTGGCCTCGACGCTCACAGTCAACTCAATGCGGGGTCGACCAAGCCGGTACGGAGATTGGTGAGCGAGCCATCAGGCTGCCGCCGGCCGGGCGCATCGGATCGGCGGAAGCGCTTCGAAGCAGACTTCGGAGCCCCGGCCAGGTACTTCGGTCATCACCGCGACAAGCCCAGGGCCAACTCAGACTAACGAATAGAAAACAAGCATCTATACTCGGTATATGAGACAATCTTTTGTGAGTCTGGCGCCCCGAAACGGAACGGCAGGCAAGCAAACCGCTGCACCCACGATTGCGCCGGGTCCTCCCGCCGCTGTTGGGAACCAGCTCCCCCGGCCCGGTGTCTCACCGACACACCGAATTGCCCGTTGAAAGCGGGCAAATTGCGCACAGGCAGTCGCCGTGCGAGAAGATGCAGGTCCGTTTCACCGCTCCTGCCCGACCAATCGTTAACCAGAGGATGCTTAAGTTAATGACCAACAAGATTTTCGGCACATCCACGGCCCTGCTTACCTTGGCTTGTGCAGGTTTCGCCTATGCCCCGACCGGCCTGGCCTCGGGATTCAGCCCGATGAACATGATGAACCCCTCGAAGTGGATGGGCGGCAATGACCGCTACGACGACGACTACTACGACCGCGGTTATGGCTACGGCGGCCCCTACGGCTATCCCGGCTACGGCTACGGCGGCCCGGGCTACGGCTACGGTGGTCCGGGCTACGGCTACGGCGGCCCGGGCTACGGCTATGGTTACGGCGCTCCCGGCTACGGCTACGGCGCCCCCGGTTATGGTTACGGCGGCGCGCCCTCGCAGCAACAACCGGCCCCGCCGCCTCAGATCCAGTAAGTCTCGGCGGCAACCCCGGGCACAGCCATGCGCCGTATGGCTGCCCGGGCCACCCCTCCCAAGCAAGGGGACATAACCCGCTGCCGCTGAACCCATTCCCTCTGCGCATAGCCTGCGGCATCAAACCGGGGCCGAAGCGCCCGGCTGCCGGATGCTCGCGCTGCCAGCCCCAACTGGAGTAGACTCTGAGCCTGCGCCGCCCGTGGGCGGACCATCCTCGGCCTCCAGAACCACTCAGTTCGATGAGAAATAACATTAAGACTGCCCTCTTCCTGCTCTCCTCACTGCTGTTTAGCGTCCTGCTCTCCGCTTGCTCGGAGATTCCCCAGCGTGGTGACCAGCCGGGAGCGCAGCCGAATGCTCTACGGGTGGGGGTCACCCCCAGTTTCCCGCCCATGATTTTCAAGCTGCGCAAGAGCCTGGTGGGCGTCGAGGTCGACCTCGCCTACGCTCTGGGCCGCGAGTTGGGGCAGCCGGTGGAGTTCGTCGAACTGTCCTGGGACGCTCAGATCCCGGCCCTTCTGCAAGGCAAGACAGATATCATTATGTCGTCGATGACCGCCACCGACGCCCGCCGCGTGCGCATCGACTTCAGCGACCCCTACCTGGGGGTGAGTCTGTCGGCGCTGATGCGCACCGACGACTACCAGCGTTTGCGCAGCGCCGGTCTATCGATCCCAGATACCAGCAAGGTAGGCGTGCAGCCCGGCACAGTGGGCGAGGTATTCGCGCGCCAGCGTTTCGGGCCCGAGCGCATTATCCCGATCATGAGTGCGGACACGGCTCCATTCGAACTCAAACGCAAGACCGTGGACCTGTTCATTATCGATTCCACCACCGCCATCTGGCTGGCCTCGGAGAATGAGGCCGACCTCGAAGAGGCGCCCCTGGACTCGCCGGTATCATACCTGGCGTGGGGGATGCGCAAGGGCGATTACGAATTTCAGGACCAGGTCAACGCCATCCTCGCTCGCTGGAACGCGGACGGGCGGCTACAAGAGATCGTGAGCGGTTGGCTCGGCGACCGATTCGAGATGCGTGATCTCCGTCCCTGATTCGACTCCATCGGTGGTCATCGGACGCTTAGTGGACTAAATTTCAAGGGAGAGAACAAGGGAATGGGGCTTGAGCGACGTCTTCGCGTTGAGCGACCCGGGCCACCGAGGATCATAGACGGATCCGACGCAGGAATCTTTACATGCTCAGGCGCGCAGAGATTGCGGCACACCAGGGGGCAGGCGGACCGGACACACCGGCAGTGCGCACCGCCAGACTCGGGCGCTGGGCAGTCTACGGATGGCTTCATCTATGGCTGGTCCTCAGCCCATTTCCGCTGCTGGCCGAAACCATCGAGCTAACTGGCCCCACCGGCCTCACCCTGACTGCCGAATTTGCCCCCGGGAAGCCGAGCCTGCCGCCGATCCTGATCCTGCACGGCTTCCTCCAGACCCACCATTTCCCCACCGTGCGCCAGCTGGCAGATTCCCTGGCGGACTCGGATTACCCGGTGCTCACCCCGACGCTTTCCCTGGGCCTCGACCGGCGCAATACCAGCCTCCCCTGCGAGGCTATCCACGCCCATTCCATGCAACAGGACGCCGAAGAGGTGGCGCACTGGGTCGACTGGCTGCAGCGGCGCTACCAGCGTAAGCCGGTCCTGATCGGCCACAGTGCCGGTAGCGTCACCCTGCTGGCCTACCTGAGCACCAACCCCGCCCCCCCGGTTCAGCGCGCCATCCTGCTCACCCTGGCCCATTTCGGCAGCCGCACCGACTTCTGCTACGAAACCCCCGAGGACGGGGCTCGGGCAGCCGCGGCCCTAGCGGCCGGCGCGACGGACCTGCAGCCCTATGCGCTGGCCTACTGCCGCCGCTATGTGGCAGCTCCCGCCGACTACCTGTCCTACTTCGAGTGGAACCGTCAGCGGGTAAGCGAAACCCTGAGCCAGATCCGGGTGCCCTTGACGGTCATCTTGGGCGACAACGACGCCCGCATTGACGACCTCTGGATACGGGAACTCGCCGACTCCGGTATCGAGCTGCGCATGATCCCCGGGGCCAGCCACTTCTTCGATCGACAATACGAATTCGAGTTGCTCGATCAGGTAGAGCTCCTGCTGTCGCCGCCTCCCGGTTGAGGCTGCCCTCGGCGTCCCCATGCCCGAACCGCGCAAACCCCTGTCGATCCTGCACTATTCTGTCCTGTTCGCCGCGGCCGCCCTGTTGCTGTTCGCTGCCTTCGGCTGGCTCACGGCCACTGAGCTGCGGACCCTGCGGGCCAATGTGGAACAGTCCAACCTGAAGCAGGCGAACCAGGAGCTGGAGCGGGCGATAGACCGGGTGCGTGACGAAGCCGGCAAGGTGGCCGCAGGCTTCGCTGCCTGGCAAGAGGTGCGCCAACAGTTGCAAGCGCCCCAGTACTACGCCTATTGGCGCAACCACCGCATGATGAGCGCCGGAATACTACCCGATTTCGTCACCAACGCCGCCATCTACGGCCCCGAGGGGCGGGCTCTGGACAGCCACGGAAACGGCCTGCTTCCCGCCAGTCTGGACCCGGCTGCCCTGGGCGACCAACTGACGCTTGGGCCGGCGCCCCAGTTGCTGTTCTTTCGCCCGGTCGCCGAAGCGGGCACGGACCGGGTGCTCGGATTCGTCGGGCTGCGCGCCCCATTCTTCCCCCTGCTCTACCGTCTCAACCGCTTCCGGATCATCGACACCGACACCCTACGGCTCCGAGCCGTCGACGCCGAGCAGATTGCCGCCGCCCAAATGCTCCCGGCCTTCGATTACCAGCTGCTCGCCAATCCCGAAACCGCCGCCATGGAACAACTGATGACTACCGCCCTGATCAAGGTCGGAGTCGTGCTAGGCCTGGTTACCCTGCTGTTTTACCCGGCCTTGGTGTATCTGGTGGCCCGCCCGCTGCACATCATCGGCCAGCACCTAGACCACCTCAAGCAGAGCACCGGCGGTATGCTGTTGCGCCAACTGCATCACAGGCTGCCGGTGGCGGAGCTGGAGAAGATCCGCCGTTCCCTGAACGAATATCAATCCCAGCTCTATGAGGTGCACAGCAATCTAGACGAGAAGAACCGCGAACTCTGGGCACTGGCCCACCGCGACCCCCTCACCGGGGTAGCCAATCGGCGGGCGCTGGAGGACTACTGGGAAAGCATCCGCGACCTCTCGACGACGCTGCACTTTCCACTCTGTTTTGCCCTGTTGGATATCAATCACTTCAAGGCCATCAACGACAGCTACGGGCATCAGGTAGGAGACCAGGTGCTGCTGGCCGTCGCCGAGAACATCGCACGGGTGCTTGGCTCCCACCACCATGTCTACCGCCTGGGGGGCAACGAGTTTGCGACCCTGCTCGCCGACTTCGGCCCGGAGCAGGCATTGCGACTGGCCGAGGACTGTCAAGCAGCGGTGGCCGAGCATCCTTTCGAGCACCTCGGAATCGAGGAGCCGATACGCATCAGCGTCGGCCTGGCCTGTCTGGAGGCCGGCAAGACGCCGGACCTGCAACTGCTGCAGCGTCGGGCGGACGTCGCCATGTACATTGCCAAACGCCCGGGCGGGCGGCAGGTGGTGCTGTTCACGCCGGAACTGAACGCCGACGCACGCGGCCTGTTCTCCTCCTGGGCCAGCAGCGCCGTCTATGAGGCGATCGCCAGCGGCCAGGGCCTGACCATCTTCTATCAACCGATCGTGGACCTCGACGCCGAGCGCATCCGCTACTATGAATCCCTGGTGCGCATCGAATCCGAGAACGAACTCCTGCTGCCGTCGGAGATATTTCCGCTGGTGGAGGCACGCAAACTGGAGTCCGAGTTGGACCGGGCGATCCTGCGCCGCATCCTCGCCGACTTGGACAAGGGTAAACCGCCTTTGAAGACGGGCATCTCGATCAATATCTCCGGCCCGACCATCGTGTTGCCGGAGATCCGCGACTGGCTGCGGCCATTCCGAGACTACATGCAGAACTACTACTTCGTGGTAGAGATCACCGAGACTGCCCTGATCACCCAACTCGGCGCCGCCCAAGACAACCTCAGAGCCCTGCAACAGATGGGCTTCTCCGTCGCCCTGGACGACTTCGGTAGCGGCTACTCCTCGCTGCGTTACTTGGCCGGCATGCCGGTGGACATCGTCAAGTTCGACATCAGCCTGGTGCACAGCCTGCGCGAGCAACCGCAGCGGCAGATAGTGCTCGGCCTGGCCAAAATGATCGAGGAGGTCGGCTATGCTTTGGTGGCCGAAGGCATCGAGGACCGGGCGACGCTCGATCTGGTGCGCAAAGCCGGCTTCCAATATGCCCAGGGCAACTATCTGGGCCGCCCCGATGAGACACCGCAGCCGGCCCTGGCGGCCGACTGAACCGCACCTCGGGGGCAGCCAGTGGAACGTAAGCTCGGAATCTTCGAAACCACCCAGATCGAAGCCGACCGTCAGTTCCCTTTCAACGTCGTCGTCGTTTTACGCCTGGCCGGCGCCCCCATCGCTGCGCAGCTGGCTGACGCCCTGGAGCGCCTGGTCGCCGAATATCCCCTGCTCGGCTGTCGGGTAGAGGGCCGGGGCCGGGAGCTGTGGTTCTGCTCCGCGCACGAGGGCGGACCGGCGCTGAACCGCCTCGAACGGCCCAACGACCGCGCCTGGCAAGCCGTTGCCGAGGCGGAACTGGGGCGCCCAATCGCGGTGTCGACAGGTCCCCTCGGCCGCTTCAGCTACCTTGGGCCGAACCCAGCGGGCAACGGCGAATTGATCCTCTGCCTGCAGCACAGCATCGTCGATGCCGCTTCCGGCGCCGCCCTGGCGGCGCGTCTGCTGGAGCTGTGCCTGGACCCGGACTCGCCGCGTCCGCCCCAAGCCCCGCTGCCCCCGGCCGAGGCCCGGTTTCCCGCCGCCTGGCGCGGCTGGAGTGGGCGCTGGGGCCTGACCCGCTTCGCACTGGCTCAACTCGGGGACGAAATCGCCTTCCGCTACCGCTCCCGGGGCCTGCGCCAGCCGCCAATCCGCGCCGGCGGCCGCTCCCGCGTCCTGCCGCTGGCCCTGGATCGAGCCACCAGCGCGGCCCTGATCCAACACTGCCGACGACGCCGACTGACCCTCAACAGCGCACTTTGTGCCGCTATGCTGCTAAGTGTAAAACGCCATTGTTACGGTCCCCAGACCCAACCGCTGCGCAACTTCATATTCGCCAACCTGCGCCCATACCTGCGTCCGCCGGTGGAACCCGGGCAGCTCGGCAGCTACTTCGCCATGCTCCGATTCACCCACCAAGTGGCGTCCGGCGACGACCTTTGGTCCCTGGCCGAGCGCATCAATCGCCAGATCTACGCCGCCGGTCGCGGCGGCGCCAAGTTTGCCAGCCTGCTGCTGAGCCGGGCCCTGATGCGCCTGGTCTTGGGTCTTGGCAACCAGCGCATGGGCCATACCGCGCTAAGCTATACCGGAGTCGCCCCCATCCCCGAAAGCTACGGCGAGATGCGCCTGGAGGGCCTGCACGCCTTCGTCTCCAACTTCAGCCTGGGGCCGGAATATACCGCCCAGACTCGGCTGTTCGCCGGCCGCCTGTTTTGGGATATCGTATACCTGGACAGCGACATGGACGCCGCGCAGGCCGCCACCATCGGCCAGCAGATTCTGCACCGGCTGCAGCACCCCGACGAGGCCCCGGAAAAATGAGTATTCAGGACGAGATTGTCCAATTGGTTCGACAGCAGCTCGGCAATCCGGCGGTACGGCCGGAGCACCGCATCATTGAAGACCTGGGCGCCGAGTCCATGGACATTGTCAATATCGTCGCTGCAGTGGAGGAGCGCTTCGGTCTCGCCATCGACGAGGCTGCCCTTCCGGAGGTGCACAGCGTAGCGGACTTGGCCGCGCTGGTTGAGCGCGGCGGCTGATCCATGCAGCCGTTCGCGAGCCTGATCGAGCTGCTGCAGGCTCGCGTCCGCGACGGCGGCGAGCAAACGGCCTTCCTCTGGCAGGATCACCCCTGGAGCCACCGCGAGCTGTGGATGGCCCTGGAGTCCTGCGCCGGCCAGTTCCTGGGACTGGGGCTCCCCTCGGGCACGCCGCTGTTGTTGGCCCTGCCCAACGGCCCCGACTTCTTCGCCGCCTTCTTCGGCGCCCAACGGGCCGGGCTGGTGCCGGTGCCCCTGTGCCCGGACTCCGGCAGCGGGCGCCTCGCCGATATCGCCCGTCATGCCCGGACCCCGGCCCTGGTAGTAGCGCCCGACCAGCTCGCTCGCCGGCGCGAGGAACTCGAAGCCAGCAACCTCAGCGTCCTGACGCCGGAACTGCAGGGCCCCGCTCCCGCCACCGAGCGCCTTTGCCAGCCGGCGGCCGAGGACCTGTGCCTGATCCAATACACCTCCGGCAGCACCGGCGACCCCAAGGGCGTGCAGCTCAGTCACGCCAACGTGCTGGCCAATCTGGCCCAGCTCAGCGCCGGCATGCGCATCACCCGGCGCGACGTCTTCGTCAGCTGGCTGCCCCTGTACCACGACATGGGCCTGATCCTGATGGCCCTGGTGCCCTTCTTCCTCGGCGCCGGGCTGGTATTGCTGCCGGCCCGCCTGACCCGGGTGCGGGACTGGCTAAGGGCCATCGAGCGCCACCAAGGCACCCTGACCGCCGCCCCGGACTTCGCCTACCGCTTCTGCCTGCGCCAGTTGCGGCCGGATCAGCAGTACGACCTGTCCAGCCTGCGGGTGGCCCTGAATGCCGCCGAGCCGGTGCGCGCCGGCACGATCCGCGACTTCGAGCGGCGCTTCGGACTGGGTCCGGTAATGCTGCCCGGCTATGGCCTGGCCGAGGCGAGCGTTGGGGTCAGCACCTGGATCCCGGGGCGCCCGGTGCGGGTGGACCCAGTAGGGCTGGTCTCGGTGGGCCCTCCGTTTCCCGGCATCGACGTGCGCATCGACGCTCCCGAACCGCCCCTAGGGGCGGGTGAGATCCTGGTGCGCAGCGCCTCCACAACCCGCGGCTATCTGCACAACCCTCGGGCCAGCGCCGGGCTGCTGGCGGCGGACGGCTTTATCCGCACGGGAGACCTGGGCTATCTGGATGCCGACGGGTACCTGTATTGCAGCGGCCGACGCAAGGAGATCATCGTTCAGGGCGGACGCAATATCGCCCCCCAGGAGGCCGAGGAAGTGATGGACGCCCTGCCCTGGGTACGCGCTTCGGCGGCGGTCGGGATCGAGCGCAGCGCGCTGGCCGGCGAGCAGGCCCACCTGTTCGCCGAACTGCGGCCGGCCGCGGGAACCGACGCGCTGGAACAACGCCAGCGCGAGATCGTGCAGGCATTCCATCAGCGTTTCGGTTTCCGCCCCGGCCGTGTGCTGCTGCTGGCGCCCCACAGCATCCCGCGCACCGCCAACGGCAAACTGCAGCGAGGACTGCTAGGCCGTCGCCTGATCGACGGCGAGCTGCAGCGGCGGGGGCAACTGCTTTTTCCGCTTGCGCAGGAACAGGGGGCCGAGGAGGGCCCGCAGCGGGCCGCGCCGGCAGCTAGCCGGCGGCGGCCCGATGCCCCCGGATCACGATGAGTCGCCTTCCCAACGCGGCTCGGACCGCTCCCCCAGGCCCGGGTCCCAGATGCCGCCCTGCTCGCACAGGGCGCGGAACTGCATATAGCGGAACAGGTTGGCGAACAGGTGGCGCTCGGTCTCGGGTTTGGCCCGGGCGCGGGCCGCCAGGCGGGCGAGCATGTCACGTTCGTCGGGCCCGAGGCGGGCGACCCGGCGCACCGCCGACACCGCCTGCAGGTTGACCTCCCGATGCGGGATACCGCCGGCCCGGCGCTCGGGCGGCGGGCCCTGGCAGACATCGATAAAGCGTTGCATGCGGGCCTCGAAGGCAGCCGGGCGATAGAGCCGGTTGAGCAGCCAGCGGATGCCCTGGGTCAGCTGGTCCCGGCTCATCTGGCGCGGCTCCAGATTGGTCCACCAGGGGCTGACCGGGCCTGGGGTCCGATGCAGCCGGCCCTCGGCGGCGGCGCGCTCGAACAACGGGGTACCGGGCGGCGCCATCAGGGCATTGACGCTGAGGCTGGGGACCGGGGTATCCATCGCGAACTCGTAATGGCGGCGGAAGATCTCCGGGGCATCGGCGTCGAAGCCGACGATCAGGCCCCCGATCACCCCCACCCCCTGGGCGACGAAGGCGGCCAGGCGCTGACCCAGATCGTAGCCCAGGTTCTGGCGCTTGCCGCACTCGCGCAGGCTATCCGGGTTCGGGGTTTCGATGCCGACGAAGGCCTCGCTCAGCCCGGCCTCGGCGGCAAGAGCCAGCAGCTCGGGATGGGCGGCGGCATCCATGGAGATCTGGGTGGTGAAGTGCATCCGTCCATGCGGGGCGGACCGGTTCCAGTCGGCCAGGGCCTGCAACAGGGCGCGCGCCTTGGGCCGGTGGGCGGTCAGGTTGTCGTCGGCTAGAAACACGCTGCGGTAACCCAGGGCGTAGAGTTGATCGAGCTCCCGCAGCACCTGCTCGGGGGGCTTGTGGCGTTGGCGCCGACCGACATAGGCGATGGTGTCGCAGAACTCACAGTTGAAGGGGCAGCCGCGGGAGGTCTGCAGGCAGCCCTGAAGGGCTCGGTGATTGGGGTAGAGGTTCCACCGCGGCGCCGGCGAGGTCGCCATATCCGCCGGACCGCCCTGGTACTCGCGGTGCCAGCGACCGCTGCGCAGATCGGCGAACAGCCGCTCGGCGATTGGCTCCAGCTCGCCGCGCACCAGGATGTCGCAATCGGCACGCACTGCTTGCGGGTCCAGGCTGGCGACAGGGCCGCCGATCAACACCCGCTTGCCGCGCCGGCGGAAGGCTCGGGCCAGCTCCAGCATGCGCCCGGTCTGGGTCGCCTTACCGGTGATCCCGACCAGCTCGGCCGGATGCTCCAGGTCGGCCAGGCTCACGTTCTCGTCACAGATCTCGATGCGAAAGTCCGTCGGCGCCAGGGCCGCCACCGTGACCGTAGCCAAGTCGGCTACAAAGGCGGTACGCTGCAGGCCCAGTTCCCCCAGCACCTCGGCCCCGTAGTACGCGGGGAAGTCACTGGCCGGGTTGATCAGGTACAGGAAAGGGTTCGACCCGGGCGCTCGTTCCTGTGAGTTAGCCGTTGTTTTCAAGGAAACTGGCTGCCATATAAGAGTCTAACCGGCGAGTGGAGTGCGCTCTTGCGTGGTTGTTCCAACCCTTATCCCACCCGCCCGTAAGGCTGTCAACCGAACTGGTACCTGATCCAATCTACAGCTATTGTTGCCCCGATGAACGCATTTACCTATCTGTTTCTCGCCGCCCTCGCGACCGGCACCCTACTCCACCTCTGGCTGCTGCAGCGCCAGTTCCGCCACGTTCGCGCCCACCGCGAGCAGGTGCCTGCCCGCTTCGCCAACCGGGTGTCTCCCGAGGAGCACCGCAAGGCCGCCGACTATACGCTGGCCAAGGTGCGCATCGGGGCCTTCGATCTGTTGCTCGGGGCAATGGTGATCCTGGGCTGGACCCTGGGCGGCGGCTTGGCCGCCCTGGCCGGTGTCTGGGAGGCCAGCGGCCTCGGGGCCCTGGGCGCCGGGGTCGGGCTGATCCTGTCGTTTCTGCTCGTCGGCTGGTTGATCGAGCTGCCGCTGGGGCTCTGGCGCACCTTCCGGCTGGAGGCCCGCTTCGGCTTCAACCGCACCACGCCGGCACGCTTTGCCAAAGACCAACTGCTCGGGCTCGGCCTGGCCCTGGCGCTGGGCGCGCCCCTGGCCTGGGTCATGCTTTGGCTGATGCAAGAAGCCGGCGCGCTCTGGTGGCTCTGGGCCTGGGGGGTGTGGATCGCCTTCACCCTGCTGCTGACCTGGGCCTTCCCGGTGCTGATCGCCCCCCTGTTCAACAAGTTCACCCCGCTGGAATCGGGCGAACTGCGGCAGCGTATCGAAGGCCTCTTGGAGCGCTGCGGCTTCAGCAGCAAGGGCATCTTCGTAATGGACGGCTCGCGCCGCTCCGGCCATGGCAACGCCTATTTCACCGGCTTCGGCCGCAATAAGCGCATCGTCTTCTTCGATACCCTGGTGGAGGCCCTGGAAGCGCCGGAGCTGGAAGCCGTGCTGGCCCACGAATTGGGCCACTTCAAGCGCCGCCATGTGCTCAAGCGGCTGCTGTCCATGGCCCTGCTGTCGCTGCTCGGACTGGCCCTGCTGGGCTGGCTCATGCAGCAGCCCTGGTTCTACGCCGGCCTGGGGGTCGGCGAGCCAGCCCCGGTCAAGGCCCTGCTGCTGTTCTTGATGGTGGCCCCCGTGTTCTCGGTCTTCTTCGAGCCCATAGGCTCCTACCTGAGCCGGCGCCATGAGTTTCAGGCCGATGACTACGCCATCGAGCAGGCCAGCGGCCAATCCCTGATCCAGGCCCTGGTCAAACTCTACCGGGACAACGCCAGCACTTTGACGCCGGACCCGCTGTTCTCGATGTTCCACGATTCCCACCCGCCGGCTCCGGTGCGAATCGACCACATATCGGCTAAAATCGCGCCAATCGCCAATCATTGAGGTCACACCATGAAGCTGCCTTACACCCTGCCCACGCTGTTGCTCAGCCTGGCCACCCTACCCGCCCTGGCCGCTGACCCCGAGGCAGGCCATACCCTGGTGCATAAGCACTGCACATCCTGCCACCACAACGAGGTGTATACCCGCCCCAACCGCCGGGTGCAGAACCTGACCCAACTGCGCACCCAGGTGCGGCGCTGCGAGCTGTCCCTGGGGCTGAAGTGGTTCGACGCAGAAATCGACAACGCTACTGCCTACCTGAACCAGAACTACTACAAATTCGAATAAGTCCGGACGCATGTCCGGCCGCCGCCTAAGCGAGCGCCAGCAGCGGCGCATCCAAAGCATTCAAGAGCGACGCAGGCAGCGCCTGGCGGCGCGGGTGGACGAGGCCCTGTCCCACGCCGATTCGGAAGGCCCGCGGGAGGGCCGAATCATCACCCGCCATGGCGCCAACCTGGTGGTGCAAGACCGCAGCGGGGAACTGCTGCACTGCCTGTTCCGTCAGAACCTGGGACATCTGGTGTGCGGCGACCGGGTGGTCTGGCAACCCACGGAGTCCGGCGAGGGGGTGGTTACCGCCCTGCTCGACCGCCACAGCCTCCTGGCCCGTCCCGATTACAGCGGCCGCGAGAAACCCCTGGCCGCCAATATCACCCAACTGGCGGTGGTGCTCGCCCCCAACCCGGAGCCCAGCGAATACCTGATCGACCAATACCTGGTGGCCTGCGAAACCATCGGCGTCGCCGGCCTGATCCTGATCAATAAAATCGACCTGTTGGATGGCGCTCGGCGTGCGGCCTTTCTAAAGCGCTTCGACCACTACCGGGAGATCGGCTACCCCCTGGTCGCCGTCAGCGCCAAGGGCGCACCGGGGCTGAAACCTTTGCTGCCCCACCTGGGCGGACAGACGAGCATCCTGCTGGGCCAGTCCGGGGTCGGAAAATCGTCCCTGGTCAAGGCCTTGCTGCCCGACCTGGAAATCCAGATCGGCCGGCTATCCCAAGCCACCGGCCTGGGCCGCCACACCACCTCCACCACCAGCCTCTACCAACTTCCCCTGGGCGGCGAACTGATCGACTCCCCCGGAGTGCGCAGCTTCCGCCTGGTGAGCCTGGAGCGCCAGCAACTGGAACAGGGATTCCGGGAGTTTCGGCCCTATCTCGGCCGCTGCCGGTTCGCCGACTGCGCCCACCAGCAAGAGCCGGACTGCGCCCTGCGCCAGGCGGTGGCGGCGGGCACGATCGATCCACGGCGATTAGACAACTTCCTGCACATGGCGGAGAAGCTGGAGAAAAGTCAGCGACTGTATTAAGCGGGACGGCGGGCTGGCGCGCCGCCTACCGACGCATCAGGGCCCGCGGCACTCAGGGCCGATAGCTGGCGTTGGCGGTCTCGGTCTCCCAGATCATGACTTCGCGTACCGGGAAGCCCTGGTTGCGGACGTATTCGAAAATCATGCGGGCGATGTTCTCGGCGGTGGGATTGGCTTCCATTACATAGACGCGCTCGCCGGCGGCCTGGAGCACCGGCAGCACCGGGTCTTCCCAGTGTAGGAGCATGTTGTGGTCCAGCTCGCGGTCGATCCAATCCTTGACCAGGCGCTTGATGTCGTTGAAGTCGTAGAGCATGCCGCGCTGGTCCAGCTCGTTCCCCTCCAGGGTGATCACGGCGCGGGCATTATGGCCGTGCAGATGGCGGCACTTGCCTTCGTAGTGGAGCAGGCGGTGGCCGTAGCAGAAGGCGACGGACTGGGTGACGGTGTACATGGGGCTCTCGGCGCGGCTGGCTGCGAATTTCGGCGCCAATCATAGCACAGGCATCCGCGACCCGATCAGGCCGGCAGAAGGATACGCAGCTCCGCTCCTCCCAGGGGGCCACGGTCGATCTCCAGGCGCCCGCCATAGAGGCGCACCAACTCGTCGGCCACGGCAAGACCGATACCGTGCCCCGGCTGGCTCTGGTCGCCCCGGCGCCCGCGCTGGAGCAGCTCCGCCACCCGCTCCGGCGGCATCCCCGGGCCGTCGTCCTCCAGCCGCAGCTCGGTAGTCCCATCCGCCAGCAACCGGCCCCCCAGCCGCACACGGCCAGCGCAGTATTTCCAGGCGTTGTCGAGCAGGTTACCGAGCAGTTCCATCAGGTCTGCCTCGTCTGCCGGCAGCCGCAGCTCGGCGGGCATCTCGAGTTCGAAGTCCACCGCCTTGTCCCGGTACACCTTGTGCAGGGAGCGCCCGATGCGCTCGGCGAGGGGCGCGATGGCCAGCGGCTTGACCAGGGCCCTGCGTCCGGAGCCGGCGGCCCGGCCAAGCTGGTGCTGTACGATTGCATTCATGCGCGCCACCTGCTCGCCCACTGCCGCGGCCAGGGGGCCAGCCTCGGGGCCAGCGGCATCGGCGCTGGTCTGCAACACCGCCAGCGGGGTCTTCAGGCTGTGGGCCAGGTCGTCCATACTGTGGCGATAGCGGGCTTGCTGGGATTCGGCATGGCGGATCAGCGAGTTGATATTGGCGGTCAGACCCTGCAGCTCGCGGGGATATCCGCCGCCGAGCTGGCGCAGGTCGCCGGCTTCCACCCGCTGCAGCTCGCCAGCCACCCTGCGCAGCGGCCGCAGTCCCCAGCCGAGCACCACCCCCTGGGCCAGGAGCAACAGTAGGGCGGAGGCGCCGAGCCAGCTCCAGAGGGTACGGCGAAATCCGGACAGCTCGGACTGCAGCGGGGCCAGGGACTGAGCCACCGAGAAGGTATAGCGGCGCTCCACGCCGTCGAAGAACTCCCAGGCGATACCGAAGCTAAGGGCGGCGAGTTGCCCACCCCGGGGTCCGGCGAAGCGCTCGAAGTCCTGCCGACCGGGTTCCTGCTGGCGGCCGAACGCCAGGCCGCTGCCGGTATTCGACGGCGAGCGCCAGAGCAGGCCTCCATCCGGGGTATCGACCCGGGCATAGTAGCCGGAGCCGGGTTGGTTGAAGCGGGGGTCGGTAAGGAGGCTGGGCAGACTCAGTCGTCCCTCGGCGTCTTCCTCGGCGGCGGCCAGCAGGGCGTAGACATGACCCAGAAGGCGTTCGCGCAAGGCCTGCTCGCTGCTGTTGCGGAATGCCTTATCGAGGGCTAGACCAGTGGCCCCGAGGAAGCCCCCGAGCACCAGGCTGGCCGCGATCAACAGCCGGGCATGCAGCGACAGCTTCATCGTCTGGCGGCCCGCACCCACGCGTGGCGACTATGCATCTGAGGGGCCTCCCAAAAGCACCCGAGCTTAGCCAAGGCGGCTGGGCGCTGCAAGTCGAGCGCTTATGGGACAGGCGGGCGAAATCCGCCGCCAAGCGCTGGACAAAGGCCCGGCTAGGCTCAATGGTTAGACTAAACTAGATGGCAGACATGATTCTTGGAGCGGATTAGGGGAGCCTGGGGCTCGGAATAATGAACGACAACAATAAGACTTCGAACCGCCGGCCCGAGGGCATGGGCCGCTTGGGCCTGCTCGCGGGCGGCCTCCTGCTGACGGCGACCGCGGCCCTCGCCGAATCGGATCCCGGCTCTGGCGGCTCGCTTTCGGGGTTGCAATGGGCCATGATCGCCGCCGGCCTGCTGGCAGTCGCCGGGGTCGGCGTGGCCGCTCTGGTCCTCTGGGGGCGCAAGCAGGACCAAATCGGCGAGATGGCCTTGTTCGGCATGCGCTATCTGCTCGACTTCGACCGAGTGCCTGAGGGCTGCGACGCGGCCAAGGAGCTGGGGCGTAGCGGCGATCCTGAGGCATTCCTGGTGCTGCTCGACGTGCTCCAGGACGAGGCCGCCCCGGAGCCGGTGCGCCAGGCAGCGGGCGAGGCCCTGGAAAACATGAGCCATCGCTCGCGCAAGCTCAAGGACGTAATCCAAAAGGCCAAGTCGGCCAGTGAAGAGGGCGAGCACAATGAACTGATTCGAATTCTGACAGAAGATTTTGAGCGCGACGGGGCGAGATATGTGCAATCGGCCTATCTGATCGGCCGCGCCTACCTGCGTCTAGACCACGTTGCGGATGCCAAGGAATGGTTCCGGGTAGCGGAAACCCGCAACCGCAAGGCTGCGCTGTATGGAGGGCGAATTCGCACCCTGATCGACAAGAGCAATCGGCGTCTGTTCGCCATCGGCGACGAGCGTTTCGCCGCAGCCGAATACCAGATTGCTCGGGAGCGCTACGCGGCGGCCTCACACGGCTTGAGCGCCGACGAGAGTAGGCGCAACTCAGCCTTCCTGCGCCTCGCTTGCGCCTACTGCATGCTGGGGGACTACCGAGATGCCGAGCAAGCGCTATTGCAGGCCCTGCGGCACGGTCAAAACACGGACCCGACGCTGGCCCTGAGCCAAATGTTGCAGCAGCTCTTGGACCGCCAAAGCCCACCGTCCGAGGAGCGACACCATCAGTTGACGACGAAGATTCGGGACCAGGCCCAGGCTATCATACGGAGACTAGCCGATCTTGGCGGGTCCGACGGCTAAAGCGCGCGCTGGGGCTCAACGCCAATGGCTGAAATCGCGCCCGAGCAGCTCGCCCAACAGCCGGATGTCGTCCTCCAGTTCTTCCCGCAGCCTGGCCCTCAGCTGCGGCGCCAGCGGCGGCAGCTCTCCCTTTACGCGGTTGAAGCGAACCAAACGTTTATGCAGCCTCTTGATCCGAGACGGACGAACACCGCGGCTCAGCTCGCCCCGTTCCGCCGACTGAAACACGATCTTTGGCGGCTTGTACAAAACTCTGTGTAGCCAACGCCAACGGTAGCTCTTGCTGCGGTGGCCCTGGGGAAAGCCGCGTTCGCCGCCCGCTACCGCCAGGTCATCGTTGACGCCGATAAAGCGCAACAGACCCTGGTACTCCGCAGCAGGATCGCGGCGCAGGTCTTCGGCTACGATGACCCGGCAGCGCTCGCGCCCGGCGACCTCGAACAATCGCTGCAGGTGTTTACCCAGGCTAACGATTTCCCGGTAGTAGAGCCGGCGCGGATCTGCGCAGAGCCGAGGCACCTGCTCACCGCGCTGGCGCGCGTCCTGCAGATCCCAAGCGGTGGCAACGTCGGCCTGATCTTCGTCGAGCAGGAACAGCATGCGCCCGTGATAGGAACGCAGCATATCGATGGGGTTGCGCAGCGCGACGATGAGACGCGCCTCGGGTTGAATCGCGAGGATGCGCCGGATCGCCTCGGGATCGTAAAGGTAGGACACAGAGCCCTCCCCGGCCACCCGGTGGAGGGCCGGGTCGAAGTGGGAGAAATACCTTTCCAGGTAGTCCCGGCGCAGCGCATCGGCGCTCAGGTCCTGCTCGCGATTGAAGTAATGGACCTCCTTGGGGCGCGAAAAGCAGATTTCCGGATGCCACGAAAGGTACTTGCTGATGGAAGTGGTCCCGCAGCGCGGGGCGCCGACCACGAAAAAACGCGGGAAGAACGGCAGCAGGTCCGCTCGGGCTGTCTCAGTCATCATGGCTCTCGCGGCTGGTGGCGTCGGCGATCTTACCAGACAGGCAGCTCAAGCGCTGGCGACCCGGTTGCGTCCCTTGCCCTTGGCCGCATACAGGGCCCGATCAGCCCGCAGGATAATCCGTTCCATGTCGTCGCCGGCTCCGAACACCGACACCCCCAGGCTGATCGTAAGGGGGCCCGCGCGCTCGAAGTCGAACTCTTCCACCCGCAGGCGCGCCTTCTCCGCCAGCTGCAGACCGCCTTCTAGCGAGGTAGCGGGACAAATAATCATAAACTCCTCGCCACCCCAGCGCCCAACTAGGTCGGAGGCGCGCACAGCAGAGCGCAGCACACTAGCGACCGCCACCAGGGCCCGATCGCCCTCACTGTGGCCAAAGCGATCGTTCACCCCCTTGAAGTAATCCAGGTCCAAGCTGATCAAGCAAAAGGGCTCGCCATAGCGCTCGAAGCGCCGGATCTCCTGCTTCAGCAACTCACTCAGCTGACGCCTATTGTACAGACCGGTGAGGTCGTCCTCCCGAGACAGACGCTCCACCTCCGCTTGCAACACCTGATTGCGGAGGATCATCCGGCGCCCGAACCAAGCGGGCGCGAGCAGGGCAAACAACGAGAAGGTCCCCATCGAGATCACGAACTCGATCCGCTCCGCCAGGGATTCCGGTTCGAAACCGGGTACCAGGTACCAGCCCAGCAGGTCTTCAAGCCAAAACTCCCAGAGCAGGCTCAACGCCACCAAGCTCAGGTAAACGGCCACCAAAACCGCTGTGAATTGCCTCTGTTTCACTACCGCCCCGCGGTTAAAGGGAAAACCCTAAAATATATACGTATGGCAGGCTGGTACGTCTGAGTCAAGGGGGCCGGGGAACCACCAAACCGAAACCAAGCCTCCGACCCGCGGGAACTGATACGGAGACGACGCCCGTTGTTGCTAGGGAACTCGCAACCGCATACACTGTCCGATCTAGCGTACTTGGGGGCGACTTGGTTTCGACGTGGGTTGCAAAACCTGAGGTGCATGCCGAGGATGCAGATTCCCTCGTAAATCCGTCTGCAAAATGATAGTTGCCAACGACGACAACTACGCACTCGCTGCTTAATACCCAGTAGGGTGCCGTCCGACCGGAGCCGTGCCTGTGCGTCTGGGTCTCGGGCGTCGATTCTCACGGGATCGCGGTGAAGCTCGTCCGGGGCAGACCCGTTAAAACCTAACCGGAATCGCCGTTGGCACGCCCTGTCCGTCGGGTGGCCCGCGGCTAAATCCAATAGACCGGACTAAGCATGTAGAGCCAAAGGCGGAGGGCTTGCGGACGCGGGTTCGATTCCCGCCGCCTCCACCAATTTTTCTATATTAATCGGTTTTTTACACACGCTTTCTAAGACTGAATGGAAGTTTGCTTTCCGCTCGATGTGATTCCCGATC
>CBDUCL010000018.1:0-23481 GCA_965365625.1 uncultured Chromatiales bacterium | reverse complement strand
ATCTGGGCGTGGTTTTCGGGATCGGGAAGGGTTGCCTCAATGATATCGATACCATGCTGAGGGAGGCAATTTCGACAGCGCAACCTGGGCCGCCGGGTGCCGCCAGGCTTCCAATGATCGCATCGGGTGATGGGCGCGCGGGCGTGGGTCCGCCGGTGCCGCGACCCAGAGCCGCTGCCGGCGGCGCGGGTTGCGGCTAAACTTATTAATAGAGGGGAACGATTCGTCGGCCTCCCGTCCCTTGCGAAGGCGCGCAAGGGAGAGTTCCTGCATCGGCGGTAACGGAGGGCGGCGGGTTCGGCTACACCAACCCAAGCGCAGGAGAACGAATATGCCTATCCCGCTGGAAATTTCCTTTCATCAGATGCCGCGCTCCGTCGCCATTGAGTCCCGCATCCGGGAAAAGGCGGAAAAGCTGGCGCGTTTTTGCGATCGTATTATCGGCTGTGAGGTGGTTGTCGAGGCCCCCCATGCCCATCACAAAAAGGGACGTCTGCACCACGTTCGCATCACCCTGGACCTGCCCGGCAGCCAGATTACCGTGAACCGGGAACACCACGACAAGCATAGCCACGAGGACCTGTTCGTTGCTCTGCGCGACAGCTTCGATGCGGTGCAACGCAAGCTCGAGGACCAGGTTCGGCGCCAGCACCACCGAGTCAAGGTCCACGCTAACCCGCCCCAGGGTTGGGTCAGCCGCCTGGTGCCGAACCAGGATTACGGCAATATCGAGACCGACGACGGGCGCCTGATCTACTTTCATCGCAACAGCGTGCAGCCTCCGGGCTTCGAGGCATTGGCCATCGGCAGCCCCGTGGCCTTCGTCGAGAGCGCCGGCGAACAGGGCCCCCAAGCGAGCAGGGTGCGCCTCCTGGCCCCGCGTCGAGCGGCGGCCTGAGAGTGCTGCGGGCGCCGTGTTTTGGCGGTCTCCCGAATAAGAGAAAAAACAGGATAAACAGAGTCATAGGTAGTGTTAAGCTCGCTTCTTGAGGGGCTCTTGTGGCGCAATATCTACTATAATTTTGATAGGAGGTAAGGCAAATCGAAAGCCGAGCAATATCGGCTTTCAAAGAGTAAGGAGGATCGGTCATGGCAAAGACAAAGACAGCAACCGAAGAGCGTAAGCAGGAGCTTCAGGAAGCACGGCCGGTTCGTATGCTCAGCCCGTTCGAGGATATGGAACGCATGTTCGAGAATGTATTTCCGCGCGGGTGGATGCGTCCCTTCGCATGGGATCTTCCGCAATGGCACGAACTGTTCGAGCCGATGGAAGTTGCCTTTCCAAAGGTCGATCTGATCGACCGTGATGACGAAATCCTGGTGCGCGCGGAGATCCCCGGCGTCACCAAGGAAGACCTCGAGGTATCCGTCACCGACGATAGCGTGACCATCAAGGCTACGCGCCGCCATGAAGAGAAGGCCGAGAAGGGCGAGTTCTATCGCCGCGAGATCTCCCATGGCGCCTTTGCGCGCACCCTGATGCTGCCGGCTACGGTGGACGGGGCCAAGGCCAAGGCCCGTTTCCAGGACGGGGTCCTGGAGCTGACCCTGACCAAGCTGGAAAAGGCGAAGCGCCATACGGTTAGGGTCGAATAGAGCAATGCAGATGGAGCGAATTCGGACAGGGTAGTTCGGCAAGCCGCAGATCGGCGGCAGGTTCGGTGCAGGTGGAAATGGATTTTCGATCACTCGGAGCCGATCCGAGCCCAAGGGAACCCAGGCCGGACCCCGCTGGGGGTCTCAGGAACCTGCCGTTGACTGCGGGGTTTTTTGCCTATAACAGGCGGCCGCGCAGGGTTTCGCCACCGGCGTCAAGAGTTTCCAATTGGACGTCTCGGATTCGATTGCCGAGCGGGGATTCGGTCGCTTCTGGGAGCGTCACTCGCAAAAAGTTCGGAGTGTAGCCGCCCCAATGCCCCTGGTGGTCCGAGTCTTCGATGAGTACTGGAAACGCTCGCCCCAGATAAGCTTCCAGGGTAGCCCGCTTCATCTCCTGGGACAGCTGGTGCAATTGCCGGCTGCGTTTTCGTTTGGTCTCTGCGTCGATTTGATCCGGCAGGCCGGCGGCCTTGGTGCCGGGCCGCGGAGAGTAGGTGAAGATGTGAATATGGCCGAACCCGATCGCCTCGACGAATGTCAGGGTGTGGCCCCACTCTGTCGCGCTCTCGCCGGGAAAACCGACGATGATGTCAGTGGTCAGGTTAAGGTCCGGCACCCGGGCCCGAGCTTGTTCCACCAGGGCCGCAAAGTCGGCCTTCCTGCAGCGTCGAGACATCCGCCGCAGCACGCTGTCGGATCCGCTTTGCAGGGGCAGGTGCAAGTGCGGCAGTAGGCGCGGATCGGCGAACAGTTCCCAGAACTCAGGGTTGAGTTCCCAGGGCTCCAGGGAGCCTAGGCGCAGGCGCGGAATCTCGGTCTCTGCCAATACCCGGGCCACCAGTTGCGGCAGGCTGCTGTCGAGGTCGCTACCGTAGCCCCCCAGATGGACCCCGGCCAGCACCACCTCCTGCACCCCCCGGGCCTGGAGCCGTTGCACCTCGGCGACGATCTCGTCTACCGGACGGCTGCGCTCCTCGCCGCGAGCCAAGGTGACGACGCAGAAGCTACAGCGGTAGCGGCAGCCGTCCTGGACCTTGATAAAGGCCCGTTGCCGACTGTGGGCGAGCCGCTGTTGGGCGTCGGGTGCGGTGGCTGCCTCGGGCATGGCGTGCAGGTCCAGCCGCTCGCAGGCGATGCTCACCAGCTGGTCCTTGTCCTGGTTGGGTACCAGAAGGTCTATACCCAGGGATGCGGCGTCCGCGTCGAGGGAGGCATAGCAGCCGCTAACCACCAACTTCGCTCCGGGGTTGCGGTTTTGGGCTCGGCGTATCAACTTGCGGGATTTCCTTACCGCCTCTTGGGTCACGGCGCAGGTATTGACCACTACCAAGTCGGCGCTGTCGGCATCCGCGACCAGCCGGTGGCCATTGGCCCGGAACTGTTCGCTCCAGCCGGCCAGTTCGGCCTCGTTGAGGCGGCAGCCGAGGGTTTGCAGGTGAACTCGCATGGGATTATCTCGGTAGCTGTGTCGAAGGCGGGCGAGGAACCTATCCGTCGGGAACGGTCGAACGCAAGCAATGGTTAACTTGGCCTTCGCCACGCGGCATGACGCGTAATTTTCGGGTATTCTAAGCGACGACTCAAGGTTATCCGACGCGCTGTGGTCGGTTCAGAGATCGATGATGTCGAAGAAAAACCCCGATCTGGGACCTTGTCGGTAGACTTTTGCTGGCCGGCCGCACAAGGTGGGAAGGGGTTGGGTGCGTGCGCCTGCTACGGAGCGCCGATTGGCGGGGGACCTCTGCAGGGTTAAAGGCCGATGGAAATAAGAAAAGTCAAAATTCCGGCGCGCAATCTGCAGCCGGGAATGTTCGTATCGCGCCTGGACCGCCCCTGGCTGGAAACCCCGTTCGCATTTCAGGGTTTTCGCGTCAAGTCGCAAGAAGAGATCGCGCAGATCCAGCGGCTGTGCGATTGCGTCTACGTGGACCTCCCAGAGGATCATCCGCTGGCGCGTCGTCAGTTCGGCACCGGGGGGGGCGACGTCAAGCCCCTATTGCCGAAGAGCCGTCAGGTGGTCTATGAGACCAGCACTGAGGTCGAACAGGAACTCAAAGTGGTGGCGCGGGTCCACGAGCGGGCGGCGGATCTGGTGCGCGACATTCTGTCTGAACTCAAGGCCGGCGGTGAGCTAGAGTTGCCTTCGGTGCAGCGGGTCGTGGGGCTCATGGTGGACAGCGTGATACGCAACCCGGATGCCTTCCTCTGGCTCACCGAGCTCAAACGCCGCGACAGCTACACCTACCACCGCTCCCTGCATTCTTCAGTGCTGGGCGTGGCCCTGGGGCGTCATATCGGGCTGCCCAAGGTCGATCTCCACTACCTGGCGATGGGCTGCTTGCTGATGGACATCGGCAAGACGAAAGTGCACGACCAACTGCTGAACAAGCAGGAGCGGCTGACGCCGGAAGAGTTCGAGCTGGTCAAGAAACACGTGCACCACGGCGTTGAGATGCTCAGGTCCACCCCTGGGGTGCACAAGCAAATTATTTTCCTGGTGCGGACCCACCATGAGCGCCACGACGGCAGCGGTTATCCCTTCGGCCTCAGCGGACTGCAGATCCCCTTGCTGGGACGCATCGCCGGCCTGGTGGACTGTTACGGGGCGATTACTACCGACCGACCCTACGCCCAAGCCCAGCCGGGCACCGAGGCGCTGCAATCGCTCTACGAGTGGCGTAATATAGACTTTCAGGCCGAGCTCGTCGAGCAGTTGATACAAACGCTGGGCATCTACCCGACCGGCAGTCTGATCGAGCTCAGCAACGGCGAGGTGGGAGCGGTAATCGCCCAGAACCGGGTACGCAGACTGCGCCCGAAGGTCATGATGATCCTGGATTCCGACAAGCGCCCATTGGGCCATTATCCGATCCTTGACCTGATTGAGGAAACCGAGACCCGAGATGGCCGACCCCTGGAGATCAAGCGCGGCCTGGAGCCTGGGGCCTACGGTATTGACGCCAGCGAGTTGTTCCTTTGAGTTCAGTCGAGGATAGCGAATCAACGCGCATTTTTGACCCGGGGCGAGGGCCGTTTCTGGACCGGCTGGCCGAGTTCATCGCCGACGCAAGTCGCGTGCAGACGGACCTTGCCCTGCTGTGCATACGCGTGAGCGACCTGGTGCGGATCCAACACGATCGCGGTTATCGGGTCGGGGACCGGCTTCTGGCTGGCGTCTACAATCGTCTGGCGCAGATCGCCCGCGACCAGGATCACTTGACCTGGATTGGCGACGGTAAGTTTGCCCTGGTGCTGCGCCAGGCGATGGGCGAAGGACATGCCATCCTCGCGGCGAATAAGATCCAGCGTGGTTTTTCGGCACCCTTGGAGGTGGACGGGGCGGAGATCTCCACGCCCCTGGCGGTGGGTGTCACCCTGCTCTCGGTGGAAGAGGGGGACGCCGAGGGCCTTCTCAAACAGGCCGAAATCGCGCTCATGATCGCGGAGAGGGAGCGCCAGCATTACTGCATTTACAGCCCGGACAAGGCGGTGAGCCTTGACCGGGACTGGGCCCTAGAGGCGGACATGGGGCGGGCCATCGAAAACGCTGAAGTGAACTTGGTGTTCCAGCCCAAGGTGGAACTCGCCAGCGGCCGCCCGGTGGGCTTCCAGGCGCTGATGCGCTGGAATCATCCCGAGCACGGCGTTATCCCTGCGGACGAGCTATGGAAGCTGGGCCAGAGCAGTGGCCACCTGCCGGCGTTGACTTGGTGGGCGCTGCAGAATCTGTTTCGCACCGCCCATGGTTGGCGCGAGGTCTGGGACGGATTGCCCCTGTTGTTGCGCATTCCCAAGGCGGTGGCTCTCGACCGCGACTTGGTGCCGCAGATCAGCAATGCGGTGAATTTCTGGGCTATGGCCCCGGACTGCCTGGGGCTGGAATTGGATGAAGACCTGGCATCGGAACTCGCGGCCGATAACCCGGCGCTATTTTCCGAGCTGCAGGATATGGGGGTGAGCATCCTGGTGTGCGGATTCGGTGCTGGGCGCGGCTGGCTGGGTGGCTTGGCCGGGCTGCCGCTGTCGGAGCTGGAGATCGATCGTCGTCTCACCGCCGACTTGCCGGAACGCGATGCGGATCTGCGTCTGGTCCGTGGCATCGTCCAACTGGGGCACAGCCTGGGCTTCGCGGTGAGCGCCCAGGGGGTCGACGAGGAAGCGGCCTTTGAACGCCTGCTCGAGCTTGGCTGCGACTATGCCCAAGGCGAGCAGATCGCGCCGGCGATGGACGAGCAAGCGTTGGTGGCTTGGGTCAGCCACACTCGTGCTGCCAGTTCCTGAGCCACGCCCACCCGGCCCCGCCGGCGCCTATCCTGCGAGCAAACCCGCGAATACCGTCTTCGCTTTTTTTGCCAGCGCGGCTTACCAAAACGCCGCTTCCATAAGCCCTGGTCAGCTGCGAACTGGGCGCTTTCTCATCTCTCACCCCTAGCTCCTGACTCCTAAGCCAAATCAAGGCATCCGCATCTGCGGCGGCAGCATGCCCGGGGGGGGCGGTGTGGGAGAGTTCTGGTGGATGATCAGGTGCCATCCGCTCTCGCGCTTGCGGTAGACGTTGGTGGCGTAGACCGGTGGCTGCTGTTCCGCTTGTCCACGCACCTTGACCCGCTCCTCCACCAAGTGGATGGCAATCTCGGCAGTCTCGATCCACAGCAGGTGGCCGACCTCGATCTCGATTTGGGAACCGCCTTGAAACAGCGGTTGCCAGCTAGTAAGCACGGCATTGCGCCCAATGCTAGCGGCGCCCATCGGCACCAGGCTGAAGACCTCCTCGGAAGGGTCCCAAAGCGCCTCCAGGGTGTCGAAGGCAGCTTCGTCTATGGCGTCGTAGAAGGCGTCTTCGGCATCCTGGGGGCTGGCGAAACCAGTGGTCATGGCAAGCTCTCGGTCGGTAGTGGTTCTGGGGGCAGGGTCATTGCTGCGGCGGCTGCAGCGCGCCGCTATGTTGGCACCCGGTACCGGCGGATGCAACCCCGGGCCGGCGGCGATCAGTGCCGTTGCAAGAGGTAGGCCTTCTCCTGCAGACGGCTCAGGCCGCGCTCGGCCAACTTGGGATTGCTCTCCAAAGCGTTCAGGGTGTGCAGCAGGCGAATCCGGAAGCTTCGTTCGAACAGAGCCTGGACTTCATCCGCGCTAACCGAAAAGGGCGGCCCGTCCATTTCTGACTGCGGGTACTCCAGGCTCAGGAGCAGGCCGCGGCTGCCGTTGGCCAGCAGCCCGGCCAAGCAGGTGGCATAACGTCGCCGCATCGGTGGCGGCAACGCCACCAGCGAGGCGCGGTCGTAGAACCCGTCCACTGCTTCCATCAATTCCGGGGTCAATGCGAAAAAGTCGCCGCACAGGATTTCGATGAGCCCTGCGCTCCAGACCTGGAACGGGGCCAACGCACGGCTGGTTGGGGTAACGCCTTGCTCGCGGAAGAACGCCTCAACCGCCAGCGGACTGATCTCCACCCCCAGCACCCGCTGGCCCTGAGCCGCCAGCCAGGCCAGGTCTCGACTCTTGCCGCACAGGGGCACCAGCACTCGGCCGGCAGCAGGCAGTTCCAGTTCAGCCCAAAGCCGCTCCAGCTGCAGGTTCACTTCATCATGATGCCAGCCGATCTGGGACTCCCGCCAGCGTCGCAGCCAGAATGCCGCGTCCATTGCCCCTCAACATTGCTCCCAAGGCAGGTCGTGGAAGCGCCATCCGCCCTGGGTGCTGCGGTGGTGCTCGTCGTCCAGGTCGCCCTCGAAACCCTCGGCGACATGGAACACTCGGGTGAAGCCGGATTCGAGCAGGGCCCTGCCGGCCACCAACGAGCGCTTGCCGCTGCGGCAGATCAGGATCACCGCAGCGCAGCCGTCATCGATGTCACAGACCGCTCCACCGAGCAGTAGCTTGCGGATGTCGGTGACGAAGTGGGGGTTTTCTGTCCATTCCGGCTCGTCGATCCAAGGTACGTGCACAGCGCCCTTTGGGTGGCCTACGAACAGGTATTCCATGGTTGAGCGGATATCCACCAGCAGGGTGCGGGGGTCGTCCTGCACCAGCTGCCAGGCCTGCTTTGGGGTGAGTTCGCCGAGTGCTGCATTGGTCATGATTTCGGGCTCTTGCCGTTGCATTGGGTAAAAGATAGAGGTCCGGGCCGGGGCCGGGACATGGTTACCAAGTGTAGAGTAAGATTGGACGCTGGCAACCGCCGGACCCCTTCCACACCATGCGCCGACCGATCATCCGCGCCCTGCTGCGCCTGCTCTCGCTGCTGCCGATGCCCTTGGCCCATGGGCTGGGTGTATGGGTGGGATGGCTGTTCTACCGCATCCCCAATCGGGAGCGGCGCAATGCGCGCATCAACCTGGCCCTGTGCCTGCCGGAGCTGAGTGAGCCGGAGCGCGAGCGCCTGCTGCAAAATAGCCTGATCGAGAACGCGAAGACCCTGTGCGAGACTCCGGGGATCTGGCGCGGGCGCCGCGGCTACGGATCAGAGCTGATTCAGGATGAAACCGGGCATGCCAAACTGACGGCCCTGCTGGCGCGAGGGAAGGGGGTGATCGTGGCCGCGCCGCACCTCGGCAGCTGGGAGGTTGGGGTACATCTTCTGGCCCAGTTGGCTCCCACCACTGCCCTCTATCGACCGCCGCGAGAGCCGGCCCTGGCCGATTCGATGCTGGCCGGGCGCAGCCGCTGTGGGGCCCGCCTGGTGCCCACCGATGGCAGCGGCATCAAGGCGCTCTACCAGGCGCTCGAGCGCGGCGAGTTGGTGGCGATTCTGCCGGACCAGCAACCCAAGGCGCGGGGCCGGGCCGCCGGGGTGTTCGCTCCCTTTTTCGGGGTGCCGGCCCTCACTATGGTGTTGGTGGGCCGTCTGGCCAGAAAGACCGGGGCAGCGGTGCTGTTCAGCTTTGCCGAGCGACTGCCCGGCAACGCCGGTTACCGTGCCCATTGGCTCCCGGCGCCAGAGGGCATCGACGATCCGGACCCGGTGCGTGCGGCCGCCGCCCTAAATCTGGGGGTGGAGCAGTGCGTGCGGCGTTGTCCGGAGCAATACCAGTGGAGCTACAAGCGATTTCAGGCCCGCCCGGAGGGAGAGCCCGAGTTTTATCGGGGGCCCAAGTAGGCGGTTTGTCGGCGCTGCGCCGAGCGCTGGGATGATACGGGTGAGGAATTATTCCAATTCCGAGTGCGCCCGGTAATTTGATCCCACCTTTGCTTGGCGTGCACGGGTGCGCCGCCGGCTGCAGCCGGCCGCCGGGGCTTTGTCCGGGGTTTATCGTTGTTGTTTCTTCAGCTCGGCAAGCTCGCCACGATATTCCTGCAACCGGGCCGCCAGGCGGGCTTTCCGGTAGTAGTCCAGGTCGGGCTGGTTGAGGGCGATCTCCAACTGGCGCACCGCGGCCTCCAGCTGGCCGTGCAGGTAATACCACTCGGCCTGGTACTGGTAGGCCTCGCCCTCGGCACCAATGGCCGCCGCCGAACGCGCCAGGGGCTCCAGAATGGCGGTATCGCCCGGGCGCTGGCGGCGCAGGCGAAAGAGGATCTCGTAGGCCTTGGCCGGGTCGCCGTATTTCCGCTGCAGGGACGCGTACTCCATGGTCAGGGCGTAGTTGCTGGGGTAGAGTTCTAGGGCGGTTTCGAGCGTCGCGATCGCCTGCGCCGACTCGCCCCGGGCCTGCTGCAGCTCGGCTTGGGCCAGCAGGTAGGGGGTGCTGGCCGGGTGTTTGCGCAGCAGCTGGTCGAGCTGTTTCTGTGCCTGCGCGTAGTCGCCGGCCCGAGTCAGGGCGAGGGCATAGCCGTAGCGCTGGGCGTCCTGGTCCCGGTAGCGGCCCTCTTCCAGGGCCTGGCGGAAGTTGACCACCGCGTCGGCCGGGTTCTTGAAGCTGTCCAGCCGCAGTCGAGCCCGCAGCAGGTAGTAGCGAGGGTCCGGGGTAGGCTGGGTGTAGGGATAGGCCTCCGCCCGGCCCATGGCGTCGGCGATACGGTTCGTGGTGACCGGGTGGGTGCGCAGGAACTCGGGCAGGTTGTTTTCATACAGCCGGGTCGCCTGGGCCATGCGCCCGAAGAACACCGGCATGGCCCGTGGATCGTAGTCGGCCTGAGCCAGGATCTTGATGCCCTCGCGGTCTGCCTCCTCTTCGTTGGCGCGGGTAAAGTTGAGTTGGGCCTGGGCCATCCCGGCCTGGATACCGGCGATGGCGGCGACGGCGGCGTCCCCGGACACCGTGGCTCCGAGCAGGGCGGCCCCCAAGGTGAGCAGGGCGGCCGGCCCGGCTAGGCGGCTGAATTCGTCGAAGGCCCGAAACAGGTGGTTCTGGGTGACGTGGGCGATTTCGTGGGCGACCACCGAGGCCAGCTCGCTCTCGGTTTCGCTGGCCAACACCAAGCCGGTGTGGACACCGATGTAGCCGCCAGGACCGGCAAAGGCGTTGATCTGCGGGTCGTCCACCAGGAAGAAGGTGAACTGCTTGCCGGTAGCCGGATAGTGGCTGACCAGGCGGTTGCCCAGGTCCTGGATGTACTCGCTCTCCAGGGGGTCGTCCACTACCTTGGCCGAGGCGCGCACGCTACGCATGAACTGCTGGCCGAGGCGGCGCTCCTGGGCCGGTGTCATCAGGTTGCCCGCGGAGGCGCCCATGTCCGGCAGCAGGATCATATTGTCCTGGTAACCAGCGGGCAGGGATAGGTCGAGCCCGCCGCGGGCAGGTTTGGCGGCGCCCTCGAAAAGCGGCGATTCGGCTTGTTGCTGGGCGAGGCTACCGGCGGCGAACATCAGCAGGCCGGCGGTCAGCGCAGGCAGGCCGCGTAAATGCGAGGCGGCTTTGGGTCGGATATTCATGATCCCTTGTATGAGAGGTACTGGCCGCCGAAAGTTCCAGCGTCGTCTGGTGGCCGGCTCGAGCCGATTCGGGGCGTGCGCCTAGTTTAGCTGAATCCGCTGACCCCAGGGAACCGGGGTCCGCCCCTTGACCAGCCAGATCACCGGATAGTCCGGTTCCCGTGGCGGGAAGCTGCCCTGGGCGTCGGTGAAATATACCAGCAGTTCCGGGCGCTGACCCTGGCGGCCCACCCATTCGAACACCGGGCGAAAATCGGTGCCGCCGCCGCCGTGCACCGAATCGGGCAATCTGAACTCTTCCCAGGGTTCGTATACCCAGGGGCAGCCCTGGATCAAGTCGGAGTCGCAGGCGATCAGGCTGATGCGGGCCCGCATCTGGCCCTTCAAGGCGTTGATTTCAGACAGGAACTCGTCCACCTCCTGGTCTTTGATCGAGCCGCTGGTATCCACCGCCACCACGATGTCGACTTGGCTGCTGCGCAGGCTGGGCAGTATGAATTCACCCTCACGCCGGGACGGGCGCATGTAGCTGAAATCGTCGCGGGCGGTGGCCGTCATGTAGCGCGCCAACAGCATGCGCCAGGGGAGCTGAGGTTGTAGCAGGTGTTCGATCATGCGTGCCAGGCTGCCGCCCAGCTTGCCGGCCTGCATCGCCTGCTGGGCAGCGCCGGCCATGCGCTGCTGCCACTGGATGTTCAGGGTTTCCCGTTCGTCGGCGCTGAGCGGCGGGGGCGGGGCGTCCTGCTGGCTGCCGCCCGACTCCTGGTCCAACTCCACCTGCTCGGACTGGCCCTGGCCCTGCTCGGGGATGTCGTCCGGTCGCTGGTCGGCCTGGGGCTTGTCGCTTTCCTCGTCGCCTCGGTCCTGCTGCTGGCGTTGGTGTTCCTCCGGCGGCTTGTCCGAGCGCTCCAGATCGCGCTCGTTCTTCCCGGAGCTTGGTCCCTGTTGCTGGTTCTCGTTGTCGTAGGCGTGCTGGTCCAGGGGCTCGTCTTGGTGCGACTCGTCCAAGCAAGGGTAGATCTCTTCTGCCGTCATGCCCTTGAATTCATCTAGCAGCAGGGCATTCGGCGGTGGGCTGAGGCCTTCCTCCACCAACAGCGGGTTGATCGCGTAGTCGCAGGCCTGGTCCCAGCGGAACTTGATCCGATGCTGGCGCCGGGCGAAATGGGACAGGGCGCAGTGCAGGGCCTCATGGGCGAGCATGAACTGGGTCTGCTCCATGCTCAGGCCGTCGATGTACTCGGCGTTGTAGTAGAACTTACGGGCGTCGGTCGCAGTGGTGGGACACCATTTGGCGTCGGCTGCATGCATCGGCAGACGCAGCACCAAGGCGCCGAGAAAGGGCTTGTCCAGGATCAGACGGGTGCGGGCGGCGGCCAGCTTGGTCTCTATGGCGCTAAGGTCGTTCATGGCGTTACATGTCGAACAGCACGACGTCCGAGATGGCTTGGGCCCAGTCGGCGAACTGGGGCACCTGGAAGATGGCGTCACCGATCGCCCGGTGCATGTCGGAAACCAGCATTACCCCCATCTCGCGCTGAGGGAAGCGACGGGCATAGTCCAGGATCGGCCCGTAAGCGCTGGCTCCGTCGCCGCTCTCCTTGGCCCGGATGGCACGCCCGACCAGAGCGGCGGCTACGGCATATTGGAGGTCGATCTCGTCCGGCACCGGGACCTCCTTGCCGGCCAGGATGTCGTCCAGGTCCGGCATGCGATCGAGGCTGTTGACGAAGGCGTTGAGTTCTATACCTGCAGCCGGGCCCACGCACCCCTGCAAGCTGCCTTGCAGCAACTCCGGGTGGTCGCCGAACTTCTGAAGTGCCCTATGGGCGAACTCCCAGGAGCGCGGCGAAGGGAAAGCCACGGGGTTGTGGGCCGGGTCGAAGTCGAACAGCAGCTCGGGACGGAAGCGCAGAAAGGCGATCACCCGTTCGTCGATCTCGTTCTTGTAGGCCCAGGCCACCCAGTCGTCGAGGTTGGTGTCGACCTCAAAGTGAGAGAAGCGGTTGGCCAGGGGGGCTGGCATGGTGTAGGTGACGCCGCGGTCACCTTGGCGATTGCCGGCCGCGAAGATGGCCCAGCCGTCGGGCACCTCATAGGCCCCCAGACGGCGATCGAGGATCAGTTGGTAGGCGGCGGCGGAGACCGCCGGCGGGGCCGAGGTGATCTCGTCCAGGAACAGGATGCCGGCTCGGCCGTGGCGCTCGGCGTTCGGCAGCATCGCGGGCACTGCCCATTCCACGTGTTCGCCGACCCTGAAGGGAATGCCCCGCAGGTCGCTGGGCTCCATCTGGGATAGGCGGATATCGGTTACCGGCACTTGGTGACGGGCGGCGATCTGAGCCACCATCTCGGACTTGCCCACTCCGGGCGGGCCCCACATCATCACCGGCGTGTGGTGACCACTCTGGGTGCTGTTGAACTCCCGGTCGAGAATAGTCATTAGCTGGGCGGGACGCATACTGGCTCCAAATGCTACGTTGAATTTTTCGAGGTCGAATCGTCCATTGTACCCGCTTGGAGGGTGCGGAAGCGGCTTTCGATCCAGGGCGGACGACAGTTCCATGGCCCCTCGTCGGCGGCTTCGCTGCCGTTCCGAACCACTTTTCGATATGTGTGCGAGAGATGCAAACATCAACCCTGATCCCATCGGCCCACTTCAGGCCGCTTGGGAACCAGCGGTTTTTTGGGTGGGGCAAATTGGTTATGGCGGGCAGGGTTGAAACCGGGTATCCTACGCGCCCTGTATCTGGCGGCCCTAACGGTTTTGGGGTCGCGGGGCGCCACGTCGGGGGCGGGTTTGAGACGCCGACGGGCCTATGATTTCCTTCCGCCCGAGTGATTGCGGGTTCCAGGCTTGCCGCTCAAAGCCGACCTATGGGACAATAACTCGGATAAGCTATCAACTGGTTAGATTTCGGAGACTGTAATTATGGACCAGACCTACTACGATGCTGTCACCAAAATGGAGCAGATGGGTGTCGACGACGAATACATCCAGGGTTGGCAGGCTGGCTATCTGATGAACCCGAAGCGCGAAGAGCAGCGCGTCACCGAGGCCTACGAGGCCGGTTACGGTGACGGCGAGGAGAAGTCTACCGACAACTTCGGCGATTGGGTGAAGGACTGAGTCCGGACCCAGCGAGCGTTCTCTCGAGAAAAGGCGGGTATTACCCGCCTTTTCTTGTTGCGGGGACTTGCCGGCTCCTTCCCCGCGCGGTTCATTCGAATAGGTCCAGCGTCGCCCGGCGCAGGCGATTGGCCACCTCCGGACCGTCCCGGTCCATCACCTGATCGATCACCCAGCGGTTCTCGCCGCGATCTCCCATAAGGCCCTGAATTTCGTAGCCCAGGTGGCGCAAGAAGGGGTAGCTAGGGCCGTCTTCGTTGAACCCCAGTTCGGAGTATTCGCTGCTGCGCTCATTTAGCCCCTGGATGAACGGCTTACCGTAGTCCCCGTGGCCGAGCAATTCCTCTGCGTTTTCTTGCATATGGCCGGCCAGGCGCAAGGCCAGCTGGGTAATCAGGGTGCGTCGTTGCTCCGGGTCCAACATCTCGTGGGTGATGCGGTCCACCAGTTGGATTTCGAAATATAGGTATTCCGATATCACCCCAATGCGCTGGCGGTCAGACTCGTAGACGAAGTCTTCGCCATGCAAGGTGATCGCCTTGTCCAAGGCGATGCGCCAGGCGATGAAGGCCAGCGCGCCGGCGATCTCTTCCAACGAGCGCTCGGCCCCGTCGTCGTGCCAGCGGCTCTTGATTCTCAGTGCCAAGACTTGCTCCTCCTATGACTGCAGGCGGCCGCCGGCCCGGGCTTGGCAGCTCCGGGGCCGGCGTGCTAATGTGTGGGCTAATACTTAGTATTTTACTTGGGTATAGCGGGGTTGCATAGCCCTGCCGGGGGTTGGTTGGATGCAAGTTTCGGATTTGAGGCAGCGCGTGCAGCGCAACTGCGACGTGGCGGACGCCCGGCACGGCGCAGAATTCACTCTCTGCACCTATTTAATGAAGATGCGCGAATACTACCGCTGGGAACAGGGACTGCCGTTTTCCGCCCACTTGCCCAAGCAGGCTGTTGGGGACTGGCTGAGTGCGCGCGAGCAGCGCTGGGATGACCTGGCAGAGGCCGATTATGCGGAACTCGCTATCGCCGGCCGCTGTTACGACCCGTTCGATGCCGAGGGCATTAACCGGGCGCTTTCTCCGCGCGGGCTGATCTACAGTGGCGGGCTCGGTTATGGCGGCAAGGCGCATTTCTTTCTCGCGGAGCTAGAGCGCAGCGAGGAACTCGACGGTTTCTCAGTCTATGTGGCCGGCCGAGAGCTGGCTCGGGACCTCGCCGCGCCGCCGGCCATGATGCGGGAGGGGCGGGTCTTCGTGCGCCGTGAATCCCTGCGACGTCTGTTGTGGGAAAAGCTCGAAAGCTGGCGCTGGAGCCGACCCGACAACGCCCTGGGCCGGGCCTTTGCTTGTTACGACTTCGAGGGCGCCCTGGAACAGTCCCTGGAGCGCATGACCGATACCGAGCTGGAGATGGTGCTGCTGCATGAAATCGGCGAATTCCGTGCCGGCCTCGCTCTGGGGGACGGCTGGAATCGCATGCTGTTGGCGTTTGCCCACACCCCGCTGGAGCTGATGCTGCGGGCGGTGCGTGATCACCTGGCCGATTGCCTGTCGACCCTGCCTGCTCTGCTGGAGCGGGGGCAACCAGAGTCTCTCCACTTTTATATCGGCAATCTCAGCCATATGCGGCGCGAGATCTTCCCTAGCCTGGAATCGGTCTACCGAGGCTGGCTCGACAGCGGCGATCTGGAGCCCCTGCGGCTCCTCGCGCGCCAGGGCCGGGAGCACTGGGAGGGACTGGCCGGCCAGATGTTGGCGCTCTGGGAGCGGCGTGGCAGCGACGCCTTGGAGCCGGCCCAGGGCCTGGTGCGTTCGCGCTACCTGTAAACGCCTCGGTCGACAGCGCTGGGTAACTCTGGGCCCGGCCCGTGCGGCGAATGCTTTAAAAGGTTGCTCCGTTCCAGCCCCAAAGGTGGCGGGAGGCGCCGGAGAATTCGATGTAGACCCGCTCCGGAGCGATGCCGAGCTGGGCCCGCATCAGCTCGCAGAGAGCGTTGCTGAAGTCGCTGGAGCGATCCTCAGGCAGACCGATGCTCTTGAGTTCGAGGTAGGCCAGCGGGGTGTCGTCGCCGGCGAACAGCATCGGCCGCCCGGCGTCCAGACTCACCATCACGTAGCGCTCGGGCTTGCCGAGCATTTCGGCGACGGCGGCGGATATCTCGCGCAGCGCGCGGTCTTGGTCTGCCGGGGCGGGTTGGTTGGTTTGAATGCTGAGCAAGGGCATGGGCTATCTCCTTCGGGGGTAAAAGCGATGCTGGGCCCATCATAGCCCGCTCGGCCCGCGCTGCAAGGGCTGTCGGCTTGACCTAGGCCGGAAATATTAGTAGGTTGCCCTGTTCCAATATTGGTTCTGAAAAGCCCCGGGGCGACCACGGGCTGATCCCGACCGAACTAAGGGGCGAATCCTAATGAACCAGTTGCGCTGGAGGTGGCTGACGTGGAATTGAGTGGGGCCGAAATCGTCGTTCAGTGTCTGCGGGACGAGGGAGTCGAATTCGTATTCGGCTACCCCGGCGGCGCTGTATTGCACATTTACGACGCGCTGTTCCAGCAGCAAGAGGTACAGCACATCCTGGTGCGTCACGAGCAGGGGGCGACCCATGCCGCCGATGGCTATGCCCGGGCCACCGGCAAGCCCGGTGTGTGCCTGGTTACCTCCGGACCGGGGGCGACCAATGCGGTCACCGGCATCGCCACCGCCCATCTGGACTCAATACCGCTGGTGGTGCTGACCGGTCAAGTCCCTACTCCTGTGATCGGCAGCGACGCCTTTCAGGAGGTGGACACGGTAGGCATCACACGCCCCTGCGTTAAGCACAATTTTCTTGTAAAGGACGTGCGTGACCTGGCGCTGACCATGAAGAAGGCGTTCTATATCGCCACTTCGGGCCGCCCCGGGCCGGTGGTGGTGGACATCCCCAAGGACGTCACCGACCCCAATGTCAAGATCCCGTACGAATACCCGAAGCGGATAGAAATGCGTTCCTACAACCCGGTTACCAAGGGGCACATGCTGCAGATCAAGCGGGCAATGGATCTGATGCGCAAGGCCGAGCGGCCGGTACTGTACACCGGTGGCGGGGTGGTGCTCGGGGACGCCAGCGAGGAGTTGACGGAGTTGGTGCGCGCCACCGGCTTCCCCATCACCAGCACCCTGATGGGGCTTGGAGCCTATCCGTCGAGCGACCGGCAGTTTCTCGGCATGCTTGGCATGCACGGTACCTATGAGGCCAATATGGCGATGCACGAGACGGATGTGCTGATCGCCATCGGCGCCCGCTTCGACGACCGGGTCACAGGCAACGTCAAGCACTTTTGTCCCAACGCCACCATCATCCACATTGACGTCGATCCGGCTTCGATCTCCAAGAACGTGCGGGTCGACGTCCCTATCGTCGGGCCGGTCAAGAGCGTGCTCAAGGACATGCTCAAGGTGCTTGCCAAGTCGAGTGATGAGGCTGCGGACATCGACCCCTGGTGGGATCAGATCCGCAAATGGCGCGGCATGAATTGTCTCAAGTACGACCGCGACAGCGAGCTGATCAAGCCCCAGTATGCGGTGGAGACCCTGCACCAAGTGACCAACGGTGAGGCCTTCGTGACCTCCGACGTCGGCCAGCACCAGATGTTCGCTGCCCAGTTCTACGGCTTTGAAAAGCCCCGGCGTTGGATCAATTCCGGCGGCCTGGGCACCATGGGTTTCGGTCTGCCGGCGGCGATGGGAGTCAAGCTTGCCTTCCCGGATGATGACGTGGCTTGCGTTACCGGCGAGGCCTCGATCCAGATGTGTATCCAGGAGTTGGCGACCTGCAAGCAATACGGGTTGCCGGTGAAGATCATCCTGCTCAACAACGGCTATATGGGCATGGTTCGGCAGTGGCAGGAGTTCTTCTACGAGGGCCGCTATTCCCACTCCTACGTCGATGCCTTGCCGGACTTCGTCAAACTGGCGGAGAGCTTCGGCCATGTCGGCATGCGAGTGGACAAGCCAGGCGACCTGGAGGCTGCCATGCGCGAGGCCTTCGCGATGAAAGACCGTCTGGTGTTTATGGATGTGGTAGTGGACCCGGCGGAGAACGTCTACCCGATGATCGAGATGGGCAAGGGCCACCACGAGATGTACCTGTCCCCGGTAACGGAGCTGGCCTGAGCATGAGACACATTATTTCCATCTTGCTGGAGAATGAGTCCGGGGCCCTGTCGCGGGTGGCCGGCCTGTTTTCCGCCCGCGGTTATAACATCGAATCCCTTACCGTGGCCCCCACCGAGGACCCCACCCTGTCGCGCATGACCCTGGTCACCGTCGGCAGCGAGGAAATCGTTGAGCAGATCACCAAGCAGCTCAACAAGCTGGTAGAGGTGGTTAGACTGCTGGACCTTTCCCAGCGCGAGCATATCGAGCGGGAGATGATGATGGTCAAGGTCAAGGCCGAGAAGGCCGGGCGCGAGGAGGTCAAGCGTCTGGCGGACATCTTCCGAGCCAAGATCATCGACGTCACCGATGTCAGCTATGTGGTCCGGCTCCGCCAGCAAGCTCGACGGCTTCCTGCGGACCCTCGGCGAGGACCTGATCGTAGAGGTGGTGCGCTCCGGACCCTCCGGCATTGCCCGCGGCCCCAAGGGACTGGGCCTTTGAGCCTGCCCACTCGCTAAACCGAATTCAACCCAATTAACGAACAAGAGCAAGCATCCATGGCACTGAACATCTACTACGACAAAGACGCGGACCTGTCCCTGATCCAGAGCAAAAAGGTTACCATTATCGGATATGGCTCCCAGGGCCATGCTCACGCCAATAATCTGAAGGATTCGGGGGTGCAGGTCACCGTTGGACTGCGGGCCGGCTCCGCATCCGCTGCCAAGGCCGAGGCCGCCGGGCTGAACGTGCAGCCCATCGAGCAGGCGGTGCAGGATGCCGACGTGGTGATGATTCTGGCCCCGGACGAGCACCAGTCCCGCCTCTACCGCGACCAGGTAGAGCCCAATATCAAACAGGGAGGGGTCCTCGCCTTCGCCCACGGCTTTAATATCCATTTCGAGCAGATCGTGCCCCGCGAGGACCTGGACGTGATCATGGTTGCTCCCAAGGGCCCGGGTCATCTGGTGCGTTCCACCTACACCCAGGGGGGCGGCGTGCCGAGCCTGATCGCGGTCTACCAGGATGCCTCCGGCCAGGCCAAGGAAGTCGCGCTATCTTATGCCTCTGCCAACGGCGGCGGCCGTGCCGGGGTGATCGAGACCAGTTTCCGGGAAGAGACCGAGACTGACCTGTTCGGCGAGCAGGCGGTGCTCTGCGGCGGTGCCACGGCCCTGGTGCAGGCCGGTTTCGAGACCCTGGTAGAGGCCGGTTACGCCCCCGAGATGGCCTACTTCGAGTGCCTGCACGAACTCAAGCTGATCGTCGACCTGATGTACGAGGGCGGCATCGCCAATATGCGTTATTCAATCTCCAATACCGCCGAGTACGGTGACCTGACCCGCGGCCCGCGGGTGATCAACACCGAAACCAAGGCCGAGATGGGCCGTATTCTCGGCGAGATTCAGAACGGCGAGTTTGCCCGCGAGTTTATCCAGGAGAATCTGGCCGGTCAGGCCACTCTAAAGGCCAAGCGCCGCATCGGCCGCGAGCACCAGATCGAAGAGGTCGGCGGCCGCTTGCGCGACATGATGCCCTGGATTAAGGCCAATAAGATCGTCGACAAGAGCCGCAATTGAGCGGGGCGTGAAACGGGGCGGCTAAAGCCGCCCCATTTGTCTGCCAGCACCGTCGAACAAGGTAGGTGCCATGACCGAGCAGGAGTCACCGGAGTCTGTACGCAAGCGGCGGCGCGGTATCTACCTGCTGCCCAACCTATTCACCACCGCCACCCTGTTCGCCGGCTTTTACGCCGTAGTGGCAGCGGCTAGCGGGCGCTTCGAGGCCGCCGCGGTGGCGGTCTTCGTGGCCATGGTGATGGACGGCCTGGACGGCCGGGTGGCCCGCTTGACCCACACCCAAAGCGATTTCGGGGCCGAGTACGACAGCCTTTCGGACATGGTGGCTTTCGGCCTGGGCCCGGCCCTGGTGATGTTTCACTGGGCCTTGTCCGGGCTCGGCAAGGTGGGTTGGATGGCGGCCTTCATCTACGCGGCCGGTGCGGCCCTGCGCCTGGCGCGCTTCAATACCCAGATCGGCATCTCCGACAAGCGCTACTTTCAGGGCCTGCCCAGTCCCTCGGCGGCGGCGATCATTGCCGGCAGCGTCTGGGTTGGGGTGGACTACGGGCTGGTGGGCACCGACCTGGCTTGGCCGGCGAGCGTTTTGATCGCCCTGGTAGGCCTGCTGATGGTCAGCAACTTCCGCTATCACAGCTTTAAACAGATCGATTTTCAGGGCCGTATTCCGTTCATCGTCGCGGTGGTGCTGATGCTCGGCCTGGCGGTGGTGTTCATGCAGCCGCCGCTGGTGCTGTTTCTCGGCTTTTTGATCTATGCCCTTTCCGGGCCGGTGCTGACCCTGGTCTATCTGCGCAAGCGCCGTGCCGAGGCCCGCCAGCGCGGCGGCAAGCCCGAGGCAGGGGATTGACACCTTGGCCGGCTATTGGCAAGTGTTCCGCCATGCGCTATATTCGAGCCATATTGAGCGCCCATTCCCAATGATTCTTCGTCACGCACATAGCCCATCTCTCAGCCTCCGTTATTGGAGCGTCGGCTATTTGCGCCTGCCCCTGTCTGCCGCGCTATCCGATCGGTTGCTGCTGCCCTGAGGGGCATCTACTCTACAGGCCCCGGCGGGGGCATAAACTCGCACCCCAAGCAACCACCGAATCCCCAGTATCCCTAGCCCTGGCCGGCCCCAACGCCAGGACTCGGGTGGAGCAAAACCATGCATAAAGACCGATTGATCATTTTCGATACCACCTTGCGCGACGGCGAGCAGAGCCCGGGCGCCTCCATGAACAAAGACGAAAAGGTGCGCATCGCCAAGGCGTTGGAGCGGATGCGCGTGGACGTTATCGAAGCCGGCTTCCCGATCGCCAGCCAGGGTGACTTCGAAGCGGTGCAGGCGGTGGCGCGCAGCGTGCGCGAAAGCACGGTGTGCGGCCTGGCCCGGGCCCTGGACGCGGATATCGATCGTGCCGGCGATGCCTTGGGAGACGCAGCGTTCAAACGCATCCACACCTTTATCGCCACTTCGCCGATCCACATGAAGATGAAACTGCGTATGCAGCCGGATCAGGTGGTGGAACAGGCGGTGCGCGCGGTCAAGCGGGCCCGTCGCTACACCGATGACGTGGAGTTCTCCCCCGAGGACGCCGGACGCTCGGAGCCGGACTTCCTGTGCCGGGTGCTGGAGGCGGTGATCGACGCCGGCGCCCGCACCCTGAACATCCCGGATACCGTGGGTTACAGCACGCCGCATGAGTTCGGACAGTTGATACGCGATCTCATCGAGCGCATCCCCAACTCGGATCAGGCAGTGTTTTCTGTGCACTGCCATAATGACCTCGGGCTCGCCGTGGCCAACTCCCTTGCGGCGGTGCGCAACGGCGCGCGCCAGGTCGAGTGCACGATCAACGGCCTCGGCGAACGCGCCGGCAATGCGGCCCTGGAGGAGGTGGTGATGGCGGTGCGCACGCGCCAGGACCTGTTCGGTTGCGACACCGGCCTCGACACCACGCAGATCGTCAACTGCTCGCGCCTGGTGTCCGGCATTACCGGCTTTCCGGTGCAGCCGAATAAGGCCATTGTCGGCGCCAATGCCTTCGCCCACGAGTCCGGCATCCACCAGGACGGGGTGCTAAAGAGCCGCGAGACCTACGAGATCATGCGCGCCCAGGACGTAGGTTGGAGCGAGAATCGCATGGTGTTGGGTAAGCACTCAGGGCGCAATGCCTTCCGCTCCCGGCTCAAGGACCTCGGCATCGAGTTCGACGCCGAGGAGGAACTGAATGCCGCCTTCTTCCGTTTCAAGGAATTGGCTGACAAGAAGCACGAGATCTTCGACGACGACCTCCAGGCCCTGGTCACCGAAACGGCCACCGAGGCCGAGAATGAACGGGTCAAGCTGATCTCGCTGAAGGTCTGCTCGGAGACTGGCGAGACCCCAAAGGCCGATCTGGTGGTCGCGGTGGACGGCGGCGAGCAGGCCGGGACCGCCTTCGGCAGCGGTCCGGTGGATGCCTCGTTCAAGGCGATCGAGAATATTGTCGACAGCGGCTCGGAGCTCCAGTTGTATTCGGTCAATAACATCACCAGCGGCACCGACGCCCAGGGCGAGGTCACGGTGCGGCTGGAGAAGGGCGGGCGCATCGTCAATGGCCAAGGGGCCGATACCGATATTGTCATCGCCTCCGCCAAGGCCTATCTGAATGCGGTAAACAAGATCCTTCGGCCGCTGGAACGGGCCCATCCCCAGGGCGGCGAAGTCTGAGCCGGAACCGGGACCCCAGGCGGATGGACGAGCAGCGCCGGCGTCAGTACCTGGAGGCGATGGGTATTCAGACCTGGCGCCGGCGCGGGCTGGGCGCCGAGGCCTCGGCGTTGGAGGTCGAAGCTGCCACGCCGGTTGCGGAGGCGGCGTCGCAGTCCGAGATCGTGGAATCTTCGGCACCAACCGTCTTGCCATCCCTGGCCCCGTTGCAACCGCCAGCTGCCGATGACTCCGGCGGCCTGGGTTGGGCGCAGCTGCAACAGCAGGTGGCGGCCTGCCGCGCCTGCGGCTTGCACCAGACTCGCACCCAAACCGTGTTCGGGGTGGGGGATACCGATGCCGATCTGCTGATCATTGGTGAGGCCCCGGGGGCCGATGAGGACCGCCAGGGCGAGCCCTTTGTCGGCCGCGCGGGACAGCTGCTCAACGCCATGCTGCTGGCCATCGGCCTGCGCCGGGAGCAGGTCTACATCGCCAACATTCTGAAGTGCCGCCCCCCGGGCAACCGGGATCCTCAGGCCGAAGAGGCCCTGCGCTGCCGGCCCTACCTGCAACGGCAGCTGGAACTGCTGGCGCCTAAGGCGATCTTGGCGGTGGGTCGCATCTCGGCCCAGAACCTGCTCCAAAGCAATCAGACCATTGGTCGCCTGCGAGGGCGCGTGCACCGCTTCGGCTCCGACGGTATTCCCCTGGTCGCGACCTATCATCCGGCATACCTGCTTCGCTCCCCGGAGCAAAAGGCCCGCAGCTGGCAGGATCTGCAGTTGCTGCTAGGCTGCCTGCGGGGCGATCCCCGGTGAGTGCCATTCTGCGGGACCCCCAACTGCGCCTGCGCAGCATGACCGCGGCCGACCTGGAGGCGGTTTCCGCCATCGAGGCACGGGCCTATCCATTTCCTTGGAGTCTGGGCATCTTCCGCGACTGCCTGCGGGTCGGTTACCGCTGCTGGCTCTATGAGCACGGAGAGCGCATCGTCGGCTACACGATTATGAGTCTGGCGGTGGGCGAGGCCCACATCCTCAATCTGTGCATAGACCCCGACTACCAGGGTCAAGGCCTGGGTCGGCGCCTGTTGCGGCGGCTGCTCAATCTGGCCCGGGAAGGGGGGGCGGACACGGTATTTCTAGAGGTACGTCCGTCCAATCCCGGCGCCCTGGCCCTGTACCTTTCCGAGGGTTTCAACGAGATCGGGCGCCGCCCCGGCTACTATCCGGCCGCCGACGGGCGAGAGGATGCCCTGGTGCTGGCCGCTGCGTTATAATTGCACGTTTACCTGCTCTCGGTTGGACCATGTCTGAACTGCTGAACCAGCTCAAACGGCGCCTCACCTTCGCCATTATCTCTCACCCGGACGCCGGCAAGACCACGCTGACCGAAAAGCTGTTGCTCTACGGGGGCGCGATCCAGATGGCGGGCACTGTCAAGGGCCGCAAGGCGGCCCGCCACGCCACCTCCGACTGGATGGAGCTGGAAAAGGAGCGCGGCATCTCGGTTACCTCCTCGGTGATGCAGTTCCCTTATGGGGACG
>CBDUCL010000017.1:0-23542 GCA_965365625.1 uncultured Chromatiales bacterium | reverse complement strand
CCATCATCATGGTCACCAATCTCGTCCAGCAGGCGCGGCGCCTCGCCGACCGCACCGCCTTCTTCCTGGAGGGCGAGTGCGTGGAGATCGGGGTCACCGAAGACCTGTTTACCGGCGAGGTGAAAGACCAGCGCACCCGCGACTACGTGGAAGGCCGGTTCGGTTGATCCGGTCTATGACAACGAGCCCAGCCCATGAATGCAACCGCCGACCAAGCCATGAATGACGCCAGCCCCAATTCCGCCATCCGCACCAATAAGTTGAACCTTTGGTACGGCACCTTTCAGGCCCTGTTCGACGTCGACCTGGAAATCCCCCAGGGTCGAATAACCTCCCTAATCGGCCCCTCCGGCTGCGGGAAGTCGACTTTCCTGCGTAGCGTCAACCGCATCAACGAGCGCTTGGGGTACGTTCGAATCAACGGCACCATCGAGGTGCTGGACAAGAACATCTACGATCCAGACGTGGAACTGGTACAGGTTCGCAAGCAAATCGGCATGGTGTTCCAGCGCCCCAACCCCTTGCCGATCTCGATCCGGGACAATATCCTGTTCGGCCACCGGCTGCACAACAAAGACCGGCGATATAGCCGCAGCGACCAGGACCAGATCGTGGAAGACGCTCTGAAGCAGGTATTGTTATGGGACAAGGTAAAAGACAAGCTCAACAAGAAGGCCACCGGCCTGTCACTGGAAGAACAGCAGAAGCTGTGTATCGCACGCCTGCTGCCGGTCAAACCAAGCCTGTTGCTGATGGACGAGCCCTGCTCCGCCCTCGACCCCAAGGGTACCGCCGCGGTGGAGGAACTGATCTGGGAGCTGCGCGGCAAATACACTATCCTGATCGTTACCCACAACATGGCACAGGCCCGGCGCGCTAGCGAGGAATGTATTTTTATGCTGATGGGCAAGGTGGTGGAACATGCGCCCACCGAAGACTTGTTCGTCACCCCGAAGTCTCAACAGACGGCCGACTACATCGAAGGCCGCTACGGGTAAGCGTTAATGAAGAGATTCCGGTCCGCTGGGGATGGCCCGAAACGCCACCAGCCCCGTTGCTTCTCCGCTGGATCGCGGACCTTCATTCCTTCGCATATTCCCCCAAGCATCGCGGCCGACCTTACCGCCAGCCCCTGGAACCTCACCCACTATGGTTGCCAATGCAGTCACGGACGCTGACCATCCCATGGCAAGCATCCTAATCGTCGATGACGAGCCCGATATCCGCGAGGTGATCCGCTTCGCATTGGAGGCAGCGGGCTTCGAGACCCAGGAAGCCGCCGACGCCGGAACAGCCCTCGAAATGATCCGGCGGGACCCACCGGACCTGATGCTATTGGACTGGATGCTGCCGGGTCGCTCCGGACTCGATTTGGCCAAGCAACTCAAACAGGATCCAAAGACCGAGGGCCTGCCGATTATTATGGTCACCGCCCGCACCGAGGAGCGGGACCTGGTAAAAGGCCTCGGGGGCGGAGCCGACGACTACATCACCAAGCCCTTCTCGCCGCGCGAGCTGATCGCCCGCCTCAAAGCCCTGCTGCGGCGGGCCGGCCAGCAAGCGGAAGACAAGCTCAATGTGCTAGGCCTGCAGCTGGATCCCAGCAGCCACCGGGTCACCCTGAGGGGCGAACAGCTCAGCGTCACACCGATCGAGTTCCGACTATTGCACTTCTTTATGACCCATCCCGAGCGGGTTTTCAGCCGCCAACAGCTGTTGGACCAGGTCTGGGGCAACGGCGCCTACGTGGAAGAGCGCACCGTGGACGTGCACATCCGGCGCCTGCGCAAGATTCTCGAGGCCTCCGAACATGACAAGCTGATCCAGACTGTCCGCGGTGCCGGCTACCGTTTTTCGGGGCGCCCCTGAACCAAGTCCGGCAGCAACCTTCAGCGAGCTGATCCGATGCGGCAGGAGTTGGGCATCCTCGGCACGCTGGTAGTGGCCGCTCTGGCGCTCGGTTGGTTCAGCGGCAGTTATCTTCCCGGCGCCCTAGCCACCCTTGGCCTGTATACGGGCTGGCATCTGGCCCAGCTACTGCGCCTGGCGCACCGGGTTGCCGCTCGCGGGCCCTTACGGGCACCCTACCCGCCGGGATTGTGGCGCCCGCTGTATGCGGGCATCGAGCGCCTGCGCTTACGGGGACGCAAGCACAAGCGCCGGCTGGCGCGCTATTCGGACCGCTTCCGCGAAGCGGCGGCTGCGATGCCCGATGCGACCGTTATCCTCAACCGCGACTTCCGGATCGATTGGGCCAACCGCGCCGCCCTGGAGCTGTTCGGGCTGAGGCGGCGGATCCGCGGAAAGGCGCTTTCCGAAGCGGTCCCCCACCCGATCCTGCAGACTTATCTAAAGAACGGAGATTTTGAGCGCCCTCTGGAATTCAATCCCCCCGCCAACAAGGGGCTGATGCTCTCACTGCGTCTGGTCCCGTTCGGGCGCAAGCGCCAGCTGCTGCTGGTGGCCCGTGACATTACCAAAATCTACCACGTCGACCAGGTACGCCGTGACTTCGTGTCCAACGTCTCCCACGAGCTGCGCACCCCGCTGACGGTGCTTAACGGCTTTCTAGAAACCATGCTGATGGGCGATAACACCCACAACCCGGGCCAGCACCGCGCTCTGGAGTTGATGCATGGGCAAACCGCCCGCATGCAGGCCATTGTCAGCGACCTGCTCACCCTATCGCGACTCGAGTTCACCATCGACACTGAGCACTGGCAGCCGGTGCCAGTGGCCCGATTGCTGTCTGGGATCGTGGATGAGGCCCGCGCGCTGAGCGGCAACGACCACCACCAAATCAGCTTGCGCGCCGATCCCGAGCTGTTCCTTCAGGGCGACCGAGACGAGGTTCGCACAGCTTTCTCCAACCTAATCTTCAATGCGGTTCGGCACACCCCCCCGCGCGCGCGCATCGACATCCGCTGGCAGCGCGAACCGGACCAAGCGGTATTCACCGTGGCAGACACGGGCGAAGGCATCGCAGCACGCCACTTGGCGCGGCTCAGCGAACGTTTCTATCGGGTGGACCCTGGACGATCGCGCAAATCCGGCGGTACCGGATTGGGGCTGGCGATCGTCAAGCATGTGGTGAACCGTCACGGTGGCGCGTTGAAGATCGCCAGTATCGTAGGCAAGGGCTCGAGCTTCAGCTGCGAGTTTCCCATTGCCCCGCCCGACGCCAAATCCAAGAACGGTTGAGGTCGAATCGCGCCGGTGACGAACCCGGTGGCCGTTTCAAATTCGACTGGTCAGCGCCAGGCCTGGCAGGCTCGTTGATTGGACCGACCGGCCAAGACCGCGGCAACATTGGAAGCCTAAGTTCGCGAATTGGCTCCAACCTCGACGCGCAATAAGCCCGCATACGGCTGAACAGGCGAACCAGAGAGGATGGCTTCGATCAATTTCCCTGCTGCCGATCGTCCGGCCGATCCCAAGCCACCGGCATAGCGTCCGAATCGAGGTAGAGCAACGGAGAGACTGCGATCTCCGGGGGGGAAGCAGATTGTTGCCGGGCCAGGCTATAGGTTTGCCAAGTTATGGTAAGCGCCAACGCAACGAAAAAGGCGGCTAATAACTTCATATTCTCCCCGTAACGGTCTGTTGTTAGTATAGTTTTCTGCAGCGGCTTGGTTGGCACCATAAATCAGGGCTCGGGGTCCGTCAATGTCGCAAACCCCTAACAGCGATGCGTGCAGACAACAAAATTGCCGTTGTAGTTAGCCGCGCCCGTTGGGGTGAAAACGAACCAGCTCGCCGAACCGCCCCTGAAGCGGGCACAGATTGCTCCCAGCCCCCGACGGTGTCCGCCATACGGGCGTTGCGGAAATGTGACATTCAAAAAAACTGCGGAATTATTACCAAAAATAAGTTTATCGATTCGCCCTTTCAGTCCTGCTTGGCAAGCGTTGCAGAAGGCCGTTGGCGTCTCAACCCGCCTGCCACAGCCGGCGCGGGAGCCGCGGAATAACGCGTCGGCGCAGCGATGCTCCGGCACCTGGCTGACAGGGTTTGCGTCCAAGCCCAGGGCCTGTTCCAGGCCTATCCCACTGCCGACGCCGGATCTCGTCAGTCCACCAAATTCAGCCCCGCCGGTCTTGTCTCAGAGACGTGCTCCGCGAAGCCCGCGCCGGCCTCGGCATACAGATTGAACACCATTTGCACCCCTGCCGCCTCCAGCTTGGCGACCTCGTCGGGATACTTGGCGATCGCCCCGATCGGTCCGGAATAGCCGTATCTTCGCAACTGCTCCGCCGCCAGGACGTTCTCCGAAGTCCGCGGCATCGCCAACAGCACCAGCCTCACCTGGCTGTGGTCCAAATGCAGGCGCGACCAAAAATCCGGGTCTACCGCGCTTCCCCGAATCACCTTGCGGCCCTCTGCCAGGTGCCTTTCCACCGTCTCGGCGTTCAGATCTACGCCTACCACCGGCTCGCGGGTCTTGCGCACCATAGCCTCGTATGCCCCAACCCCGACTCGGCCCATGCCGAGAATCAGGACGCGGGCCTCTCCGGGCACGATCTCCGCCTCTTCCGGGATGCGCCGAGGCCCCTGAAACCGCCGCAGCCGATCGCGGTACTCGGCGTAAAAACTGTGGGAGCGGCCGTTCAGCGGTGCCGCCAGCACAAAGGAGATGGATAAGGCTATGGCCAGCGTGATCAACCAGGTTTCGCTCAGCCACCCGCTGGCCACTCCGATAGCGGCCACGATAAGACCAAACTCGCTGTAGTTGGCCAGGCTTAGGCTAGTCAGGAAAGAGGTTCGCGCCCGCAGCCGGAAGCGAACCAGCAGCCAGAAAAACAGCCACCCCTTGAGCGGAAGCAGCAGGCCGAGCAACACCGCGGTCCAGAGCGCCTCAGGGCTCGGAATCCCATTGAGCCCGATGCTGAGGAAGAAACCGACTAGAAACAGGTCCTTGAACCCCAGCAGGCTGCGCGCCAGATCCGAGGCCCGGGGATGGGACGCCAGCAACACGCCCAGGATCAGGGCTCCGAGATCGCCCTTGACATTGACCCAATCGAAGATTTGGGCCCCGCCGAGGGCGAGCGTCAGACCAAACAAGACCAACAACTCCCCGTGCCCCGCCGCCTGCATCACCCGCATCAATACCGGGCGCAGCGGGATCAGCGCCAGCAGCAGCAGCGACCAGCCGGAAGGGATCTTGCCGCTGGACGCGGCAAGAAAAAGCACCGCGACGATGTCCTGCACGATCAGGATACCGATGGCAATGGTGCCATAGAAGGACGACATCTCCCCCTTGTCTTCCAGTACTTTGACCGCAAACACAGTGCTGGAAAAGCTCAGGGCGAAGGCCAGCAGCAACACATTTTCGGGCTCCAATTCGGCGAATAGAGACAGCCCAAGAGCCCCCAGGGCGGCGAAAGTCAACCCGAAGCCGAGCACCACCAACCCCATGTGCAGAGACGCCACCCCCCAGACATGGGGCTTGAGCAGGGTACCCAAGCGGAGCTTGAGGCCGATGCTGAACAGCAGGAGCGTAACCCCCATCTCGGAGAAATGAGCCAGGGTCTCACCCGCATCCACACCTGCCAAAAACAACACGAAGCCCGCCAACAGGTAGCCGGTCATCGGCGGCAGGCCAACCAGCCTGGCCCCCAGCCCGAAGGCGAAGGCAATGGAAACCCAGACCACGTCTAGCATTCTATGTCCTCCGACAGGTAAGGATTCCCGACAGCGGTAATCAGGCACCCGCGGCATCACAAGCGACGCAGTATAAACCCTGAGGTCGGCGGCGTCAGACTTCAGATAAGCGCGCAGGGACGGACGCAGCCCGCCAACGCGGCGGGCCGTTTGCAGCTATAGTTGCTGCAAACTTCACGCTAGCCTGGAGCCGCCATGATCAAACGTCTCGTCCCCCTGATCCTTGCCGCGCTCACCACCGTCACGCTACAGGCCGGCGAACGGCTGGCCATCCCCGCCGGGCCCTTTGCCATGGGCTGTTCCGTGAATGACGACGCCTGCGAGACCGACGAAGGACCACCCGGAGGCGTCCCGGTGGAAGTGCCGGAATTCCGCATCGACCGCCATGAGGTTTCGGTAGCGGAATACCGGGCCTGCGTTCATGCCGGGGCCTGCAGTCGCCCGAAAGATCACGAGCGCAACCGGTACTGTAATTTCGGTGCCGAGGAGCGGGGGGATCACCCGGTCAACTGCGTCGATTGGCAGCAAGCGGCGGATTACTGCGCCTGGCGAGGCGGCCGCCTGCCTTGGGAAGCCGAATGGGAGAAAGCCGCGCGGGCCGGCAGCGCCAGCCGCTACCCCTGGGGCGAAGAGGTGACTTGTGTCCAGGCCATTCTGGATGACGGCGAGACCTTCGGCTCGGTACCGAACGAACCCGACGGCTGCGGCGAAGACCGTACCTGGCCCCGCGGCAGTCGACCGGCGAACCCCTGGGGCCTTTACGACATGCACGGCAATGCCGGGGAATGGACCGGCAATTGGTATGCTCCAGAGGCGATCCCGAATCTCTACGCCCAGAGAAACCTGGCAGGACCGGAGAACGGCGTGCGGCGGGTCGTGCGCGGCGGCTCCTGGGACGAGAACCGGCGCAATCTGCGCAGTTCCTACCGCAATGTGAAGCCCCCGGTGAGCGGCGATGCCGTGTACGGCTCGATCGGCTTCCGCTGCGCGGCGGACGGCAAATGACCAAGCACTCAGTGGGAGAACGGCGAATCGCTCTTCGGCGCCGGTTCGGACGGCGGAGCCGGAGCGGTTTCGGGCTCTTCCTTTTTTGGGATTCGGAATAATCCTCGTACCGTATCGCCCGTGCTTTCAAGCACCCCACTGGTGCCCTTGACCACGGAATCTGCCCCCGCAGCCACCGCACCGACGCTACCCGAGGCAACCGGCTTCCGCTCCTCAGCGCTCGTGCCCGCCATCAAAGCCCCACAGGCACTGTCGCTTACCGCGTCGCCGAAGGCATCCACCAGGATCAGGGTCGGCAAAGCGGCCTTGGCCACCAGATCGGTGAGCTTGATCAGGATACCGGTGGCTTCCAGTTCGTACGCCGGCGCCGAGAGGGGGCCCTTGACCAACACCGGGGCCGCCACGCTCAGGGTTACACCTTTTGGCTTGGGCTCCACCCTCAGGTCCACCCATTCCTTCGCCAGGTCCAGGGTCCCGGTTCCCACCACAACTGAATAATCGGTATCCAGCAACACCTGAACCTTGCCCTGCCCCCGTTCGAACAATACCCCGTTGACACTGCAGTTCACCCGTGCCAGCTGGTCTTTGGCAGTCACCAGTTGTCCGAGCAGGGCGCCGGCCCCGCCTACCAACTTATCGAGTCGGCGCACGTCCGCTCGGCCATTTTCTACCAACGCCAACGCCTTGCCGTCCAGGGAGGCCATGATCTCGCTGGGACTGCGCCCGCGGCCCTTGAGATCCACCAGCAGCTCCAGCTCCCCCTCCACCAATCCATGGGCCGCAGTGAGCTCAGCCAGTTTCGCCAATCTCAGATTGTCACCGTCGAGTTTGAGCGCCAGTTCCGGCGTCGCCGAGCGGCCGTCGACGACGGCGGTCAAGGAATAGTCCCGGTCGCCCTGGACCACCCCGTTGAGCTTGGTTTGCAGGTGCCCCTGCTCAAGCCCCAACTCGAGGCGCAGCTTCGCCGCTTCGACCCCGTGCGCCCGTAGGCGATCCACTTCCACCAGCACCTGAGCGTCCAGGGCCCGCAGCGAATCCCAGGGCAGCGGCTGAGCCGAAAACAGTTTCGGAGCCAGCACCGCCTTCGCTGGTGCCTCTTGCGCCGAAGGTTTCTCGGTCTCGGGCCGCCGACGCTCCACCCAGGGGGTCAGATCAAGGTTGCGCGATTTCACGCTGGCCTGGAGGCGCGGTCGCTCGCCCGCTAGGTCCAGCGTCAGCTCGCCGCCGAGGCTGGCTGGCCCGAAGTCAATTTGGAAAGGTTCGACACGGTAGCTTTGGCCACCGCCATGCAGGCCCAGCCGGGCCCGAAACGGTTCCAAACGCGCGGTGTATTTCCCCAGCCAGGGCCGAAAGCCGGCCATGGAGTCCGCCTGCAGATCCAGCTGGAGATCGGCGGCGGCGCCGGAAAGGGGATTGACCAGGGTACCCTGGGCCTGCCCCTGCGCGCCGAGCAGATTTACCTGGAGATCGACCGGATAAGGGCTCTCGCCGTCGATCAGCTGTTGCAGGTGCCCCACCTCGCCGTCCAAGGTAAGGGGGGTGCCGTCCACATCGGCATCGAGGTGCAGTACCACCGGCCGCTCTCCGGCCCATCCCTCGACTCGGGCGGTGCGAACGCTCAGCGTAAAGCGGGTGTCCGACCGGGCATCTCGGTACTCGAATTGGCTGCCATCGATTTGCAGATCCAAGCGGTCCGGCCATCGCCATGCAACTCCCTGCTGCTCGGGGACCGGCTCCGAGCTGCCGACCGAGGGCTGCCAGTTGCTGCGCCCGGCGGCGTTCCAGTGCAGGCGCAGCTCGGCACCGGAGAGATGGGCGACAGCAGCGGCCAAATGTCCACCGCCAGCTCGATCCGCTCCGCCCGTATCAGCTCGGGCGCCTCCGTCCAGGCCGGGTTCGCCAGCCGCAGGCCGCCGGCGGATACTCCGAGCTGGCTCGATAGTGTCAGCACCGGGCCCTGATCTACCTGCAACTCCCAACCGAGGTTTTCCCGCAGCAGGCCGCCGATGCGCTCACGCTGGCCACTGAGATCGAACTGCCAGGGGCCGGTAATGACCAGCAGCAACACCAGAAAAACCGGAAGCAGCAACAACCAAAGCAGCAGTTTGACGAGCTTCTTGATCACTTCTCTGGTCCCGGTCGCGCCGCTGGGAAAAGGGGCAGCCGCGGCGCCACGGAAGCCCCGACAAGACGAAAGCCCATATTTCTTACATAGCGTTTGGCCGGGCCTTTGTCCAGGGCAAACGCGCGGTTCTGGAGGGGCGGACCGGCGCCGCAGCGGCACCGGCCCGCGGGGGAGTGGCGCTTATTCGCTCGCGGCGTCCACCGAGATAACCACCGCCTGGGCGTAGGTCACCTGCACCTGGTCGCCGACCGCCACCTTCTCCAAGCGCTCTGGGTCGCGCACCTGGATCTCCACCTGCTTGCCCTTCAGGCCGCGCAGGGTGACGGAGGGCTTGGCGCTGTCGATCGCTTCTACAACACCGAACATGGTGACTTCGCGGGCCAGGCTGGCACCGGGCTTTTCGCCCTTGTCGGCGCGCGCGCCGGTGACCGATTCGATCACGCCCTTGGCCGCCCCCGAGCTCTTGTGCAGTTCAATCGCCACAGCCTCCAGATACGAGAACGTAACTTCATCGCCGATCTCTACCTGATCCAGGTTGCGAGCCTCCTCCGACACAGGCACCGTCGCCACATTGCCTTCGGCGTCCCTCAGGGTGACCATCCGATTGTCCAGATCGATGGCGTCTACGGTGGCCTTGACCTGCACAATCTCACCGGCAGCCACCGCCGCATCGGGGGCAAGGGCGGCATGCTGGGCCGAGACGGCCGGGGTCAGAGTGCCCATGCTCAGGGCGCATCCGGCGATCAGACCGGCGATGGTATTCTTTCTCATCGTGTTTCTCTCAATTATTGGGTTTTTGATAGTGCAAACGCTGGCGCCGCCAGCGCTCGTTATTCGCGGTCAGAAACGCCCCTGCCACTGCTTTTAACACCAAAGCCAGCGATGAGGTTTTCCCTGCCTCGCCCCCGGCTTACCAATGCTGTGCCACCCCAAAAAACCGCCCCCGCTGCAAGACCAGCGGGTCTCAAAGCAGACCTTGGGCCTGCAGCCGTTGGGTCGCCAGTCCGATCAGCTCGTCGATCAAGCGGTCCACCGACTGGGGATCGATGCTCTGGGACTGCATGGACCAGATCAGGGCGCCGTCGGCGGCCCGATAGAGGTTGCTTTCGAGCTGCACGAACTCGTGCTGCGTATAGTAGCCGGGCCGGTAGACGTAATCGTGCACGGTGCCGTAATAACCGCGGTAGCTGCCGTAGTACCTGGGCACCGGCTGCCAGGACGGAGGCGTATAGACGCTGCGCTCTTCGCTGCCGACTAGGTGAGTGACCAGGATGGTCTCCTCCGAGGAGCCCTGCAGATACGCCTCTACCGTCTCGGCGCTCGGCTCAACACCCTCCCCCAATACCCTGTAGCTGGCGTTGGCTGCAGCGCCGGCCGCCTGCAACTTGGCCGCGAACTCGTCCTCGAAGCGTCGTCGCGCCGGCAGGTTATCCGATACCCCCACCACCAGGAACGACTTGACGGCACCCCCCTGGTATTCCGGGTCCTTCCACTCCGCCGTGGTCTCGATGCTGGAGCAGGCCCCCAGCAGCAGCGCGTTCGAGGCCAGCAGCAACCAGGTCTTGATTCGGTTTGCCTTCACCTTCTTATCTATCGCTCTGGGGCCCATCCAGACGGCAAGGCTAGACAGCCCCCCGAGCCCTGTCAATTCGAATCCGGCCGCACCAACGCCCGGGCGCGCAGCGGATGATGGGGCAGGCGTCGGAGGAACGAGTTTCTCTGCGCACCCGACCCTCGGTTTCCCGGCGCTGTCAGAATCGGTTGCGTAGGTACTTCAAGGCCCGGCTGATGCTGAGTTCGATATTCGAAGGTCCATTGCGAATGTAGAAGGCCTCTTTGTTTCGATCATGCAGGAAGGCCGGCTCGCTGGCCCGCTCGCACTCGACCGCGGCGATCTGTCGGCCCTCGAGTTCGAACAACTCGAAACGTACGAAGCGCGAGTACTCGGGCCCGATGTGCTGGTTGAAGAGATTCTTGAAATGCAGCCGGCACTTGTCCTCGTTGTCGAATTCGTCCGGCCCCAAGCCGAGGATCTCGGCGTCGTCCGCCACCCCCAGCAGCAGGATCCCGCCCTCGGTATTGAGGAAGGCCGTTACCCCCTTGAGCCATGCCAACTCGATCTCCTTGCCATTCTTGCCGCTCTTGAGGTTGCGGCGCATGGTGGACTTGAACTCCAGATGGGCATTCTCCCCCGCGTGCAACAGTTGGTAGAGATCGCCGTCGGCATTGCGGGGATCGATGCTCAACTTGGGCAGATCCTTGAGCTGACGGCTATATTTGCGCACCAGGAGCAGCGCCATGACAGCCCCCAAGAGCAACAGGATCAGCAGGCTGGCGGAGAACGCAAGCCAATGATGGCGCAGCACCTCCAGCAGGCTCTGGGCCGGCACCGCCACTCCGATCCAGGTGGATTCGGCGCCGGCGTGCAGGGGCGTGAAGCCGCCCCACCAGCGGCGCTCGGCGCTGTCGAAGGCCACCGCCTCGGCCGCCGGCTTGCCGCGCGCAAGCCAGGCGTGTACCCCGTCGAAGGCCAGCGGACTGCCGAGCCGGGCGGTGGCGGCAACGAAGCTGGCCTGGCGACGCTGCTCGTCCTCGCTCTCGGTCTGCCCGGGGGGCAGGAATACCCCACCGTCGTGGCGAAACAGGAAGGCCTCCTCGCCCCCACCCGTGGGCAGGTGCTCGATGGCCTGGACTACCCGGGACAACTCGAGATCGAGGGCCAGCACCCGGACACCCGCCTGCCCCTGCCAGCCCAGCGATGCGGTGATGCCCGGCACCTGGCGCGAGAAGAACAAATAGGGTTGACTCCAGCTGACGCGCTGTTCGGCGATCCCTTCCAGGGCACCCTGGTACCAGGGGCGTTCCCTGGGATCATAGCCGCTGTCCTCGTCCCAGCCCTCCAGGCGCTCACCGGTGGCGCTCCAGCGGCTCCAGTGCACCCGACCAGAGGCGCCCGGCGGGCGCAGGCGCGTCAACCATTCGTCATCTGCGCGCAGCAGGAAATACTCGGCTCCGTCATCGCCGGCAATCACCAGACCCGATACCTGTTCCAGGTGGGCCAGGGTGGGAATAAAGCGCCGATTGAGTTCCGCCGGATCGGTCAGGGCCAACTCGCCGCTGCGGATCCAGTCGCGAGCGATATTGAGCTGGCGCTCAAGAGGCTCCGCCAGGCGTCGCATCTCCTCGCGCACCAGGGTCTGGGCCTGGGTTATGCGCGACCAGGCCAGTTCCCGCCGCATCTCGGCGCCGAGCAAGTAGGTCACAACTGCCAACACGCCGACCGTCAGCAGCAACACTGACAAGAGGTCGCGCAGCAGCCGAAAACGGATTGCCCCCGGCGAGTAGCGGAGCAGAGTGGAAAGCTTCATAGGGTTACGCTGGGTGTAGGAAATCTTTACGGCTAGTCAGGTGATTCTATCGTTAGCGACAGCATCCGAGTCCCGACCGCCTCAGCAAGCCAACATCGACCAATCGTCCACCACTGGCAGCGGCGACTTGGCCGCTGCGCGCAACTTCGCTTTGCGAACCTCGGCACGCCCGGCTCCCCGAATCGCTCAGTCGGCGAACTCCAATCGCTCCTGCAAACCCTCCAGGGCCTGGCGGGCACAGGCTTCGTCCCTGTCTCCACCGGGGGCACCGCTAACCCCAAGAGCCGCCACCAGGGAACCGGCCACCTGAACCGGCACCCCGCCCTCCAAAACCAGGATGCCGTCCACATGATTCATCTCGGCGCGGATATCGCCGCGGTTGCGGCGGAACTCGGCCGAGCTGATCCCGGACAGAATCACCGCGTTCGCCTTCTCCTCGGCGATCTGAATGGTGAAACGGCTGGCCAGCACGTCGCGCAACATGGCCTGCGGGATGCCGGCCCGGTCCACCACCACCGCCGCCACCTGGTAGCCCTGCTCACGGCAGGCCAGCACCGCCGCCCCCGCCAGTTCGGCCGCCAGCTCCATCCCGAGACGTTTGACCTCAACCAGATCCTCTGCCTGAGCCTGCAACGGCGTCAGAACCGCCGATCCCAGCAGGAGCGCCGAAGCGCAGGCGTTGTACAGCAGTCTGGACATGTTTCTACCCTCGGTTGGTCGGCCGCTTGGGCCAGTTGGTATGGTCGCCGGGGCCCTTTGGTCAGCCCCCAGCGGGGTCCGGCAAGGGCTCATCATGCCCCAGGCCAGGATCCGCCTCAAGGCCAAGCGAGGGCAAGACGCAATAGCGGAATTCGGCTATTATCCGACAACCTTTCGCCGACCGGCGCCCCTGCCGGCTGACTTCGGAGGCATGGTACGCCTTATGTACACAAAGTTGGTAACCGCGGCCCTGGGCATCAGCTTGCTCGCGCTGCCCGCCCTCGCCGAGCGAGCGGCCACCACCAAGGACCTGGATCTGCGGGTGGTGGAATCCGACCTACAACCGCAAGTCCGCGTTCAAGACCATTCCAATCGGCGAATGGAGGAATACCGGGTCAACAACAATCTCTACATGATCAAGGTAACGCCCAAGTCTGGCGCCTCCTACTACCTGGTAGATACCGACGGCAGCGGCGAGATGGAGATGCAACGCCACACCCCGGGCCAGGACATTCGGGTGCCGCAGTGGACGTTATCCAGCTGGTAGCCGCCGACCCAAAGATTGAACACGCAATTCGGGGAACAAGACACCATGAAAAACTGGTACCAAACGCTGGCCGCCCTGGCTGGCCTGCTGATGCTGGCGGGCAACGCTGGCGCCGCCACACTGGAAGACGTCAAGGAGCGGGGCACGCTCCGCTGCGGGGTCAACTCCGGCCTGCCCGGACTCTCGGAACGGACTGCCGAGGGTCGCTGGCAGGGTCTGGACGTGGACCTATGCCGTGCGGTAGCCGCCGCCGCGCTGGGCGATGCCAAGAAGGTTGAATTCGTGCCGCTCACCAACCGCGAGCGCCTGCAGGCACTCGCGGATAGGCGCATCGACCTGCTGGCGCGCAATACCACCTGGAATCTGAGCCGCGACCTCGGCAGCGGCGTCGATTTCGTCGGCATCAACTACTACGACGGCCAGGGCCTGATGGTGCGCAAATCGCAACAGGCGCGGAGCGTCCTGGAGCTTGACGGGGTACGCATCTGCGTGCAGGCCGCCACCACCAGCGAGGCCCATATCAAGGACTATTTCACCGCGAACCGTATGGGGTATACCGCCGTATATGCGGAATCCCCGGAAGAGGCCCTGCAGATCTATGCCGACGGTGGCTGCGATGCCCTGACCAGCGACCAGTCCCAGCTCTATGGACTTCGCACCCGGCTGCCAGACCCCTCTCGGCACCGCATCCTGCCGGAGGTAATTTCAAAGGAACCCCTGGGTCCGGCGGTGCGCGACGACGACCCGGCTTGGAGAGATCTGGTGCGCTGGAGTCTCTACACCATGATCAACGCCGAGGAATTGAAGGTGACCAGCGCCAATGTGGACCGAGTGCGCGAGCAGGCCGCCAAGCCGGCGGTGCGAGGCCTGCTGGACCTGGACGGCAGCAGCGGCAAGGCCTTGGGTATCGCCCCGCAATGGGGCTACCGCATCGTCAAACAGGTGGGCAACTACGGAGAATCGTTCGAGCGTAATCTCGGCAAGCAGTCACCGCTCAAGATCAAGCGCGGCCTGAATGCTTTGTGGAACAATGGCGGCCTGTTGTACGCCCCTCCCAGTCAATGATGCACAGCCGACTGGGCGCCCTGCCCCGTCCATTCAGGGCGCTTAGGTCACGAAACCGCAAAGGAGACCGGTTATACCTGCACCCTGACGCGTCTCTCGCACCGCCGGGTCGGCCCATGGCGGGGTCGCCGAAGCGCGGATTGCTTTTCCGCAATCACTCGTATATTTTGCAACGAAACGGATCTACAAGAAATTGCTGTCCATCTCAGTTTACGAGCGCCCTCCCTGCACGGGACGGTCGCGGACCTTGGGTTGCATAGCAAACCGAACACCAGCGGAGAGCCCGATGACGCAGGCCAAACAAGGAGACAGGGTGCGGGTGCACTACACCGGCCGGTTGGGCGACGGGAGCCAGTTTGACTCCTCCCGCGGGCGGGAGCCGTTGGAGGTGATACTCGGCAGTGGCCAACTGATCCCGGGCTTTGAGCAAGCCCTGTATGGCATGGCTGTGGGCGATGCACAGCAGGTCAGCATACCGGCGGCCCAGGCCTACGGCGCGCGCCGCGAAGACCTCGTCGCCAGGGTCCCGCGCAGCCAAATGCCGGACGACCTGGAATTGGACAAGGGGTTGCACCTCTCGGCCCAGGGCCCGGAAGGCCAAAGCGTGAACTTCGTGGTGATGGGTTTCGACGATGCTGAGGTCATCCTTGACGCCAATCACCCGCTGGCCGGCCAAACGCTTGATTTCGACATCGAAGTGGTGGAGATCTTCACCGCCGGTTGAGACTACTTCCCTCGACGCCACCCCGACCACAATCGCCCGACCTGATTTCGCAATGGCGAATCTGCCCAACAGCTTCTACGCTTCCCTATGTAGCGAACGCCATTGTGCCTGCGCCAACCGGGTCATGCACAGGCTCCAACCACCCCTTGTACAAGCCGATAGGAACAAGCTCGATGTCCGATAAGCAGACCGGAACCGTCAAATGGTTCAACGACGAGAAGGGTTACGGATTCATCGCCCGCGACGGCGGCGCCGATCTCTTCGTCCACTTCAGCGCCATTGCCGGTAGCGGCCGCCGCACCCTGGCCGAAGGCCAGCGGGTGCAATTCACCGTGGGCGAGGGCCAGAAGGGTCCACGGGCGGAAAACGTCGAAGCGATCTGAGCCGGCCCTTTCACGCCCTCGTCGCCATCCCCGTTGGCCGGGGGTGGAAGGCTTAGTGGTGCCTGGGGCGTTGCGCGCTGGTCCCGGCTTGTGGCTGCGGCCCATCCACCATCAAGGTCCGGCGTACCCGCTTGCCGACCAGCACGCATGCCTTCTCGAAGGCGGTTTCGGCCTCCCTGGCCGCCCAATTCCAGTCCAGAGGCGGCGCCGAGGCCTGCAGTTGCCAATGGCCGGAGATCAGCACCTCGCCGAGGCGGATCTCCACCAGCCAGTCGTGCCATACCAGTTCCTCATTGCCGTCCTCCACGTACTCTTGCTCGATCATCCGACAATAGTTTCCGCTGGCGTCGTCCATGGTGGTGAGATCGGCCTGTATCAGGGTCGGATCGGCGCAACTCGACCAACCCGTGTGCACCGTGCTCGCGGTCTGAAACAAGGCATGGAACAGTCCGGCAGGTGTCACGGTAAGCTCCAACGGGGCATCCCAATCCGGCTCTGTAGCGGTATCGACTTCAGTCATGGCGGCGCGCTCCCCATGTCCAGCAAACTTCCCATTTTATCTGAAAATTCGGATGCCGGCTGTTGGCGTTTCGAAATTCAAGCATTCCCCCGAGAGCCCCGTTCGGCGTTGGATGGCCCCGGGTTTGGCGCTAAGCTATCGAAATGCTGAACCCTGGCGATTTCCCGACCGTGGAAGGTTGCACAGCCGTTTTCGGCTGCCGCGGCCGATGGGAAATGAAAGCTTGCGGAAGCCGCGTTGTGGCAAAGGTTTCTTCAAATAGCAAGGGATGGTTGTTTCAGCGTTTCCCCGGCCCCCCTGCGGCTGGAGCAGCCTGGCCATGAAAAGAGAGCAACTTTCCGAACTGGTGCAGCGCACCGAGGCTTGCACCAGGAAACTGCTGGCCCGGGCTGAACGGCGCTTCGAGCGCCAGATGCCGAAAGCGGAGATTCGCTTCGACCTCCGGGGACGCTCCGCTGGCTTGGTTCTTTTCGCCCCTCGGCGCCCGCCGGAGATTCGCTACAATCTGCAGCTGCTGGCAGAAAACGAGGAAGAGTTCCTGGCGCGGACCGTGCCGCACGAGGTGGCGCATCTAGTGGTGCGGGAACTGTTCGGGTCAGAGACTAGACCCCACGGCCGCGAGTGGAAGGCAGTGATGGGCGTTTTCGGCGCCGACCCCAGCCGCTGCCATGATTACGACGTGAGCCGCAGCCAAGTTCGTCGGCTGCCCCGTTTCCCCTATCACTGCGGCTGTCGCCAGCATGAGCTGACCAGCATCCGCCACCGACGCATCCTCAATGGCCAGAGCTACTTCTGCCGCGCCTGCAAGCAGCCGCTTAGGCCCGGCTTGGAATCCGACGACCCCGCATGAAAAAGGCCCGCCAATGGCGGGCCTTTCGACTTGCGAGCCCGGAAACCGGGGCCCTGGCGCGAAAAACAGACCTTATCGGGACTGGATCTCCACGCGACGGTTCTGAGCGCGACCCTCGCGGGTGCCGTTGTCAGCGATCGGGCTGCTCTCGCCCATGCCGCTGGTGGTCATGCGAGCCGGATCCACGCCCTGGCCCGCCAGGTAGTCGGCCACGGCCTGGGCGCGCCGCTCGGACAGGCCCTGATTGTAGTCCTCGGGGCCAGTGCTGTCGGTGTGGCCGACGATGTTCAAGCTCTCGGCCCCCTTGGAGGCGGCGATGCGGGCGGCTACGTCGTCCAGAGCAGACTCCATTTCGGGCTTCAGCTTGGCGCTGTCGAAGTCGAACTCGTCCACGTCCAGGTTAATCGTTATGCTGTCGATGATCTCGCAACCGTTGCTGTCGACCTTGGCACCCGGACGGGTGTTCGGGCACTTGTCACGGGAGTTCGGCACGCCGTCCCCGTCGTCATCGCCGTCCACCGGGGGCGGGGCCTCCATCGGGATGACGTCGCCGCACTCGGGGCGCATTTGCTTGGCGCCAGCACTATCCCAGCACTCACCGTAGGAGTTGGTAACGGCGGTGCCACCCTTGGCACTGTCGACCCAACGCTTTTCCGCCGCCATTGCCTGCGGCGCCAGCACCATGCCCACCGCCAGGCTCAGCGGAACCAACACCCCGACGGGCTTCAAAAGCTTCTTAGATTCACTTGGCATTTTTATTACCTATTCCTCATCTCAGTTTATATTACGGATCAAGACGGTTGACAGGCAGTTGCGTCTACCGATCCGGCGCGCGGTTTACCGCTCTCCGACCCGGCGGACCCGTACCCCCCGAGCCGGCCCCTTGCGTCTTCGGTGAAGCTCATGCCCCCCGATATGCTTCACATTTTAATCAGATTCTCCGGTAACACAAGTTAGATACACTAAAATTCGCATAATTGCAACAGTTTCCCCAAGTGAGCACTATATACCACTACCTGTTTCAGGGGCCTAAATCCACCCAATTTCGCAGCAAAGCCCGATCTTTAATTCCGCCCCTGGAGCCCTTGTGCCACAATAGGATGCAGGCCTCCTCAGGTGTCGGAGAGGCAGCGCGGGTTAGTCGTTTTACCATCTGCACACCTTCTGCCTTGATTCCTTCCCGAAACGGTGGCGTTGCAGGTTTCCGACACATTCGCGAGGCGCTGCCGCCCCCGCCTCTCGACCCGAGGTAAACCCATTGCCCACCCCTCTCCCGATCGTCGCCGGAGCAGCCTGCCGCAGCCCGCTGCTGTGCGGAGCACTGTTGGTCGTGACCGGTGAACTGATGTTCGCCTCCATGGGCGCGAGCATCCGCTTCGCCGCCCAGACGCTGCCCAACGAGATGGTGGTATTCCTGCGCAACCTGCTCGGTATATCCCTGCTACTTCCATGGTTTTGGTACCAGGGCCCGGCCAGCCTAGCCACCCGAGTGCCCCACCTGCACCTGTTGCGCGGGCTGGCAGGTCTGGGTGCCATGTACTGTTTTTACTATGCCATTGTCCACATGCACTTGGGCGAGGCCATGTTGCTGAAAATGACCGCCCCCCTGTTCATCCCTTTTGTCGCCCTGTTCTGGCTTCGAGAAAAACTCTCGGGACGAGTGCTGCTGGCGCTGGCGATCGGCTTCGGCGGCGTCGCTCTGGTGATCAGCCCGGAACTGCGCCAATTCGATCCGGTGGCCCTGATCGGCTTGCTGGGCGGCGCTCTGGCGGCCCTGGCGAAGGTCACCGTGCGGCGTCTCTCCCGCTCCGAACCGGCGCCGCGTACTGTGTTCTATTTCGCCCTCACCGGAGCTTTGGTATCCGCCATACCGCTGGGCTGGGCCTGGCAAACGCCCAGCGCGGAAGCGCTGCTGTGGATGCTCGCGGTGGCCCTGTTCGCCACCCTCGGCCAGTTGCTGATGACCCGTGGCTTCGCCTTCGCGCCGGCAGGCCAGCTCAGCGCCTTCACCTATTCCTCGGTGGTGTTCGCCTCCGTCTTCGGTTGGACGTTGTGGCAAGAGGTGATCCGATGGTCGACCGTCTCGGGGGCGATGCTGGTGGCTCTGGCCGGCGTGTTGGCGGCCCGCGTCGGGGGCGACCGGTCAGGCGCGATTGCGTAGAATTGGGCGGAAACGACCGTCGACGCCCCTCACATGCACCAGATCAACTACCCCAACGGACTCGACCACCAGGGTTTTCTGCGCAAATACTGGCAGAGCCTCCCGCTACTGATGCCCAACGCCCTGTCCGGCTACCACTGCCCGTTGGAACCGGACCAACTGGCGGGCCTCGCCTGCGAACCCCAGGTCGAATCCCGGTTGGTGCTGGAACAGGGCGGCAGCGGCCCCTGGGAGCTGCTTCAGGGTCCGTTCACAGAGGCGGAGTTCGCTGCCCTGCCCCGTAGCCATTGGACCCTGCTGGTGCAGGACGTCGACAAGTGGCTTCCGGAGTTGGCTGAGATACTGGAGTACTTCCGATTCTTGCCTGATTGGCGAGTCGACGACCTGATGGTCAGCTACGCCGCCGACCGCGGCTCCGTGGGTCCTCATTTCGACGAATACGACGTCTTCCTTTACCAGGCCCGGGGCCGTCGGCGCTGGCAGATCCACACCCGGGCGGTCGACGAGACCGACTGCATACCCGGGCTAGATCTGCGCATCCTCCCGGAATTCGTGCCCGAGCAGGAATGGTTGCTCGAGCCCGGCGACATGCTTTACCTGCCGCCGCGGGTCGCCCACTGGGGTGTGGCCTTCGGGGACGACTGCATGACCTGCTCGGTCGGTTTCCGGGCCCCTGCATGGCGCGAACTCGCGGGGGCCTGGAGCGACTTCCTGCTCGCAGAGCAGGTCCCCGATCGACGCTATCGGGACCCGCCGCTGCAACCCCAAACGGCCAGCGCCGAGATCCCGCCGGCGACCATTGCGGACCTGCGCCGGCGCCTAAGCGTGCTGCTGGAGCCGGGTCCGGACGCCCTGGAGCGCTGGTTCGGCGGCTTCGTCACCGAGCCCAAGGACGAACTTCAAGTGCCGCCACCGGATACCCAGCTCGGCTGCGACCTGCTGATCGATCGCTTCCGCCAGCGCGGAGTCTTGCAGCGCCACCCCTTCGCCCGCCTGGCCTTTCTGCACGGGGCCGGGAGCGACGCCTACCTGTTCGCAAACGGCGAGACGTTCCACCTACCGGAAGCCCAGCATGACTTCCTGCACGGACTGACCCAAGAGCGGCAGCTACACTTTGAGTATTTAGCAGAGTACCTGCAGCAACCAGAGTGCGCAGAAGTGCTGTGCCGGCTCTATAACCGGGGGTACCTGGAATTCGATGACGACTGAGCAGAAACGCGGCTGCCGGGTGCGCAGGGCCGCCTGGCCGGCCGACCAAGCGGCCCTGCGTGGACTGCGCGAGCGGGTATTCGTGCAGGAGCAGGGCGTGCCCCTGGAGCTGGAATGGGACGGCCTGGACGCTGATGCCATCCACCTGCTGGCCGAAGACGCCGGCGGCCGGCCCGTGGGCACCGCCCGGGTGCTGGCTAGCGGCCAGATCGGTCGCATGGCGGTCCTGCCGGAACTTCGCGGGCGCGGCATAGGTGCCAGTCTCCTAGTGGCGGCCCTGGAGGCCGCCCGACTTGCGGGACTGCCTCGGCCCTGGCTGAATGCCCAAACCAGCGCTCAGAGATTCTACGAGAAAGCAGGCTTCCGGCCTCAGGGCGAGACCTTTATCGAGGCCGGTATCCCGCACCGCAAGATGCATTGGCATGGGAGTCCGGAATGAAGGATCAGGAACTGGAGCGAGAGCTGGACCCGGGCGCCCGTATTCTGGGGTCCACCCCCGGCAAGCTGGACCTGCGGGGCCTGGCGGCGGTGCGGGACACCAGCGCCCAGCTGGTTGGCCAGGCCGAGCGCAACCTGCTACTGTTCTCCGGCACCCTGGACCCGCGTATTTACGACCAACAGCCGTTTCTCGACGCCCTCCACCGGCTGGCCCTTCACAGCCAGCGCAGCCAAGTCCGCATTCTGCTAGTCGACAATCACCGCCTGGTGAAATACAACCACCGGCTGCTGGAGCTGGCCCGACGCCTGACCAGCCGCATCGAGTTGCGGCGGCCCATCGCCGAGTACGCGGAACATGGCGACGAATACCTGCTGGCAGACCAGCGCGGTTATCTCTATCGGGAGCATGCTGGCGAGTACGAAGGCATCGCCGACTTCCATGCCCCGTTAGAGGTCAGACGGCTGGAGGAGCAGTTCCAGGAAGCATGGGAGCACAGCCAGCCGGACTCGGACCTGCAGCGCCTGTACCTTTAGGCCGAACCGCCTGGCGATGAGAGGTTATCTCTACCTGCAAACCCACCCCGAACACCCGGGCCTGGTGCGTTTCTTGATCGCCGAGCGCAGCCCGGACACGGACCGGCCCGACGCTGGGGCGGCCATTCGATACATCGCCCGCTTCAACGACATCGACGCTGCACGAATGCATGTGCAGAACGCGCTAAACCGACGCCTGATCGACCTCGATGCACGCATGTACCGCACCGGCCTGGCCGAGGCGATCGCGGTGGTGGAAGCGGACAACCTCAGCCACGAGCGGACTTGGATCGACCCGGACCTGGACGAGCAGACGCTGCAGCGGGTGGAGCAGCTGACCGCGCAGGGCCGCGCCCGCATCCGCCGCTGGGACCGATTCTGGCAAGCGGTAGGCTATTTCTTTATCGGCTTCTTGCTACTTCGCGCTTTGGGCCTGTTCTGAACTTACCAACCCGAACCCTGGATAGGCGACATTCAGCCTATCCAGGGTTCGGGTTAGTATCCCGCGAGCCAGCGCCGGCGCAGGCTGTCCCGGTTCATGGCCAGCCACTGCACCGCGATAATCGCTGTGGTGGAGTTGACCCGCCCACCATAGAGTTCGGCAATTACCTGATCCGCGGCCAACACCTCGACCCGGATGTCCTCGCCCTCCTCCTCGATGCCGAAGATGCCACCAGCGGACCCCGCATCGACCCGGCCGCAGTACAGCTGCACCCGCTCGGTAGCGGTGCCGGGACTGACGTAAAAATCGCAGATCGGCACCAGCGCCAACAGCTCGCAGCCGGCCTCTTCCTGGGATTCGCGGCGGGCTACCTGCGCCGCATCCTCGCCCGGCTCCACCAGCCCGCCTACGATCTCCAGCAGCCAGGCATCGCGACCCTGCTCCAAGGCGCCGATGCGGAACTGCTCGATCATCACCACCTGATCCGTCTTCGGATCGTACAGCAGCACCGCAGCGGCTCGGAGGCGCTCCATCCGCTCGCGCTCTATCTCGCCGCTCCAGCCTCCAGCGTAGAGGCTGTGGCGCAAGCGGAAGCGCTTGAGCTCGAAGAAACCGTCGTAGCCAGTCTCCTCGCCGAGTATCTCGATTCGGTAGTCCATAGGTCTCCCGTTGCTGCGCCCGAGGCGCTTTCTGCTAGATTAACGACTGGTTCGAATCCACCCCGGTTCTACCGCCATGTACCGACTTTCTTACCGCTCTTCCTTTGCCCGCCGCGGTATCCCGGTGTTCATGCTGCTGCTGGTTACCGGCTGCGCCAGTCCACCCAAAGCCCCGGAGGCGCCCGCACCCGCGAAGACCCCCGCCCAGCAGCGCATCGATGCCTGGCAGGAACTGGTGCGCGAGCAAACCGATGCCCGCACCGAGCAGAAGCTGGAGCAGGTCAACCGATTCTTCAACCACCTGGAGTTCGTCGACGACGCCAGCCACTGGGGCCGAGAGGACTACTGGGCGACGCCCGAGGAGACTCTGATCAGCAACGGTGGCGACTGCGAAGACTTCACCATCGCCAAGTATTTTACCCTCAAGCAATTGGCCCTGCCCGAGCAGCAGATGCGGTTGATCTACGTGAAGTCTCTGACCTTGAACCAGCCCCACATGGTGTTGGGCTACTATGCCCACCCGCAGGCCGACCCCCTGCTGCTGGACAACCTGATCGACGCCATCGTCCCCGCCGCCCAGCGTCCGGACTTGGTGCCGGTCTACAGCTTCAACAGCGAGGGCCTCTGGCTGGCCAAGCAAGGTGGCCAGGGGGAATTGGTGGGCGATGCCGACCAACTCGGCCTTTGGCAGGACCTGCTGGGCCGTATCCAGGCCTCGGCCTCCGGGCCCTGAAAGGGCCGGCACGCCTGCGCTCTCGGCCCGAGTCAGGCGGCGCAGTTCGGGGGTCGGAACGGCTGCATGGCCAAGCCCCAGGCCGCTCCAGCCAGGGCTCGCTCGGTGTTCAGCGCCCGTCCCTATACTCCTTCGCAGCCGCCGCGTAACTGCCGAATATCAATTCGCCGCACATTAGAATGAGCTAAAATTGCGATATAGACTGGAACCCCAGTCGACACCGCAAACTCCAGGCAATCGACAAAGCTTACCCAGTTTGAATTGTGCGAATGTTCTTAATATCCATCGTCTTTTCACCCACATGAACTTTGACAGATCGTTGCTTGTTCTCCTCGTTAGTTTCGACGGTGATGCGATCGACATGGTCCCCATCGAGGACTGGTGCAAAGAAGAGGCTGCACGCGACCTTGATGCCAATA
>CBDUCL010000016.1:0-23855 GCA_965365625.1 uncultured Chromatiales bacterium | reverse complement strand
CAGCAGTCCGGACAGGCTCTGGGCCAGGTCGAGGCGGGCCGGCCAGGGGCTTGTGTTGGCGGTGCGGCCCGCTTGGCCGCGGTAGACGAGCTTGGCATCGGAACCCATGGCATAGTCCCCGGTCCCCTGCGGGGACTGATTGGTGTCGATTGGCTGAGCCGGAGCGCCAGAGAGCTGTCGGCACCGCACTCCCTGGGGCTCAACCATAGCCTGCTTTCTATACCATTCAACCAGCGGGGAGGAACTGACACAGGTCAGCTTGTCCCCAGTTATCGGGGATTGCTTTCTTTCCCCGGCTGCTACGCGTTAGCGTACGATCATCAGTCGGCCTGTGGCCGACCGCCGAGGGGGACGTGGACGCAACGCTAACCCGAGCTGCGCAGAGAATTCAGAACTTTCGCCCTTCCCGGGCTTGCTCTGCGGCCTTGAGTCCCTCCATCGGGTGTTCGCCCACAGGGCTGAGGCGCGGGGGGGCATTGGGCGGCAAGCGGCGCCAACAGGGCTCCCCGAAGGGGCCGACTGGCGGGGCTGGCCAAGACGATTCCGGCTTGACGGTGTTCGAAGCGGCGGCGGGATGCTTGAGGGTGGTTGAACTGCTGGCCCTCAACGAGGCCGCCGATGCGGACTCGAAACCGGATTGGCGCCTGGCCAGCGTGCGCTGGATTCGACGCGGCGACGATGGCACCCTGGAGTTCGGCACGCAGCTGTTTTCCGGGCCGGTCGAGGCGGTGAGCCTGGAGCGCCGCCGCCAGGGAGGTGGGTCGGCGGAGCGGGGCCGGCTTGCTGCTGGGTGCCGGCTCCTATCACGACGAGACCCTGATTATCGCCGCCTTCTATGCCGAGGCCGAGAGCAGCTTCATGCTGGCGCAAGAGCGACAAAAACAAGCCATCGAGCTGGTGCATGCGGTGGAAATCACCCCCTGCTTTGCCCAGTTCCGATTCGCCCCCCTGTACTGAGCGAAAGGCACATGGTTTCCCTCTTGCCGGCGACCTTTCGCCGCCAGCGAAAAGGCTTGCTTTTAGCGGCCGCGGTTGGCACATTCGACGAGGGGCGGCGGCAAGCCGATCCCTGGGCCGAACCGGACCCAAAGCCTTGACCAGGGGCCATTGCAGCCCCGGCACCCACATAATTCTTACTACAGGAAACACCATTAGGGGGATCTATGAAGTTCAAGTTGTTATTGTTGTCCTGCGTATTCTGCCTGGCCTCGGGGAGCTTGGCGGCCGAGCCTCGGGGTTGGCCCGGCGCTTACCCGGGCCGATTCCAGGCCCCGGCCCAGACCGAGCCCTCGCCGGCCATGCTGCTCAGCCAGGGCATCGGCCAGCTGATCAAGTTCCTGCGCCGCCAGCCGAGCCCGCAAAGCGCGGAGATCGCCGCCTATATCGACTCCCAGGTCGCGCCCTATTTCGACTTTGCCTATATGACCCGTTGGGTGGCCGGCAGCCGCTACCGGTATATGAACGAACAGCAGCGCAGCGCCATGGAGGCCAGCATGAAGAAGATGTTCCTGGGCGCCTTGGCTCAGCGTCTCGGCAGCTACGGCAACCAGAACGTACGCTTCAACAAACCCCGCCGGGTGGCCGCCAACGAGGTCGATGTCGGGGTCGACATCCTTACCCCAGGGACCTACCCGGCGCGCCTCAACTTCCGTTTTTACCGCAGCGGGGACGGCTGGAAGGTGTTTGACGTGTCCGCCAACGGCAGCAGCGCGTTGGTTCACTACCGCCAGTACTTCGCCCGCATGCAGCGCCAGTCCCCGCGCTGGGGCTGAGCCGTCTCCCTCCGGTCCCGGCGTCTGCCGGGGCCAGTCTTGCTCCGCATTCCCTTCTGCCACGGCCGGAACCGTCTTTCTTCATAATTGTCCCCCGGGGCAGATAGGACATACAGTGTCCGATAGCGTCGTAATGCCCAAAAATCGAAGTGCCATTGCTTGCCGGCGAGCCTTGGTCTGCACCATCAAAGGCACTGTCTCCACCCGATCCGAATGCCAATTTCCGGGATTGGACTCAGCTTCGGTGGGGTTGGCGGGCCTGTGAACAGCGCACCTGCATCGGTTGCGGCTCGGGGTCGAGCCGCAGGGCCTCGGCGCGGCCGCCCCACAGGCAGCCGCTGTCCAGGGCCCAGACGTTGTGACCCTGATAATAGCCGAGGGTGGACCAGTGGCCGAAGACGATGCGCTCGCCCGCGCTGGCGCGTCCGGGCACCGCGAACCAGGGCAGAAACCCCGCCTTCTGGCTGCCCGGCGGGCCCGTGTCTTTGAGACGCAGGCGGCCCTTGGCGTCGCAATAGCGCAAGCGTGAGAAGCAGTTGGTGATGTAGCGCAGGCGCTGCATGCCGTTGAGCCCTTCGTCCCAGCTTGCCGGCTGGTCCCCGTACATTTGCAGGCAATAGTCGTGGAAGTCGGGGCCCTGGAGCGCGGCTTCGACCTCCCGGGCGCGGGCCGCCCCGGTTTCCAGGTCCCATTGCGGAGGCAGGCCGGCGTGCAGCAGGCTGAAGCCCAGTTCCGGGTCGCGGTGCAGCAGCGGGAGATGGCGCAGCCAGTTCAGCAGCTGCTCCCGGTCCGGGGCCTGCAGGATCTCGTCCACCGTGTCGTTGCGGAAGTGCTTTAGATTGCCCTCGGAGACCGCCAGTAGGTGCAGGTCGTGGTTGCCCAGCACGCTGACCGCCGCGCGCCCCAGGCCCATTACGAAGTGCAGCACCTGCAGCGACTTGGGGCCGCGGTTGACCAGATCGCCGGCGAACCAGAGCCGGTCCGCCGCCGGGTCGAAGCGGATGCGCTCCAACAGCCGCTGCAGATCGTCGTAGCAGCCCTGGACATCGCCGATGGCATAGACCGCCAACGGGTGCGGCCTCAGGTGGCTGGCGCCAGGGCCGCCAACTGGCGGTCGTGGCGGCGCGCCAGCAACAGTTGCGAGGACAGGGCTCCGATCAGGGCCAGGAACATATCCCACTGGGTATCCCAGGGATCGCCCTGGGTACCGAGAAAGGCCTCCGCCGCCTCGGCGCTGATCAGGGCGGTCCACCACTCGATCATCTCGTAGAAGGCGCTGAAGGCGAGACAGATGCAGGCGACGATGAAGAATAGCCAGCCCCCGGCCCTGAGCGGCGAGCGACGCAGCAGGATCTCCCGGGCCAGAATGGCGGGGATAAAGCCCTGGGCCAAGTGGCCGAGCCGGTCGTAGTGGTTGCGCGACAGTTCCAAGGCGTCTCGCAGCCAGTTGCCCAAGGGCACCTCGGCATAGGTGTAGTGGCCGCCGACGATCAGGATCACCGCATGCACGGCCAACAATCGGTATAGCAGTGGAGTAAGGGGAAAGCGGCGGTAGGTCAGGGGCAGGATCAACAGGCCGAGCATCACCGGCAGGGTCTCCAGCAGCCAGGTCATGCGGTCCGCCACCGGATCCAGGCCGCTGTAGACCAGGATTGCCGCCACCGCAGCCAGCAGCCCCAGGGGCTCCCGGGCGGCGCCGGGGACCGGCCCGGCCAGGGCGTTCAGTGCAGGGTCCTTGGCTGGGAGAGGGTGAAGGGCTTGATCTCGGCGTCGAAACGCTCGCCGCTGTCGCTCAGCATGCCGTAACTGCCTTGCATGCTGCCCACCGGGGTCTCGATCATGGTGCCGCTGGTGTAACGGAAGTGCTCGCCCGGGCGCAGGTGCGGTTGCTTACCGACTACCCCCTCGCCGCGCACTTCCTGCAACTTGCCGTTGGCGTCGGTGATGAGCCAGTGGCGGTCGAGCAGGCGGGCGCCTTGATTGCCGTTGTTGCGAATGGTGATGGTGTAGGAGAACACGTAGCGGTTCGCGTCGGGGGCGGACTGGCCCTCGATATAGCTGGTCTGGACCTCGACGTCGATGCGGTGGCTTGGGGCTTCGGTCATAGCGTCGTCTTGTTGATTCCCGGTCTTGCGGTCAGTTCGGAGGATAACGTATGGGTGGCGATAGAATACCCCAAGATCGCCCGCGATTGTGACGGGGATTCATGCTCTGCCTCAAGGGCTGCAGGGCCAAGCCATAGGCCCCCGGATCGCTGCCCGAGTGGCACCCCGAGATCGGGCAAGCCGGGTATCTTTCTGTAGCCAGGTCCAACTGCGCTGTGCCGATGTTGGCCAGGATGGCCATAGATCGGCCTTTCTCTTCGCAGGTGGCGCCATGATCGCCATCAACGCGGCCGATCGGGCCCCGTGACCGTGATCACAGTTTCGGTTGCTGGTGGCGGGATCGGCCTTGGAATTGTGATCCAATTCCCAGATTGGCCGTTTCCTGCCGGCCATGCTACGAGCGAGGCAAATTAAAAACCCCGACCATGAACTCGCGTCCAGCCCCGCATCGCAAGCCCGACCTGCTTTTGGCCACTATTCTGCTGGTGGCCCTGCTGTTGCCGCTCACAATGGCCCTGCAATTGCGGGCGATGCAGGCGAGCACGGATGCCGCCATTGAGCCGGCACCCGTCCTGGTGCAGGTCCTGCTTGGTGAGGACTCGCCGGTAGAGTCAGGCGGTGACGCCACCCCGATGACCGCTCATCCGGGCGGCAGCATCCAGCGCCATCTGTAGACTCCCGATATCCGCGCGCCCGCTGCCGGCCAGCTCCAGGGCGGTGCCGTGGTCCACCGAGGTGCGGATGATGGACAGCCCGAGGGTGATATTCACCGCCCGCCCGAAACCCATGTGCTTGAGCACCGGAAGCCCCTGGTCGTGATACATCGCCAGCACCGCATCGGCCCCTTGCAGGCGCGGTGGGGTGAACAGGGTGTCCGCCGGCAGCGGCCCCTCCAGGTCCAGGCCAGCGGCACGTAGCTGCCGCAGCACCGGTTCGATGACGTCGATCTCTTCCCTTCCCAGATGGCCGCCCTCTCCGGCGTGGGGGTTGAGGCCGCAGACCAGAATGCGCGGCCGCGGGATGCCGAAGCGCCGGCGCAGGTCGCCCGCCAGGACCCCAAGCACCCGGGTCAGCAGGGGGCGGGTAATCTGGGCGCTGACTTCTGCCAGCGGTAGGTGGGTGGTGGCCAGGGCTACTCGCAGTCCGGGGGTGGCGAGCATCATCACCGGGTCGCCCCCGCATAGCTCGGCGAGGAATTCGGTGTGGCCGGTGAAGGGGATGCCGGCGTCGTTGATCACTGCCTTGTGCACCGGGCCGGTGACCAGCGCATCAAAGCGCCCGTCGCGGCAGCCGGCCACCGCTTGGCGCAGGGTCTCCAGCACATAGCCGGCATTGGCCGGATCCAGGCGGCCGCAGACAGCGGCGCGGGCCAGGGGCACTGCCAGCAGGCTCAGCCGGGTGTTACCCGAGGCTCGCGGCTGGGCGGGGTCGAAGGCCTGCAATTCCAGGGGCAGGCCAAGGCGCCGGGCCCGCTGTTGCAGCAGCTTGGGGTCTGCCACCGCCACCAGTTCCCCTGCCAGCGGGCCTTGGGCGATCTGCACGCACAGGTCGGGGCCGATGCCCGCGGGCTCGCCGGGGGTCAGGGCCAGGCGCGGCAGGTTCGGCACGGCCGCTCAGATCCGCTCCGCATCGAGGCGGATCTCCACGTAGGCCTCATCGCGCAGGCGCCGCAGCCAGAGTTCGCCGGCCTCGGTGGCCTTGCGTTCCCGGATCGCCTCCCGGGCCTTGGCGCGCAATACCTCGTCGGTGTTGTCATAGTCGCGGCGTTCAATGACTTGAACGATGTGCCAGCCGAACTGGGTGCGGAAGGGTTCACTGACTTGGCCCGGACTCAGCGCGTTCATCCTCTCCTCGAACGCCGGGACCAAGTCGCCGCCGCTGACCCAGCCCAGGTCTCCGCCTTTGATCGCCGAAGCGGTGTCGTCAGAGTTGGAGCGCGCCAAGGCACCGAAATCGTCGCCGCCCTCGATGCGCTTCTTGAGCTGCTCCAGGCGCAGCCGGGCGTCGGTGTCCGAGGTGATCTCGTTGGTATTGATCAGGATGTGGCGGGCGTGGGTTTGGCGGATGATCTGGCGATCGCTGCCCTTGAAGTCGGCGAGCAGGACGATATGGAAGCCGCTGGCACTCTGTACCGGGTCGCTGATCTCGCCGCGCTGCATGTCGACCACGATGTCGGTGAACAGGGTTGGCAGTTCGTTGGCCTTGCGCCAGCCCAGGTCGCCCCCCTCCAAGGCCTGACGGCCGTCCGAGTAGGTCATGGCCGCCTGCTGAAAGTCGCCGCCGGCGCGCAGCTGGGCCACCAATTGCTCTGCCCGGGCTCGGGCACGCCCGATCTCGTCCGGGGTGGCCGCTTCCGGCAGGCCGATACGGATATGGTAGAGCCGGTATTCGGTGCGGCCGCCAATGCCGACCAGCTCTTTGTCCAGGTAGTTGTCGATCTCCTGTTCGCTGACATTGATGCGGTTGATCACCTCCTGGTTGCGCAGGCGGCTGAGGATGATCTCCTTGCGCACGCTCTCCCGGAACTGGCCGAAGTCCATGCCGTCCGCCGCCATGGCGGCGCGCAGCTCGGCCAGGGTGAGGTCGTTGTTGGCGGCGATATTGTTGATCGCCTGGGCCAGGGTCTGGTCGTCGACGCCGATGCCGGCCTGCTCGGCGGCCTGCAGTTGCAGCCGGTCGGCGATGATGCGTTCCAGCACCTGGCCTTCCAGCACCCGCCGCGGCGGCAGCCGATCCGGGTCCGGATTGATTTGCAGCAGCAGCTCGTTTAGCTCGGTCTCCAGCTCGCTGCGGGTGATCACGTCATCGTTGACTACGGCGACGATGCTGTCGAGGTCGCTCACCTCGGCGGCTGCCGGCAAGGCCCAGAACAGGCTGCCGAAAAACAGTGTGAGGCCAGCGAAGAATAAGCTATGGGGGGATTGCTTGGTGATCATGGTAGGTTTCGGCTCAATTATTCGGCTTGGTAGCCGAGAATGCCCTCAGTAAGGAAATCGTCGATGCGGTTGCCCACTGCGCCCAGGCCCTTGAGTTCCAGTTGCAGCATTATGGCGTTCTTGGGGTCGTCGTCCACGTCGTTCACATAGCGCCGGGCCAGGGCCCGGAGGGTCCAGCAGCAGTCGTCGTATTCGAAACCCGCGAAGCTGTCCATGGTGGTGTCGTAGAACAGGGAGTATTTCCAGCGCCCCACCAAGTGCAGGCGGCTGCCGAAGGGCCAGCGGAAGGAGAGGTTGGTGTCGTCGATACGGGTGTCGGTGAGATTGGTTTCGCGGCCGCGGTTATAACGGTAGGAGAGGTTGACGATACGGTCGGCCGAGTCCTGATAGTGCAGTTGCACCGAGGCCTGATCGGTGAAACCGCCGTCGTGGGGATTCCAGAACAGGCTGCCGCGGGTACTCCATCTCTGGCTGAGTCGGGCGGCGGCCTCGGCGGCCAGGGTTGAGGAGTAGTCGTCCTGCTCCGGTACACCCGGTAATTGCACCCGACGGTCGCGGAAGAAATAGATCTGGCCGATACTGGCTCGCAGCAGCTCGGTGCCCGAATCCAGGTCCAGGGTGCGCGAGGTCAAGGCCAACGTCAGTTGATTGGCGTCGCCGATCCGGTCGCGGCCGGTGAATCGGTTCTCGCGGAACAGGCTGTTGAAATTGAAACCGATCTCCGCGGTGTCGAAGATCGGGATGTCGCTTTGGTCCTTGTACGGCGTATACAGGTAGAACAGCCGGGGCTCCAGGGTCTGCAGGGACTCGTAACCGAACCAGCCGGTGTCGCGCTCGAATACCAGCCCGCCGTCCAGGCTGACGCTGGGCAGCAGTAGGGACTGTCTGTTGTCCTGGCTGGGCTTGGTGTCGCTGAGCTCGTAATAACGGTAGTTGAGCTTCAGCTTGGGGGTCAGGTGGCCATAGCTGGCCCGCAGCGGCAGACTGACCGCCGGCTCCAGCGCGAAGCGGTGGCCCACGGTGTTGGAGTCGTTGGTGTGATTGAAGTAGACGTACTCGCTGCCCAGTGCGTAGTGCATGCCGTAGTGTTGACGCGGCTTGTCCCAGCTGAACAGCACCTGCGGCATGCGGCTGTATGGGCGATCTTCGGGGGCGATGGCGGGGTCCACCGTCTGGTAGTACTGGAGCCGGCCGCGCAGAAACCAGTCGTTGCCGCGATACAGCAGGTCACCCCGGCGCTCCAACTGGCGCGTACTGGAGATCTCCAGGCTGGTACCGAAGTCTTCCAGGTACTGGTCGTCGGAGACGTAGTTGAGGTCGATGTCGGTACTGAGGCGGGATCCGAAACGTCCCTGGTGGCGCATGGCGAATGCCCCGCGTAGCTCCGGGTCCCCCGCCTTGGCGTCCTGGTCGCTGGGCAGGATCTCGGCTTCGATCTCGCCGCGCTGGCTTTCAGTCAGGTAACGGAATTGGCCCCCGAGCATGAAACCGCGCTTACTCATGATGCGCGGAATCAGCGTGGCATCGTAATTCGGCGCCAGATTGAGATAGTAGGGCACCTTGAGGTCGAACCCGGTGGTGTCTGCAATGCCCGCCGATGGGGCCAGCAACCCGGATTTGCGCCGATCGTCGATGGGAAAGCTGGCATAAGGCAGGTAGGCCACGGGTACCCCGCCCAGGCGCAGCTTGGCGCGGCGCACCTTGCCGGTGCCGGTGGCGCGGTCTATCTCCAGGTCATCGGCCTGCAGCACCCAATCGTCTTGCCCCGGGCGGCAGGTGCTGTAGGTGATGTCCCGGTAGCGCGATTGCTCTCGGCTCAAGAGTTTCGCCTCGGCCGCCTGGCCGCGGGCGTGGCTGTCGGTGAGCCGGTATTCCACCTCCCCCAGGGTGCCCTGCTCGGCACCCAGGTCAAAGTGGGCGTTGTCACTGGCCAGGCGCAAGCCGGGCTGCTCGAAGTAGATGTTGCCTTCCACGTCCAGCAATTGTTGCGGGCGGTCGTAGCGCGCCCAATCCGCTTCCACCCGCGCCTGGTTCCGGACCACTACCACTCCACCGCTGAATTCGCCGATCTCCTGCTCCGGCCAAACCTGCATGCTGTCGGCGGCAATCTGCATCGGGGCCTCGGTGTCGAATTCCAGATCGAGGGCCAGCTTCGCCTCGCTGCCCGGAGGCAGGCAACTGTCCCAGTCCAGGCCGTAATCGATGTCCGCATCCCTCGGCAGCAAGGGGTCCAGAGGGGGCAGCGGGGCGGGTGCGGCAGTCACTGGACGTTCCGGCGGTGAAGCCGGCATTGCCGCGCTGGAGGCAAGGGGCGCTGTTGCGGAAGGCGGTTTCAGCGCAGACTCTGGCTCTGGTACAGGTGTGGGCTCCGGCTCAGGCGCAGGTCCTGGTTCAGGCGCGGGCTCCGGTTCAGGCGTCGGCTTAGGCACAGACTCGGGTTTCGGTTGGTCTACGCTCGCTGGGCTCGGCTCAACCCGGGTTGCCGGAGCTGCCTGGAGAGGCGGCGCCGCCGATGCCGGAGGACCCGGCCTCTGGGAGGGTGCCGCAGGCGCGTCCAATGCCTCTTCCTGATCCAATACCGTGGGGGCGATGGGGGCCGTCGCCGGCGCGCCCGGTGTCTGCTGAATACACCGCCAGCCCCCGCTGTCGGGGTCCGGCCGGCAGTCCCAGAGGGCTGCCTGCGCAACGCTGCTGGCCGCCCCGCCGATCAGCAGGCTGCCGACGACGAGCGGGAAGATCCTGGGTCTAACGGGCATGAGCTTTTCTCGGTTGTTTTCGGGCCCGTCGGGCGAATGGCAAACCGGCCATAAAATGGCATAGAATCGGCGCAACTGCAATTTGTGCGGCGTTCGGGAACCCTTCCGCCGCCGCTTCCAAGCGAGGTTTTCCCGATGGACGAGCGTTTTTCCGCGCTGGAAGCCTGGTTGCGTCGGCAGCCGGGACTCCCGCCCTTTTCCCTTGTCCCCGCCTCCGGGGATGCCAGCTTTCGGCGCTATTTCCGGGTCGTCGGGGAGAACTCCAGCTCTATCGCCATGGATGCGCCGCCGCCCAACGAGGACTGCCGCCCGTTCGTCCGCATGTCCGGCATCTTGCGCGGGTTGGGGCTGAACGCCCCGGAGGTACGGGCCGCGGATCTGGATCGGGGCTTTCTGTTGCTCGACGATCTGGGCGATCGCCACTACCTGGACGCCTTGGACGAGGGGAGTGTCGAGCGCCTGTACGGCGATGCCTTGGCCGCCCTGGTGGTGATTCAGGCCTGTGGCCCCCGCGCCGGGCTGCCCCCCTACGACCGGCCCTTGTTGCTGCGCGAAATGGGCCTGTTCTCGGAGTGGTTGCTTCGAGGGCTATTGGGTCTGGAGTTGACGGCGACCGAGCAGGCCCTGCTGGATCAGGTGTTTACATTGCTTGCGGATAGCGCTTTGGAACAGCCCCAGGTGTGCGTGCATCGGGACTACCATAGCCGCAACTTGCTGGTCACCGCGGCCCCCAGTCCCGGCATCCTGGACTTCCAGGACGCCTTGGTGGGGCCCCTGACCTACGACTTGGTATCCTTGCTGCGCGACTGCTACGTGGCCTGGCCCCGCGAACAGGTGCGGGACTGGGCCCTAGGCTACCGTGAGCTGGCCCTGCAGTCCGGGGTGGCGCCGGTCCTGGATGAGGCCCAGTTCCTGCGCTGGTTCGATCTAATGGGCGTGCAGCGCCACCTCAAGGCCAGCGGCATCTTTGCTCGCTTGCAACTGCGCGACGGCAAGTCCGGCTATCTCGCCGATATCCCCCGTACCCTGGGCTATGTGACGGCATTGGGGCCGGAGTACCCGGAGCTGAGAGGGCTCGTGGGGGTGATCGAGGAGCGGGTGATACCGGGATTAAAGCGTCTCGGTGTGCGGACTGAGACGGGGTGATGAACGACGGGCGAAGAGTGCGAGAATGCTCCTAACTCCTAACTCCTAACTCCTAACTCCTAACTCCTAACTCCTAACTTCCTCCCACCGCTCCGCAAACGGCCGCCGTCCCCGCAACAGCGGTACCGATGCGGCGTACAGGGCCATTCCCAGGGCGTCGGCGGCCAGATCGAGCAGGGAGAACTCGCGGTAGGGCAGGAAGTGCTGGATGCTCTCCAGGAGCAGGCCGTAGCCGAGCAAGGGCAGGAATTTGGCCGCCCCGAAGCCGTTGCCGCGGAAGGCGAAGTCGCTCAGCAGGGCGAGGGTGAAGAAGGCGGCCAGGTGGTTGAGTTTGTCGTTGAGGTCGAAAATTACCGGGCCCGGTAGCTCGCTGGTGGCGAGCCAGGTGATCAGGCCCAGGCTCAGACCCAACAGCAGGCGGAAGGTCCCGGAACCAGGCAACTCCAGGGTCATCGGCGGCCGATGGCGCGGTAGCCGATGTCGTCCCGGAAATAGGTGTCCTGCCAATGGATCTGGTGCACCTGCTCGTAGGCGCGCCGCTGGGCCTCGGCCACGTCGGCGCCGAGGGCCGTGACGCACAGTACCCGACCGCCGCTGGTCACGACCTGGCCGTCGTGCTCGGCGGTGCCGGCGTGGAATACCTTGCGGTCCGCCTCTTCGCCTGTGGGCAGACCGCTAATCGGCAGGCCCTTGGCATAGGCCTCCGGATAGCCGCCTGCGGCCATCACTACGCCCAGCGAGGCGCGGGGGTCCCAGTCGGTTGTGCACTGGTCGAGCCGGCCCTCCAGGGCGGCCTGGCAGAGGGCCACCAGGTCGGATCGCAGGCGCAGCATAATCGGCTGGGTCTCCGGGTCGCCAAAGCGGCAGTTGTATTCCAGCACCTTGGGGGTGCCTGCGGCGTCGATCATCACGCCGGCGTAGAGGAACCCGGTATAGGGGTGACCCTCCGCGGCCATGCCCTCGACGGTGGGCCGGATTATCTGATCCATGATCCGGTCATGCATTTCCGGGGTCACCACGGGGGCCGGGGAGTAGGCCCCCATGCCGCCGGTGTTGGGGCCCCGGTCGCCGTTGTCCCGGGCCTTGTGGTCCTGGGAGCTGGCCATCGGCAGTATGTGTTCACCGTCGACCATACAAATAAAGCTGGCCTCTTCGCCTAGCAGGTATTCCTCGATCACCACCCGGTGCCCGGCCTCGCCGAAGCGGTTGCCGGCCAGCATGTCGCGCACCGCGGCCTCGGCGGTCGCCAGATCCTGGGCCAGGATCACCCCTTTGCCCGCGGCCAGGCCGTCGGCTTTGACCACGATCGGGGCGCCGACCCGGTGCAGGTAGTCCAGGGCCGGCTGGACCTCGGTGAACTTGTCATAGGCGGCGGTGGGGATTCGGTGGCGGGCCAGGAAGTCCTTGGTGAAGGCCTTGGAGCCCTCCAGCTGGGCGGCGCCCTGGCTGGGCCCGAAGCAGCCCAGGCCGGCGGCCTGAAAGCGGTCTACCACCCCGGCCACCAGAGGTGCCTCGGGGCCGACGATGGTCAGGCCAATGTCGTTGTCCCGGGCAAAGGCGAGCAGCCCGTCCAGGTCTTCGGCTCCGATGGGCACATTCTCCAGCCCCGGCTCCAGCGCCGTGCCCGCATTGCCCGGGGCCACGAAAACCCGCTCGGCCAGAGGCGATTGCGCGGCCTTCCAGGCCAGGGCGTGCTCGCGCCCGCCGCCGCCGATGATCAGTACCTTCATGCCGGGTCGCTCTTCAGTGGCGGAAGTGGCGCATGCCGGTGAAGACCATGGCGATGCCGTGCTCGTTGGCAGCGGCGATGACCTCGTTGTCGCGCATCGAGCCGCCGGGCTGGATCACCGCGGTTATGCCGGCCTCGGCGGCATTGTCCAGGCCATCCCGGAAGGGGAAAAAGGCGTCCGAGGCCATCACCGCGCCTTTTACCTCCAGACCCGCCTGCTCGGCCTTGATGCCGGCAATGCGGGCGCTATTGACCCGGCTCATCTGGCCCGCCCCGACGCCGATGGTCATGCGGTCCTTGCCGTACACGATGGCATTGGACTTGACGAATTTGGCTACCCGCCAGGTGAACAGCAGGTCCCGCATTTCCTGTTCGCTGGGGGCGCGTTCGGTCACCACCTTGAGTTCGCCGTGCAGGGCCAGGTCCGCAGCCTGCACCAGCAGGCCGCCGTTGACCCGCTTGAAGTCAAGCCGGTGCAGGGCCTCGGCGGTCCAGTCGCCGCAGGCCAGCAGTCGTACGTTCTTCTTCTTCGCCACCGCTGCCGCTGCGGCATCGGAGACGCTGGGGGCGATGATCACCTCGACGAACTGGCGCTCCACGATCGTGGTGGCGGTGGCCGCATCCAGCTCCTGGTTGCAGGCGATAATGCCGCCGAAGGCGGATTCGGGATCGGTGCTGAAGGCGCGCTCGTAAGCATTCAGCAGGTCGTCGCCGTAGGCCACGCCGCAGGGGTTGGCGTGTTTGACGATGACGCAGCAGGGGGCTTCTTCGAAGTTCTTGACGCACTCCAGGGCTGCATCGGTATCCGCGATATTGTTGTAAGACAGCTCCTTACCCTGGATCTGGCGGGCGGTGGCCACGCTCGCCTCGTCGATCTGGCGCTCGACGAAGAAGGCCGCGTTTTGGTGCGGGTTCTCTCCGTAGCGCATGGTCTGCTTCTGCAGGTACTGCAGGTTCAGGGTGCGCGGGAACTCCGCCGGCTCGGGTCCGGTGCGGGCCCCCAGGTAATTGGCGATGGCGCCGTCGTATCGGGCTGTATGCTCGAAGGTCTTGACCGCGAGGTCGAATCGGGTGGCGTCGCTTACCGCACCGCCATGGTCGGCCATCTCCGCCAGCACCCGGGCATAGTCGGCGCTGTCCACCACCACGGTGACGTCCTTATGGTTCTTGGCCGCGGCTCGCAGCATGGTGGGGCCGCCGATGTCGATGTTTTCGATCGCCTTGTCAAGCGGGCAATCCGGGTCTGCCACGGTGGACTCGAAGGGGTAGAGGTTGACCACGATCAGGTCGATCGGATGGATCTCGTTTTCCTTCATGACTCGGTCGTCGGTGCCGCGCCGCCCCAGGATGCCGCCGTGGATCTTCGGGTGCAGGGTCTTTACCCGGCCGTCCATCATCTCCGGAAAGCCGGTGTAGTCGGACACCTCGGTGACCGGGATATCGTTCTCGGTGAGCAGGCGGGAGGTGCCGCCGGTGGACAGAATTTCCACCCCGCGTTCGGTCAGCGCGCGGGCAAAGTCGACGACGCCATGCTTGTCGGAAACGCTGATCAGGGCTCTCTTGATGGGTTTCATGCTGGGGTCCTTCAGGGCCGGCGCCTTGGCGGCGCTCATCCCAGGTCGTATTGGGCGAGTTTCTTACGCAGGGTGCTGCGGCTGATGCCGAGCAGGGCGGCGGCCTTGGTCTGGTTGCCGCCGGTGTGTCGCATCACGGTCTGCAACAGGGGCTCTTCGACCTCGGACATCACCATCTGGTACAGCCCCTGGCTGTCGTGATCGCCGAGTTGTTCGAAGTAGCTGGTCAGGGCTTCGCGCACGCACTCGCGCAGGGGCTCGCTGGCGTGGGTCTTGGTGACCTCGAATACGGGGGTACCGGACTCGCGCAGTTCCGCTAGGGCTTCAGTATTTATCATGCTGCCAGGCCTTTGTCATTATTGTTCTGGTCGAACAAGCGCCGAATCATTTGGCGTTGTACGGCGACTGACTCCGTCTGGTTAATCTGTCGGCGGAACTCCGCTCCACCGGGTTGGGACTTGCTGTACCAAGCGAGGTGCTTGCGCGCGATGCGCACCCCGAGGTATTCGCCGTAGAAAGCGTACAGGGCTTCCAGGTGCCCGAGCAGGGTATCGCGCACCCAGTCTATGGGCGGCTCCGGGAGGCGCTCCCCGTGCCGCAGGTAGTGCTCGATCTCGCGGAAGATCCAGGGTCGGCCCTGCGCCGCGCGGCCGATCATGAGCGCGTCGGCCCCGGTCTCGTCCAGCACCCGGCGCGCCTGTTCCGGGCCGGTGATGTCGCCGTTGGCAATCACCGGGATGGAGACGGCCCGCTTGATGCGGCGGATGGTGTCGTATTCCGCCTGGCCGGCGAAGCGGCAGGCGCGGGTGCGTCCGTGCACCGCCAGGGCCTGAATCCCCGCGTCCTCGGCGATGCGGGCGATCTCCACTCCGTTGCGGTGCTCCGGGTCCCAACCGGTGCGGATCTTCAGCGTCACCGGCACGCTCACCGCGGTCGCCACGGCGCGCAGGATCTCCGCCACCCGCTGGGGTTGCTGCAGCAGGGCGGAGCCGGCGGCCACTCGGCATACCTTCTTCGCCGGGCAGCCCATATTGATGTCGATGATCTGCGCCCCCCGATCCACGTTCGCACGGGCCCCCTCGGCCATCACTCCCGGGTCTGAGCCAACGATCTGCACCGATATCGGTGTCTCCTCGCCGACGTGGTCGAGGCGGCGCAGGGTCTTGCCGGTGGCGTGCAGGACACAGTTGGCGGACACCATCTCGGACACCGTCAGGCCGGCGCCCAGGCGGCGGCAGAGCTGGCGGAATGGCCGATCGGTGACGCCTGCCATGGGGGCGAGCACCAGATTATTGGCCAACTGATAAGGTCCGATGCGCATATCAGTTTCGCGAGAGTGTCCGAAAAAAGGAGGGGGGTGAAGGCTGTAAATACTACCCCAAACCTGGGTCCCGGCAAAGTCTCCCGGGCCGGTTTCCGGCGTCGGTTGGGTGGGTGCTCAGAGGAACTCGAAGCGAAAGCCGCTGACCGGGGTCGCGGGTTGCTGCAGTTCCAGGCTGATCCGCACTTGCTCCTGGGGCGCCAGCAGTTCCCGCGGCGGGGCCTCCAGATACTCGTCGGGGAGAAAGGCCCGTTGCGCCACCAGCTCGCCGGATTCGGAGAACAGGCTGAGTTGGACCCTGGGGTAGGGTTGAGCGTGGTCTGCCAGGTTGGCGAACACCAGGCGCAGGGCTAGGCGCGGCGGCACGCCGGCCTCCGGTCGAATATCCCGGCTGACAATCTCCAACCGCTCCAGATCCCGGCGTTCCGGCAATCGGCAGCCGGCCAATCGGCAAAACTCCTGCAGCATGGCGTGGCCTGTGGGGTGGTAGATCAGCTTCCCCCGTTCGAACCAGGCCAACTGCAGGGCCAGAATCAGCACCAGAGCCAGGCTGCCCAGGCCCCAGGCCAAGCGCGATACCAGGCTGCCGCCCGCTGCGGCTTCCGGGTTGGCCGACTCCAGGTCTGGCAGCCCTGGCGGGATGTCGAATGGCATTGGGCTGGCCGCCCGCGTCGCCGGGGCTGCATCTATCGCCGTTTGTTCCGGGGTCGGGTCTCGCGGGAGATCCTCCGTCGGGCCGAAGTCCGAACTAGGCCTTGGAGCCTCTCCCTCGGGCGGCTCGTCTCGCAGGTCGAGCTGCTTGGGCGGCAGCGGCTTGGTCGGCGTTGGCTGAGGCTCCCGCAGGAACGGGTTTTCGATCTGCGCAGGCGCTGGTTCGGGGCGCTTCGAGTCCGCGGGGGTCGCCGGCCGCGTCTCATCCAGGCTCTTGAGCGCGTCGAACACGGCTCCGCAGCTACCGCAGCGAACCCAACCCCCCGCCGCCCGCAGGTGCTCTGGGGTGACGCGGAATCGGGTGCTGCAGTCTGGGCACTTGGCGGACAGCATGGCCTGCTCAGCTCCCGGCATCCGGGTCGCGCCGGCCGTTGATGCGCACCCATTCGTCACGCCGGGCGGGCGGCGCCAGCTCAAACCAAGGTCGGTAAGCGGCGGCTACCGCTTCGGCCTGTTCCTGCAGGATGCCGGACAGCAGGATGGCGCCGCCTGGCCGCACCCGGCGCGCCAGTTCCGCGGCCAAGTCGATCAGTGGCGCGGCCAGGATATTCGCCAGCAGCAGGTCGGCCGGGACCCGGGGCTCGTCCCCCGGCAGGAAGACGCTTAGGCGTTCGGCCAGGCCGTTGCGCCGGGCGTTCTCGCGGCTGGCCTCCAGGGCCTGCGGATCGTGATCGACACCGATCGCCGCGGCGGCCCCCAGGCGCAGAGCGGCCAGGGCCAGGATGCCGGAGCCGCAACCGTAATCGAGCACCTGACGGTCCGCCGGCGGGTGTCGATCCAGCCACTCCAGGCACAAGGCGGTGGTGGGGTGGGTGCCGGTGCCGAAGGCGAGACCCGGGTCGAGGTCCAGCACCAGGGCATCGGCGGCATCCACCTGCATGCCGCTGGGGCAGACCCAGAGCCGATCGCCGAAGCGCATCGGGCGAAAGCCGTCCATCCAGGCGCGTTCCCAGGCCCGGTCCCCCAGCCGCTCGAGGCTCAGGCTGGGAGCGATTTCCGCCGGCAGGGCCTGGCGCAGAGTGGCGCCCAAGGCGTCGGCGTTTCGCTCGGCGTCGAACAGGGCGCTGACGCGGGTATGGGACCAGAGACGCTGCTCGCCTGGATCGGGCTCCAGGATCGGTTCGTCGGCGGCATCGCCGAGGGTAACGGACAGCGCCCCCAGGTTTTCGAACAACAGTTCCAGCAGCGGCGCCTGGGCCTGAGGTGCGGTCACCGAAAACTGCAACCAGGGCATGGGTGCGATTGCCGAAGCCTGGGGCGGCTCACAGCCCCAGCTTCTTCTCCAGATAGTGGATATTGGTGCCGCCGGCAGCGAAGGCGGAGTCCGCCATGATGTCCTGGTGCAGCAGAATATTGGTCTTGATGCCTTCGATCACCATTTCGTCCAGGGCGGTGCGCATGCGCGCCAGGGCCGCCTCCCGGGTCTCTCCGTGGGCAACCAGCTTGCCGATCATGGAGTCGTAGTAAGGCGGCACCCGGTAGCCGTTATAAATGTGGGTGTCGACCCGGATGCCGGGCCCGCCGGGGATATGCACCTGGTCGATGGTGCCGGGACAGGGCAGGAAGGTGCGAGCGTCTTCGGCGTTGATCCGGCACTCGAGGGCATGGCCGCGGATCTGAATATCCTCCTGGCGGTGGCTCAGGGTTTCGCCGGCGGCGATGCGGATCTGCTCCCTGACAATATCTACCCCGGTGATCATTTCCGTCACCGGGTGCTCCACCTGCACCCGGGTGTTCATCTCGATAAAGTAGAACTCGCCCTTTTCGTACAGAAACTCGAAGGTGCCGGCTCCGCGGTAGCCCAGTTGGCGGCAGGCCTCGGCGCAGCGCTCGCCCAAGGTGTTGCGCATTTCCGGGGTGATGCCCGGTGCCGGCGCCTCCTCTACCACCTTCTGGTGGCGGCGCTGCATGGAACAGTCGCGTTCGCCGAGGTGGATGGCGTTACCGTGCTGGTCCGCCAGCACCTGAAACTCGATATGGCGCGGGTCCTCCAGGAACTTCTCCATATAGAGAGTGCCATTGCCGAAGGCGGCGGTGGCCTCGGCTCGGGTCATGGAGATGGCATTGTGCAGGCTGGCCTCGGAGTGCACCACGCGCATGCCGCGCCCGCCGCCGCCGCCGGCGGCCTTGATAATCACCGGGTAGCCGATCTCGCGGGCCAGTTCCCGCGTGCGGTGCTTGTCGTCGTCCAGGGGGCCGTCGGAGCCGGGTACGCAGGGCACGCCGGCGGCTCGCATTGCCTCGATGGCCTTGATCTTGTCGCCCATGGTGCGGATGGAGTCCGGACGCGGGCCGATGAACACGAACCCGCTCTGCTCCACCCGATCGGCGAACTCGGCGTCCTCGGACAGGAAGCCGTAGCCCGGGTGGATGGCCATGGAGTCGGTGACCTCGGCGGCGCTGATGATGGCCGGCACGTTGAGGTAGCTGTCGGCCGACGGTGCCGGACCGATGCATACCGATTCGTCGGCCAGCAGCACATGCTTGAGGTCGCGGTCGGCTTCCGAGTGCACGGCCACGGTCTTGATTCCGAGTTCGCGACAGGCGCGCAGGATCCGCAGGGCGATCTCGCCCCGGTTGGCGATAACGATTTTTTCGAACATGGTTATCCGTTGATGCAGTGCCGGCTCTACTCGATCACGAACAGGGGCTGGTTGTATTCGACCGGCTCCCCGTTCTCGACCAGCGCCTTGGTCACGATGCCGGACTTGTCGGACTCGATCTGATTGAGGATCTTCATCGCCTCGATGATGCACAGGGTATCGCCCGCGGCCACTTTCTGACCGGTCTCGACGAAGGGCTTGGCGCCCGGCGAGGGGGCCCGGTAGAAGGTCCCAACCATCGGCGAGTTGACCGTGTGCTTGGGGGGCTCCGGTTCCGCTGCCGGCGACTCTGGAGCGGGGGCGGCGGGGCTGGGGGCCGCGGCCTGGCCGAGTGCTACCGGGGCGGCGACCGCCGCCACCGGGGCCAGGCCCGCACCCTGGCGGCTGATGCGCACGGATTCTTCCCCTTCGTGAATCTCAATTTCGGAGACGTCGGACGCCTCCAGCAGCTCGATGAGCTTTTTGATCTTGCGTATGTCCATTGGTTTTCGTGCCCCAATCAGTTCTTCTTTGCCAGCCGGCGCAGGGCTGCCTGCAGCGCCAGTTCGTAACCCTGGGCGCCGAGCCCAGTGATAACGCCGGCGGCGATGTCGGAAAAGTACGAATGGGCGCGGAACGGCTCGCGCGCGTGCACATTCGACAGATGTACCTCGATGAAAGGTATGGCGACCGCCAGCAGTGCGTCCCGCAGGGCCACACTGGTGTGGGTGAAGGCGGCCGGGTTGAAGATGATGAATTCGACTCCCTGTTCCCGAGCTTGGTGGATGCGTTCCAGCAACAGGTGCTCGGCGTTGCTCTGCTCGAAGCCCAGTTCGCAGCCCATAGCCGCGGCCTGATTGCGCAGGCGCCCACCGATGTCCTCCAGGCTGTCCTGGCCGTAGTGTCCGGGCTCCCGGGTACCCAATAGATTGAGGTTCGGACCGTTTAGGACCAAGATCTTCGGCACGCTGAGTACCCCAGGCTGTACGCCCCCCGGCCGGTCGGCGGGGGCGCAGGACTTATCCTCGACAGTTTGGCATAGTCCCGCTTTAACTGTCTAGTTTTGCGTAGGTTGTCGCCCGTTCGCGACAGTTGCCGCTAATTCTGGCTAAAGCAAGGGGATCGCATACTGTTCCAGATCGGCCTGCTTCAGCTCGCCGGCTTGGGTATGCACCAGCTTTCCGCTGCGGTCGAAAATGGCGCTGAACGGCAGGCCGCTGAAGCGGTTGCCGAGAGACTGGGAGAGCGCGATGGCGTCGGTCTCGCCGAGCAGGATCGGATAATTGACGCCGATGCTGTCGGCAAAGTCCGCCACGTCCTGTTCGGAGTCGATGGCAATGCCGACGAACTGCAGGCCTTGGGCCCCGTGGCGTTCCTGGAACTCGATAAAGTCCGGCATCTCGCGGCGGCAGGGTGGGCACCAGGTGGCCCAGAAGTTGACTACCAGCACCCGGCCCAACCATTCCTCGCTAGAGCGGCTCACTCCTTCCAAGTCCGGGTAGGCGAAGGCCGGTAGCTCCAGCAACAGGCCGGCGTCCGGCCCGGGGCGGGGCTGGAGCCGGGGGGGGTCCTCTTCCGGCGGCTCCCAGTCGAGCAGGATATGGGCGGCATAGCCGGCGCCCAGGGTGGCGAGCACCGCCAGGATCAGCGCCGGGATGCGTTTGCTTGCGCTCATTGGAGGGCCCGTCCCACGTGGTCCGCGAACTCCTGCGCCGGCTTGAAACCTACCACTCGGTAAGGCTTCAATTCCTCCCCGGCGGTGTTAAAGAACATGATGGCCGGCGGGCCAGGCAGGCCGAAGCGGCCCTGCAGCAGGGCCTGGTCCTGATCGTCGTTGGCGGTGACATCCGCCTGCAGCAACAGCACCCCGTCCAGGGCGGCGATCACCGCCGGGTCGGAGAAGGTGTAGCGCTCCATCTCCTTGCAGCTCACGCACCAGTCGGCGTAAAAGTCGAGCATCGTCGGCTGGCCACGTTCGGCGGCCGCTGCCAGTTCCCGGTCGAGATCGGCGCTGGACTTGATGCGCTGGAATTGCAGATGGGCGCTCTCGGCGCTGGCGCCTCCGCCCAGACCGAGACCGCGCAGGGGCTGCACGGTGTCCTTGCCGCCGGCGGCGGCGCCGACCAGCATCAGGGCGCCGTAGATTAGCAGCACCAGGCCCAGGCCTTTCCACAGGCGGGACCAGCCGGAAGCTTCGACTGGCAGGTCCCTGAGGGCCCCCATATAGACCGCGGACACTACCAGCAGGCTGCCCCATAGCAGCATCGCGACCGCCGCCGGGACAATGCGCTCGAGCAGCACGATGGCCACCGCCAGCAGCAGCACGCCGAACACCGCCTTGATGGCGTCCATCCAGGAGCCGGCCCGGGGCAGCAGCTTGCCGGCGGAGGTGCCGATGGCAATCAAGGGCAGGCCCATGCCCATGCTGAGGGCGAACAGGGCCAGGCCGCCAAGCACCGCATCGCCGGTCTGCCCGATGTAGATCAGGGCGCCGGCCAGGGGCGGAGCCACGCAGGGCCCGACGATCAGGGCCGACAGAAAGCCCATGATCGCCACCCCGATCAGGGTGCCTCCCTCCTGGCGGTTGCTCAGCTCGGTCAACCGGCTCTGCAGACGGCTCGGCACCTGCAGCTCGTAGAAGCCGAACATGGAAAGGGACAGCAGCACGAACACGCCGGCGAAGGTGCCGAGGATCCAGGGGTTCTGGAACGCTGCCTGCAGGTTCTGACCGAACACGCCCGCCAGGACTCCGGCCAGGGTGTAGGTAAGGGCCATGGCCAGCACGTAGATCAGCGACAGCACGAAGGCCTTGCGGGTGTCCATATGGCGGCCCTGGCCGGCGATAATACCGGACAGGATCGGGATCATCGGGAACACGCAGGGGGTAAAGGCCAGCAGCAGGCCGAAACCGAAGAAGGAGGCGATGATCAGCCAGGTGTTGCCGCCGGCCAGGGTGGCTGCAATCTGATCCTGCTCGGAAATCGGGGCCTCGGCGGCCGGCTCCGGCTCCGGCGCCGCCGGAGGCGGTTCGGCGCTAACCTCGGTTACCGCTGGCAGGGCCAGGTTCACCCGTTTGGTCATGGGTGGGTAGCAGACGCCGATTTCGGCGCAGCCCTGGAATTTGGCTACCAGCGTTGCCTCGGTGGCGCCGGCCTGGCTGCGCACTAGCCTGACTGGCAGATCGATGGAGTTGTGGTAGACCTCGATGTCGCCGAAGCTGCCGTCGGGCCGGATCGAATCCTTCTTGACTTCGGCTTCCGGCAGCTCGAGTGGCCCCAGCGCCACCCCTTCGCCGCCTTCCAAGCGCAGCTCGATCTTTTCCTTGTAGAGGTAAGTTCCCTCGGCGATCTGCCAGTTCAGGCGCAAATGATTGCCGTCTTCCACCGCGGCCTCGAAGCGGTAGGCGTCTTCCGGATCCAGCAGCTCGTCCCCTTGGTTCAGACCCAGGTCGGAGCCGAGATCAGAGAGCGCCTGCAGCGGGTCATCTTGCACCGGCGCTGGGGTTGGCAAAGTAGCCGGTGCGGGCGCGGCCTCCACGGCAGCTAAGGCCGGCAGCTCCACCAGAATGGTCTGGGTATGCGGCGGATAGCAAATGCCGCGGTCCGCACAGCCCTGAGACCGCACTTGCAGGGTAAGGGTCTCGGCCGCCCCGGGTTGCCGGGCCAGGGGCAGCTGCAGGCGCAAGCGGTCGCGGTAGATGGGCACCTTGCCGAAGAACTCGTCTTCCCGAATCAGTGCCTCGGGCAGCGCCGGGGTCCCGACCTCGATACCCGGGGTATCGCTCTGGAACTTGAGTTTATCCCGGTACATGTAGTAGCCGTCGGCGATGGCCCATTCCACGCTTACCGCCTCTGCGCCTTCGGCGTGGCCGGCAATGCGAAATGCTTGGTCCGGCTGCAGCAGTTCGTCTTCCGCCGGCGCCAGGCCCGGCAGTAGAGCCAGGACCCCGGTCCATAACAGCAGCAGGCGTTTCAGGCTTGTTCGGTTGTGCATTGTGCGACCCATTCAACGTAAGCGGTTAGCCCCTTCTCTATAGGGACTGCGACGATTTCCGGGAGTTCGTAGGGGTGCAGCTCCAGCAGCGTCCGTTCCAGCGCCGGGTAGCGTTCGGGCCGGGTCTTGATCAGCAGTTGCAGTTCTTCGGCCGTCTCGCAGCGCCCCTTCCAGGCGTACACCGAGGTAACCCCCGGCAGCAGGCTGACACAGGCGGCCAGGCGCCGATCAACCAGCTGTTCTGCGATCTGCAGCCCGACCGCCTGGTCGGGGCAGGTGCAAAACACCAAGAGGGCCTGGGTAGACATCCGGTGAAAGATACAGGAAGCACCTGAGTTGCGTAAAGAAGGGGGTGATTGCCCGGGGAGAAGCTGATATCTCGCTGTCGAGATCCGGTGCACTGTGGCCAACCAAGCTGTGGGTTGCGATGGTCCGCTGTTTCAGCCGCTGCGGCGATAGGAAACGGCTGCGCAGTGGGCTCTGCCCGGAGCCGGCAGCGCGCCGGCGTTTTCCTTGTGCCTCGCATACGGCCCGCGTAAGCTGTGTCCATGAATCCGGGTCTAGTTTTCTTGCTGCTGTTCGTCGCCATCCCGGCGGGCGAACTCTATCTAATGATCCAGGTTGGCTCCGAAATCGGCGCCCTGTCCACCGTGATCCTGGTGCTGGCCACCGCTATTGTTGGCGGCGCTCTGGTGCGGATGCAGGGTTTTGCCATGGCCTGGCGGGTGCGCGAGGCTATGGAACGCGGGGAGACCCCGGCCGAGGCCATGTTTGAGGGCCCTCTGCTGTTGCTGGCCGGCATCCTGCTCTTGCTGCCGGGTTTCGTCACCGATGTGGTGGGTTTTCTTCTACTGATCCCGCCGCTGCGTCGGCGTCTGCTCCTGCGCTGGCTGGAATCGCGCCGCTGGGTAGTGCCGCCGGATGCCGCTGGCCCCGAAGCCGGCGCGGGTCCGGGGCCGCGGGTGATCGAGGGCGAGTACAAGCGCGAAGACGACTGATTCCGCACTCCCGCCCGATCCCGCCGCACCCACTCCCGAATTGCTGTCCCGCCAGTCCTTGACTCTGCGAAATTTGCCCCTATTATTAGCACTCGCTCAGGGTGAGTGCTAACAGCTCGCCTTTAGCAAAGCTTATTCAACCAACTCGTTAAGTCACCACTCAATCAGGAGAGACCCATAGATGAAGATTCGTCCGCTGCACGATCGCGTGATCGTCCGTCGTCAGGAAGAG
>CBDUCL010000015.1:0-24790 GCA_965365625.1 uncultured Chromatiales bacterium | reverse complement strand
ACTGATTCTGCGCGACTACCCGGACCGGGCCGCGCCCCTGGTGCGGCGCTGGCTGGGCGAGCGCACGCGGTACGCAAGGGTGTAGCCCGGGTGCAACCCGGGGTAATCGGCACCGACGGCAACACCCCCCAAGCGCGTTTTCGTGCGGCTGCTCCTCGGTCATGTCCGCGGCTACTCCCCGGTCATGTCCTAAGCGCAGAGGGCGTACTGTGGTCGATGCCGAGTTTCCCCGGGTTTCACCCGGGCTACGGGATCGGCGACTGCGTGAATGTCTCGGGGTATGCGATAATCGGCGCTTTTCCCAGCGAGTGGGGTAAGCCGTTGCCATTGACCTTCCAGACCGGTGCCGTGAGCGAGCCCGCATGGGCCGGCTGGCAGGGCCAGAAGGGGCGGATTCCGCCCGCTGTTCGGGCCTGGTTGTTGGACCAGGGATCGCTCACGCGCCGGGTCCAATGTGCCTGCGGAGGCGGTTTTCGAGTGCGCCTGCTCGCCCAGGGCTGGGGCCGGCCGCTGGCCAGCGAGCGCCGGCTGCTGGGCATGCGGCGGGGCGAGATCGCGGTGATTCGCGAGGTTCAGCTGCTGTGCGGTGAGCGGCCCTGGGTGTTCGCCCGCACCCTGATCCCGGCCGGCAGCCTCAAAGGGGCGGCGCGCCGCCTGACCCGCCTCGGAGAACGCCCGCTGGGGGCGGTGCTGTTTGCCGACCGCCGGGTGCGCCGGGGTGCCACCCAGCTGGCCCGGCTCTCGCCGCGGCGCCAACTGTACGCCGCTGCGGCCCAGGGGTTGAATCCGCCGCCGGCCGACCTCTGGGGGCGGCGCACGCTGTTTTATTACGGCCGCCACCCGCTGCTGGTCAACGAGATATTTTTGCCCGAGATTCCGGGGCTGGAGCCATGAATTCGCCGCAAGTCAAAATCGACAGCCTGCACCCAGGTAGGCCGACCTGGCGCCAGCGCCTTTCCGCCTATGCCTTGCTGGTGCGCCTGAATCGCCCGATCGGCATCCTGCTGCTGCTCTGGCCTACCCTGTGGGCCCTGTGGATCGCCGGGGCCGGCAATCCGCCCTGGGAGGTGGTGCTGATCTTCGGTCTCGGCGTGGTGCTGATGCGTTCTGCCGGCTGTGCTATCAACGACTTTGCCGACCGCCATATTGACGGCCGGGTGCAGCGTACTCGGGAGCGCCCCCTGGCCACCGGCCTGGTGCGGCCGCGCGAGGCGGTGGCGGTGTTCCTGCTGCTGAGCCTGATCGCCTTCGGTCTGGTGTTGCTGCTGGACTGGCAGACCGTGGCCCTGTCGACGGTAGCGGTGGCCTTGGCCGCCCTCTATCCCTTTATGAAGCGCTATACGCACCTGCCCCAGGTGGTTCTGGGGGCCGCCTTTGGCTGGGCGGTACCCATGGCCTTCAGCGCGGTCACTGGCGCTGTGCCCCTGCTGGCCTGGCTCTTGTTCGCCGCCACCCTGACCTGGGCCCTGATCTACGATACCGAATACGCCATGGTGGACCGGGACGACGACCTCAAGATCGGCGTCAAGTCCACCGCCATCCTGTTCGGCCGCCACGACCGGCTGATTATCGGCCTGCTTCAGCTGCTGATGCTGGGCCTGCTCATCGCGGTTGGCTGGCTGGCGGGGCTGGGCCTGTTCTACTACGCTGCTTTGGCCGGCGCCGCCGCCATGGCGGCTTGGCAACAACACCTGATCCGCGACCGCCAACCCGCGGGCTGCTTCAAGGCCTTTCTCAACAACAACGGCTTCGGCATGCTGATCTTCGTCGGTCTGGTATTGGATTACCTGCCCTCGGCCTAGCCTGTGGCGCCGTCTTTCCCGTCTCGCGCCCGCTACCTGTTGCCCGCCATGCTGCTGGGCCTGAGTGCCTGCGCCGGGGTGCCGCGGGAGCCGCCGACCCCGGCCCCGCCGCCGGTCCCTGCCGCCACCTGGGAAAGCGTAGACCGCGAATTGCTCCTGGCCGCCCGCACTGCGCGTGCCCATGCCGCCGCCTATGCCGAGGCCGGCCTTGACCTGTGGCTGGGACGGGTGCGCCGTTATACCGATGAAGCGTTCGTGCCCTGGTACACCAGTTACTGGACCCAGGAGTGGCTGGCGGTGAAATTCGCCTGGTACCAGTCGGACGAGACCGACGGCGAGGCCGAGGCGGAGCGGCGGTTGGCCGCCTATCTGCAGGAAAAATACCAGGCCCAAGTGCTGGAACCGGCCTCGGAGGTGGCGGACCCCGGTCGGCTGCTGCACCGGGCCACCGCCCTCTACCTGTTTACCTTCGCCGAGCAGGCCGCCGCTGTCGGCCGGCGCTATCGGCTTCCGGAACCGGTGTACCGGGAGCGTCTGGCACGGATTCCGGCCATTCCCGGCGGAGATGGCCAGGCTGGCCTGACCCTTGGGCCCCTGTTGGCAGCGGCCCGGCCCGATAGCTTGCCTCCGTATGCCGACCTGCTGGAGCAGGTGGAGCGGGCCGGGGTGGATGTCAATGCCAGGCTTCGCCAAGGGGGCCTGGTGCCCGCCGCCCATCGGGTTGCCGGCCAGTTCGCCGGGCGCCTCGCCACCCGTGGGGGCTCGGCCGCGGCGGCCGCCGCGGTGGGCGGGCCTGCCGGCCTGGCGCTGTCCCTGGGCGTAACCGTCTGGAGCGCGAATGAGCACGAAAAGCGTAAGCCGGCGTTGGAGGCGGAACTGCGGGAGATCCTTGAGCCGGCGCTGGCACGCATCCGCTACACGCTGTTGGAGGACCCCGAGCAAGGCCTGCTGGGGGCGGTGACCCGGATTCAGGGGCAGGTCGAGCAGGGGTTGGGTGCGGTGCCCGCCGAGGCGCCGGCACCGGGGCAGGTCGAGCCCTGGTAGCGCCCTGGGCCGTGGTCGGCGATCAGGGCGCGGGGGGATTACGCGAGCGGCGCGGGATTCATGGGGAATGCCGACTCACTGCCCGCGCCGCGGCCCAGACCTCCACCCGCTCGGCGCCGGCCCGCTTGAGCAGGCGAGCCAGCTCATTGCTGGTGCTGCCGGTGGTGACCACGTCGTCTACCAGGGCGATATGACGGGCGGGCAGGGGGCCGGCCAAAGCGAAGGCATTGCGCAGGTTGCGCCGGCGTTGTTTGAGGTCGAGCTCAGTCTGGGGTTGGGTGGCACGGTTGCGCCGGCAGCTGTGGCGGTCGAGAGGGACGCCCAGGCGCCGGCCCAGAGGCAGCGCCAGCTCCAAGGCTTGGTTGAAGCCCCGTTGGCGCAGCCGCCGGGGGTGCAAGGGGATGGGCAGAATCAGTTCCGGTGGGGGGCCGCCCCGCACGAGCAGATGGCGCGCCAGCAGCTCGCCGAGCAGGCGACCTCCGGCCAAGCGGTCGTGGAACTTGAGGCCGGCCACCAACAGCGGCACCGGGCCTGCATAGGCCAGGGGCGCTATGCAACGGTCGAAGGCCGGCGGGCGCCGCTGGCAGGGGCCGCAGCGCGCCCCGGGCGGGGCCGCTTCCGGCAGGGGTTCGCCGCACTGGTGGCAGGGTCGGGCAATCCGCGGCAGCTCGGCCAGGCAGCCGAGGCAGAGGTCGAGGCCGCCGCTGCCTGGGGCGCCACACAGCAGGCAGCGGGTTGGGTATAGAGTGGATTGTAGCGAAATTAACCAGTTGTAAACCAAGCTTGGCGTCATCCAGTTGACAGGGTCGTCCCTTCGGGTAGTATCGGGGGCCCGCTACTCCCCGCTTTCGGAGATTCTACTATGCAAGCCCAGGCCCTGCGCCACGATTGGAGTCGGGACGAGATCGAGGCCCTGTTCGCCCTGCCGTTCAATGATCTCCTGTTCCAGGCCCAGACCCTGCACCGCCGGCACTTCGATCCCAACCAGGTGCAGCTGAGCACCCTGCTCAGCATCAAGACCGGGGCCTGTCCGGAGGATTGCGGCTACTGCTCCCAGAGTGCGCGCAACGACACCAGTCTGGAGCGCGAGCGCCTGCTGCCCCTGGACGAGGTGCTGGAGGCGGCCGAGGCGGCCAAGGCCCAGGGTGCGACCCGCTTCTGCATGGGCGCGGCCTGGCGCAACCCCAGCGACAAGAATCTGGAGCGGGTCAACGAGATGGTGCGCGGGGTGCGGGCCCTCGGCCTGGAGACCTGCGTCACCCTCGGCATGCTGAGCCGGGACCAGGCCCTGAGCCTGAAAGACGCCGGGCTCGACTACTACAACCACAATCTGGACACCTCGCCCGAGTTTTACGGCCAGGTGATCACTACCCGCACCTTTCAGGATCGGCTCGACACCCTCGGCCATGTACGGGAGGCGGGCATCAATGTCTGCAGCGGCGGCATCCTGGGGATGGGCGAGTCCCGCCGCGACCGAGCCGGCATGCTGGCGGAACTGGCCAATCTGCCCCGGCACCCGGAGTCGGTGCCGATCAACCTGCTGGTCCAGGTGGAAGGCACGCCCCTGTTCGGCAGCGCCGAGCTTGATCCGTTCGAGTTCGTGCGCACCATCGCGGTGGCGCGAATTCTGATGCCGGCCTCCTATGTGCGCCTGTCTGCTGGACGCACCGGGTTGAACGACCAGACTCAGGCCTTGTGCTTCCTGGCCGGGGCCAACTCGGTTTTCTACGGCGACCGCCTGCTGACCACCGACAACGAGAGCGAAGACCACGACCAGGCCCTGTTCCGGCGCTTGGGGATGCGCTTCGAGCAGCGGGTCGAAGCGCCGGCGCCGGCGGCCGGCCGCGGTTGCTGCGCCTGAACTGGCCCCGGCAGTGAAGTCCCTGGCTGGTGAGCTGGAGCGCCGGCGCAGCGCTCACCTGCTGCGCCGCCGGCGGATGGCCCCGAGGGCCCGAGCCTGCGGGTCGACGGCCGCCCGATGCTCGCCTTCTGCAGCAACGACTACCTGGGCCTGGCGGCCCATCCCGAGGTGCGGGCCGCCTTCCAGCGCGGGGCCGAGCGCTACGGCGTGGGCAGCGGTGCCGCCCACCTGATCAGCGGTCACAGCCGCGCCCACCACGCCTTGGAGGAAGAACTGGCGGCCTTTACCGGGCGGCCCCGGGCGTTGCTGTTCTCCACCGGCTATATGGCCAACCTGGGCCTGGTCTCGGCGCTCATGGGGCGCGGTGACCAGCTGTTCGAGGACCGCCTGAATCACGCCTCCCTGATCGACGCCGCCCAGCTGTCCCGGGCTCGGCTACGGCGCTATGCCCACGGCGATATGTCGGTTCTAGGGGATCAGCTGGACCAGGCCCCGGTCGGCGAGCGCATGATCCTCACCGACGGCGTGTTCAGCATGGACGGCGACCTGGCGCCTTTGCCCGAGCTGGCGGCCCTGGCCCGGCGCCACCGGGCCTGGCTGATGGTGGATGACGCCCACGGCCTGGGGGTGCTGGGGGAGTCCGGCGCCGGCAGCCTGGAACACTTCGGCCTGGGCTCGGCGCAGGTGCCGATCCTGATGGGCACCCTGGGCAAGGCCCTGGGCGGATTCGGCGCCTTCGTGGCCGGCTCCGACGACCTGATCGAGACCCTGATCCAGCAGGCGCGGTCCTATATCTACACCACCGCCCCGCCGCCCGCTCTGGCCGAAGCGGTGCGCGCCAGCCTGCGCCTGGTGCGGGACGAGCCCTGGAGGCGCGAGCGGTTGGGACAGTTGGTGGCCCGGTTTCGCGCCGGGACCGCTAAGTTGGGGTTGCCGCTGATGACCTCGACCACCCCGATTCAGCCGCTGCTCGCCGGCAGCGCCGAACGTGCCCTGGCCTGGAGCCGGCAACTGGAAGAACAGGGCATACTGGTCACTGCCATCCGCCCGCCCACGGTGCCCGAGGGCAGTGCCCGGTTGCGCATCACCCTGTCCGCCGCCCACAGCGACGACCAGCTGGAGCGCTTGCTGGCCGCCTTGGCCGAGCTGCCCCGGGGGCAACACTGATGCTGGCCTGCCGGAGCCTGGGCCAGGGACCCGATCTGGTGCTGCTGCACGGTTGGGGTATGAATGGGGCGGTCTGGTCCGAGCTGGCCGAGGCCTTGGGCGGGGACTGCCGGTTGCACCTGATCGAGCTGCCCGGGCACGGCGATAGCCCGCTGCAAACCGGCCCCGAGCTGGCCGACTGGGCTCGGGCCTGCCTGGAAGCGGCCCCGCCCCGGGCCGTTTGGGTCGGCTGGTCCCTGGGGGGGCTGCTGGCCCTGCAGGCGGCCCTGCTGGCCCCGGAGCGCGTCTCGCGTCTGGTGCTGGTGGCGGGCACCCCGCGCTTCGTGCAGGGTCCGGACTGGGCGCCGGCCATGGACCGCGCCATCCTGGAGGCGTTCGGTGCCGCCCTGGTGCGGGACCCGGAGACCACCCTGGACCGTTTCCTCGGCCTCCAGGTGCGCGGCAGCAGCGATGCCCGAGGCACCCTGCGCCGGCTGCGCGCGGGCTTTCGGGAGCGGCCGCCGCCCCGGCCTGAGGCCCTGGAGCAGGGCTTGGCCCTGCTGCTGCACGCCGACCTGCGTTCCCGGCTGTCCGAGCTGCAGGCCCCCAGCCTCTGGCTTCAGGGTGAGCGCGATACCCTGGTGCCGGCGGCCCTGGCGGATGAGTTGGCGCCACGGCTGCCGACGGCCGAGTTCGCGCTGCTGGCCGGTGCCGGGCATGCCCCCTTCCTGTCCCACGGCCCGGAATTCGCAGTGCGCCTGCGGGGGTTTCTGGAATGACCCAGCCAATGCCCATCGACAAGCGCCGCGCCCGCCGGGCCTTTGGCCGGGCTGCCGGCGATTACGACCGCGTGGCGGTACTGCAACGGGAGGTGGCGGACCGCTTGCTGGAGCGTCTGGACTACATTCGCTTGGCCCCGCAGCGAGTGCTGGATCTGGGGGCGGGCACCGGCTATGCCAGCCAGGGCCTGCTCAAGCGCTATCCCAAGGCCCAGGTGTTGGCGCTGGATTTTGCACTGCCGATGCTGCAGCGGGCGCGCCGGCGCGGCCGCTGGCTGCGCCGGCCCCAGCCGCTGTGCGCCGATGCCGAGCACCTGCCCCTGGCCGATGCCAGCTGCGACCTGGTGTTTTCCAGTCTTACCCTGCAGTGGTGCAACGATCTGGGTCAGCTGTTCCAGGAGCTGCTGCGGGTGCTGCGCCCGGGCGGGCTACTGATGTTCGCCAGTTTCGGCCCGGATACCCTGCAGGAACTCCGCGCCGCCTGGGCCGCGGTAGATGGCGATTCCCACGTCAGCCCGTTTCTGGATCTGCACGATGTCGGCGATGCCCTGCTCGGGGCCGGCGGCCGGGATACGGTAATGGACGCCGAGCGCCTGACCCTGACCTACGCGGACACCGATGCCCTGATGCGCGACCTCAAGACCTTGGGCGCCCAGAACGCTACCGAGGGCCGGCGCCGCGGCTGCACCGGCAAGGCCCGGCTGCAGGCGATGCGAGACGCCTATGAGCAGTTCCGGGCCGACGGCCGGCTACCCGCCAGCTACGAGGTGGTGTACGGCCACGCCTGGGCCCCCGAGCCTGGGGCCCTGGACGGCGCTGTGGCCATCCCTCTGGAGCGCATCGGCCGCGCCCGGCCGAGGTCCTGAGCATGGGGGGAGAGGCAATGGACTGGCGCCAGGCGCCCGGGCTGTTCGTTACTGGTACCGATACCGGCTGCGGCAAGACCGAGATCAGCCTGGGCCTGATGCGGTATTTTCAGGATCAGGGCCTGCGGGTGCTGGGGATGAAGCCGGTGGCCTCGGGCAGCGAGCCGAGGGCGTGCGGGCTGCGCAATCAGGATGCCCTGCGCCTGCAGGCCCAGGGCAGTCTGGCGCAGCCCTACCAACGCATCAATCCCTATGCCTTCGAGCCCCCGGTCGCGCCTCACCTGGCGGCGAACCGGGCCGGCCGGCCGATAGAGCTGGCCCGGATCCAAGCCAGTTACCACGAACTGGCCGCCGCGGCGGAGCGGGTGATCGTCGAGGGCGTCGGCGGCTGGCGGGTGCCGCTGGGGGCGGGTTTGGATGTGGCCGGCCTGGCCCGGGCCCTGGGCTTGCCGGTGGTTCTGGTGGTGGGGCTGCGCCTGGGCAGCCTGAACCACGCCCTGCTCAGCGCCGAGGCGATTCTGGCCGCGGGCTGTGCCCTGGCCGGCTGGGTGGCCAACCGGGTCGACCCCGAGATGCTGCTGCCGGAGGAGAACCTGGCCACCCTGGCCGCGCACCTGCCCGCACCCTGTCTTGGGCAGGTGCCCTGGATGCCGCGGCCGCAACCGGAGGCGGTGGCAGCTGCCCTGGCGGCCGCATGAAGGCACTGTTCCTCTACTTCGTGCAGCTCTGCCTGTTGCGGGCCGGACCCCAAGACCTGCCGGCCTCCCGGGAGCTGCTCTGGCTCGCCCTGGGGGCCAACCTGCTGGCCGGGGTGCTGTTGGTGGCGGGGGCGCGGGCCGACTGGGGCCTGGCCCTGGTGGAAGGGCTGGCTGACAGTCTGCTGCTGTTGTTGCTGCTATGGCTGGCGTTGCGCCTGCAAGGACAGGGGTCGCGCTTTCTGCAGAGCGCCACTGCGCTGCTGGGGTCCAGTGCCCTGCTGGCCCTGGTCGCGCTGCCGCCGCTGGCCCTGACCGTGCCGGCGGGCCAGCCCACCACCCCGGTCAGTGAGCTGGCGGCTTTGCTGCTGTTGGGGGTGATCGGCTGGAATCTGCTGGTGTTCGGCCATATCCTCCGGCATAGTTTCGGCCTGTCTCTGGCCCTGGGCTTCGGCCTGGCGGTGGCCTACACCGCCCTGTCGTATAGCCTGTTGAACCAGTTGTTTACGGTAGCCTGATCTATGCATCTCCATATTCTCGGCATCTGCGGCACCTTTATGGGCGGCCTGGCGCTGCTGGCGCGTGCCCTCGGGCACCGGGTCACCGGCTCCGACGCCAATGTCTATCCGCCGATGAGCACCCAACTGGAGGCCGCGGGCATCGCCCTGCAGGAGGGCTATGAGCCGGCGCACCTGCAGCCGCCCCCCGACCTGGTGGTAGTGGGCAATGCGATGGGCCGCGGCAATCCGGTGGTGGAGTACATGCTGGACGCCGGACTGCGTTATACCTCCGGACCCCAGTGGCTGTCCGAGCAACTGTTGGCCGAGCGCTGGGTGTTGGCGGTGGCGGGCACCCACGGCAAGACCACCACCGCCGGCATGCTGGCCTGGATCCTGGAGCGGGCGGGGCTGGAGCCGGGTTACCTGATCGGCGGGGTGCCGGCCAACTTCGGCGATTCGGCACGCCTGGGGGGCGGGAAGTTCTTTGTCATCGAGGCCGACGAGTACGACACCGCCTTCTTCGACAAGCGCTCCAAGTTCGTGCACTACCGCCCGCGCACCCTGCTGCTGAACAACCTGGAGTTCGACCATGCCGATATCTTCGACGATTTGGCGATGATCCAGGGCCAGTTCCACCACTTGGTGCGCACCGTGCCGGCCTCCGGGCGGCTCATCGTACCGGCGGGGGATCCGGCCCTGGAAGAGGTGCTGGCAATGGGGGCCTGGACTCCGAAGGAGACCTTCGCGCTCGACGGCAGCGCCGACTGGCAGCTCAGGGCCGAGCGTTCGGACCACAGCCGGTTCCAGGTACTGCGCCAGGGTGTGCCGGTGGGGGCAGTGGACTGGGGGTTGGTGGGCCGCCACAACGCGGCCAATGCCCTGGCTGCCCTAGCGGCCGCCGCCCATGCCGGAGTGGCGCCGGCGCTCGGGATTCAGGCCCTGGCCGAATTCCGCAACGTGAAACGGCGCCTGGAACTGCGGGGCGAGGTGGGCGGGGTGCGGGTCTATGACGATTTCGCCCACCACCCGACCGCCATCCGCCTGACCCTGGACGGGCTGCGTCATAAGGTGGGTTCGGAGCGCATTATCGCCATCCTCGAGCCGCGCTCCAACAGCATGCGCATGGGGGTGCACAGCGCCCGCCTCGCGGATTCCCTGAGTGCCGCCGACGAGGTGCTGCTGTTCGCCGGCCCTGGCCTCGGCTGGGACCCGCGCCAGGCCCTGTCCAGCCTGGGGATACGCGGGCAGGTGTTCTCGTCGGTAGCTACAATTGTGGATGACGTTAGCGCCCGGGCGCGGCCCGGCGACCACATCCTGGTTATGAGCAACGGCGGTTTTGAGCAGATCCACCGGCGCTTGTTGGAGGCGCTGAAGCTGGTTTTGGCCTGATCCCGGTCTGGAGGCAATAGCGATGGCAATCTCTATCCTGGTGGAAAACATCAAGTGCGGCGGTTGCGCCAACAGCATTCAGCGCGGCCTGCAAGAGGACCCGCGGGTGAAGTCGGTGCAGGTAACCGTGGAGGAGGGCCTGGTCGAGGTGGAGGCGGATGAGGCGGTGCGCCCGGAGCTGGTGGCCCGCCTGGACAAGAACGGCGATGGCAAGGTCAACCTCGCCGTCACTCCGCGGGGCGAGCGCCACAATCTGGCCAAGCTTGGCGATCCGGAGGTCGATACGGTGGAGGGGGCGGCCCGGCTAAAGGCCAAGGCGAAGTCTTTTGTCAGTTGCGCCATCGGCCGGCTCGATAAATAGCCCGATCCATGCCTGAAGTAGCGGCTCCCATCGCGCTGGCGGTCACCGGGGCCTCCGGCAGCGCCTATGCCCTGCGCCTGCTGGAATGCCTGCTAGCGGCGAGACGCCCGGTGTACCTTATGGTCTCCCAGGCCGCCCAGGTGGTCCTGAGCATGGAGTCCGAGCTGCAGGTGCCGGCTCGGCCGGAGGAGGCGCAGGCGTTCTTGTGTGCTCACTTTGGCGTTGCCTCCAGCCAGTTGCGGGTGTTCGGCCGCCAGCAATGGACCGCTCCGGTGGCCAGCGGCTCCAACCCTCCCGAGTCGATGGTGGTCTGCCCCTGCACCACCGGCACTCTCGCCGGCATCGCCGCCGGCACCAGTGCCAATCTGATCGAGCGCGCCGCCGATGTCTGCCTCAAGGAGCAACGGCGGTTGATTTTGGTGGTGCGCGAGACCCCGTTTTCGGTCATCCATCTGGAGAACATGCTGCGTCTGGCCCACGCCGGGGCCGTGATTATGCCGGCCAACCCCGGTTTCTATCACAACCCGGATTGCATAGCCGACGTGGTGGATTTTATGGTGGCGAGGGTACTCGACCACCTTGGCGTGGAGCATGAGTTATTGCCGCGCTGGGGCGAGGCAGGCGCATAGCCGCCGCGGTCAGCGACCGGTCTAGCAGAGAGGCAGAGTGCAGCGCCGTGCGCCGCCTGGGGCGCAGCCGCCGGGGGAGTACCACCCCGGCGGCCAGGCTCTCCGGCGATGGTCAGCTGAGGGTGGGCAGTTGCACGATGAGCATCAGACAGGCGAAAGTCCCAAGCAGGACGACCATATATCTAGCGAGTATCGCGGACATAGGCAACTCACGGTAGTTGGCGGTAAGTTGGACGATAGCCGCGTATCTTTACGGGCTGATTACGGGGCGCGCCGGGCATTCCTTTTGGATGCTTGGTGTATTTTAGGCAATACACATGCCATTTCGCTTGATTAGGCGCGGATGAAGTCCATGAACTCGGCGCGGGTGCGGGCGTCGTCCTGGAAGCTGCCGCGCATGGCGCTGGTGACCGTGGTGCTGTTCTGTTTCTGCACCCCGCGCATCATCATACAAGTGTGGCTGGCCTCCATAACCACCGCTACCCCGTGGGGCGCCAGGACCTCCATTAGGGCATCCGCGATCTGATTGGTGAGGCGCTCCTGCACCTGCAGCCGGCGCGCGAACACATCCACGACCCGCGCCACCTTGCTCAGCCCCACCACCTTGCCATTGGGCAGGTAGCCAACGTGGGCGCGGCCGAAGAACGGCAGCATGTGGTGCTCGCACAGGGAGTAGAACTCGATCCCGCGAACTACCACCATCTCCTTGCAGTCCTCGGTGAACACCGCATTGCTCACTACCTCTTCCACCGTCATCTGATAGCCGCTGGTGAGAAAGTCCATCGCCTTGGCCACCCGGAGCGGGGTGCGTTGCAGGCCTTCGCGCTGGGGGTCTTCGCCGAGTCGCTCCAACATTTGCCGGATCAGGCCCTCGAAGGCCTCGTCGTAGGTCTCGTCCGGGGCGGCGTCCAGGTTATCGGCATAGTGGCCGCTATTGAGCAGTTTGGGGCGCGCTTTGGATTCGCTCATCGGGTTTCTTCTGGTTGGCTGCAATGGCGGGGTGGTGGGCATCCGCTGCCCGTCGTGGTTTTGTTTGTTGCATAATAGCGGCTTTTCGCGGGTCGGCGAAACCCAGTCTCGCCCTGAAATTCCCCGGGGCTTTGGCTATCATCCCCTGGTGCGGCCGCCGGCCGCGGCTCGCAGGCTTCTTCTTCATGAAATTCGACAGTATTCTGCAGACCATCGGTCGTACCCCGGTGGTGCGCCTCAACAAGGTGCAGAACGTGCTCGCCGCCGAGCTCTGGGTAAAGCTGGAGAGCTTCAACCCCGGCGGCTCGGTCAAGGACCGCCCGGCCCTGAACATGATCGAGGACGCCGAGCGGCGCGGCCGGCTGAACCCGGGCGACACCCTTATCGAGCCCACCTCGGGTAATACCGGGATCGGCCTGGCCATGGTGGCGGCGGTCAAGGGTTACCGCATCGTGCTGGTGATGGCGGAGGACATGAGCGAGGAGCGCAAGGCCCTGATGTGCGCCTTCGGCGCCGAACTGGTGCTCACTGCGGCGGCTTTGGGCACCAAGGGGGCGATCGAGGAGGCCAAGCGCCTGGCCGCTGCGCATGGTTATTATTTCGTCGGCCAGCATTTCAATCCGGCCAACCCGGAGGCCCACAAGACCACCGCCGACGAGATCTGGGAGGATTTCGGTACCGGGTTGGATGCCCTGGTCTGCACTACCGGCACCGGCGGCACCATCTCCGGGGTTGGCCGCTATCTGCGCCAGCAACATCCGGGGCTCGCCATCTACGCCACCGAGCCGGCGGACTCGCCGATCCTGAGCCGGGGCATCGCCCGCAAGCACAAGATCATGGGCACCGCGCCGGGCTTCATCCCGGAGACGCTGGATACCGCCATCTACAACGAGGTGCTGCAGATCACCACCGAGGAGGCCTATGACGGCACTCGTTTTCTGGCACGCCAAGAGGGCATTCTGGCCGGCATCTCCTGCGGCGCGGCGTTTGCCGGCATGCTGCAACTGGCGCGCCGCGAGGCGTTCCGCGGCAAGCGCCTGCTGGCGATTCTGCCGGACACCGGGGAGCGCTATCTCAGCACCGACCTCTGGTGCTACCGGCCGCACTGATTCGTTGGCCGGTGGTGACCGGCATTGCGGTTCGGCCCTATTTGCCCCCTTTCACCGGCAGGTTGTCCACCACCCAGACCCAGTCGGTCCCGCTAAAGGACTCCGGTGGATCGTCGATGGTGGCGCCGATCAGCAGCAGTTCGTTCTGACCGTCAATCACCAGTCCCTCGAGGGCTTGAATCTCGTCCATCAGGAACTTGGCGACGAAAAACCCCCGGTTGTCCGCCTTCCAGCTGTTGATCAGAACTCCGTTAAGATGCACGCTGTGGACGTCTACCCGGCCATAGGCGATGTCGGTATGGACGGTTACGATATAGCCCGAACTCTGCAGGTTGAGCACATTGGGCGCTACTTCGATCGCAAGCTCGAAGCCAAGGGCATTGGGCGCCAGACCAAAGGTCAGCAACAGGCCGAGCAGCCCGGCTCGCAGGGCGGTTGTGTATTCGGCTTTCATTTCCCGGTCCCTCCTGTGACGCGGTTGGTTCCAAGCCTCAGTAGAGCACCGGGGCCGACCGGGGGCATTGCGAATTCGCATGGTCCGGCGGAGAGCGTGCCTCAACCGCGGGTGAACACCCATTGGTCCGGCCCCGATTGGGCCGGGTTGAAGCCATAGCCCTCGCTGTCAAAGCCCTTGATCTGCTCCGGATCGCCGAGGCGATGGGTGATGATATAGCGGCTCATCAGGCCGCGGGCCTTCTTCGCATAGACGCCGATCATGCGGTAGCCGTCGCCCTTGCGCTCCTTGAACTGGGGGGTGATGATGCGGGCGTCGAGCTGCTTGGGCTTGACCGCTTTGAAGTACTCGTTGGAGGCCAGGTTGATAAGCACCCGTTCGCCCTGGGCCGCCAGTTGGCGGTTCAGGCCCTCGGTGATCTGGTCGCCCCAGAAGGCGTACAGGTCCTTGCCCGCCTCGTTGGCCAGCTTGGTGCCCATCTCCAGGCGGTAGGGCTGCATCAGGTCCAGGGGCCGCAGCAGGCCATAGAGGCCCGACAGGATGCGCAGATGCTGTTGGGCGAAGGCGAAATCGTCCTTGCTGAAAGTTTCCGCATCCAGGCCGGTGTACACGTCTCCCTTCATCGCCAGCGCCGCCTGTTTGGCGTTCTCGGTGGTGAATTCCGGGCGCCATGCGTGGTAGCGCTCGAAATTGAGTTCCGCCAGCTTCGCGCTCAGGTGCATCAGCTCCGCCAGGTCCAGGGCCGAGTAGTTGCGCAGGATGTTGATCAGGCGTTGGGCCTGCTGCACGTACTCGGGTTGAGTGTGGACAGTAGTGACCGGAGGGGTGTTGTAGTCCAGGGTCTTGGCGGGGGAAATAACAATCAGCATGGGAGACCTCGCAGGGGCACGGATTGAGCGCGCAACATGATGTGCCGAGCAGCCTCCAAATACAACCTCGGGCGGTCTCGGGTATAGAGCGCCCGGGCCCGAGCGTGCTAGGCTTGCGGGTCATGAACCAAGACCGCGATGCGCTGCTGAGCAAGCTGTTCGCCCTGATCCGCCGCATCTACGCGGATACCGAGGGCATGTTGGATAACCCCACCGAGCAGCAGCTCTGGTACGACCGCGGCTATGCCAACGGCATGGTCCAGGCCCTGCGTGAGCTGGGCTACGGCGAGCTGTTGCAGAGTCAACTGCAGCCTGACCCCGAGGACCTGATCGCGGGCCAGGAGCCCCTGGTCTGGGGCAAGGCCTATGTTCACGGACTGGAAGTAGGCATGCGCGAGACCCATGAGGTCCTGGGTCGCGAGCAAAATTAGGTAGCTGAAATGCGCATTGTCTCCTTCAATACCAATGGTATCCGTGCCCGACGCCACCAGCTCGAGGCACTGCGCGACCAGTACGACCCGGACATCATCGGCATCCAGGAGACCAAGGTCCAGGACCAGGACTTTCCCCTGGAGATGATCGCTGAGTTGGGCTACCAGGCCCACTATTTCGGCCAGAAGACCCACTACGGGGTGGCGCTGCTCTCGAAGCGCCCGCCGCTCAAGGTGCAAAAGGGCTTTCCCGGCGACGGCGGTGATGCCCAGCGGCGGTTTATCATGGGCGTGTTCGAGACCGCCGATGGCCAGCCCCTGAGCCTGATCAACGGCTATTTCCCCCAGGGCGAGAGTCGCGACCATGAGGTCAAGTTCCCCGCCAAGCGCAAGTTCTACGCCGATATGCTCGCCTATCTGAATGCCAACTTCACTCCGGACGACCGGCTGCTGGTGATCGGCGACATGAACATTGCCCCCCTCGACCTGGACATCGGTATCGGCCCCGACAATGCCAAGCGCTGGCTGCGCACCGGCAAGTGCAGCTTTCTGCCCGAGGAGCGGGAATGGATGCAGCAGCTCACCGGCTGGGGCCTGTGCGACGCCTACCGCCAGTGCCATCCGGAGGTGGATGACCGTTTCAGCTGGTTCGACTACCGTAGCCGGGGGTTCGAGCGTGAGCCCAAGCGCGGTCTGCGCATCGACCTGGTGCTGGCGAGCCCGGCGCTCAGCGCCCAACTCAGCGGCGCCGGCATCGCCTACGATATCCGGGCAATGGAAAAGCCCTCGGACCACTGTCCGGTGTGGGCGGACTTCGACCTCTGAACTCCTTCGCCGAGGCGCCATGGCCAGGGCCAGCATCCGTTTCTACGAAGAGCTTAACGACTTCCTGCCGGCGTCCCGGCGCAAGCGAGACATCGCGCTGGAGTTCTCCCCGCCAGCGCCGGTTCGACACCTGATCGAGACCCTGGGGGTTCCCCATACCGAGGTCGAGCTGATCCTGGTCAACGGCCGTTCGGTGGCGCTGGAGCAGCCCCTGGCCGACGGTGACCGGGTCAGCGTCTACCCTATGTTCGAGGCCCTGGACGTCACCCCGCTGGTGCGCCTGCGCGAGCGTCCGCTGCGTCATGTGCGGTTCCTGGTGGACGCCCACCTGGGGCGGTTGGCGCGCTATCTGCGGCTGCTCGGTTTCGACACCCTGTTCTACAACGACCTGGGAGATCAGGCCCTGGTGCGTCTGGCCCTGGCCGAGCGCCGGGTGCTGCTGACCCGGGACCGGGCGCTGCTGATGCGGCGCGAACTGACGCACGGCTGCTACCTGCGCCAGGGCCCGCCGCGGGCCCAGCTGGCGGCCCTGGTGGAGCGGTTGGACCTGTATCGCCAGCTGCGGCCTTTCACTCGCTGCATGCACTGCAACGGGGAGCTTGCGGCGGCGCCCAAGGCCGAAGTGGCCGCGCGCCTGGAGCCGCGCACCCGGCGCGCCTTCGAGCGCTTCTGGCGCTGCCGGGACTGCGGGCGGGTGTACTGGCGGGGCTCCCACTGGGAGCGTATGCAGGCCCTGGTAGAGTGGATACGGAGCCGGCCCGAGCAAGCCTCGCCGCCCTGACGGCTGAGATTTTGCTACGGATGTGCGATATTGGCCGCAGCCATTCCCCTAACAACCATAACCAGCAATTGGGGCCAACCCATGGAGACGAACAAGAGATCACCGGCCGCCCGAATGCTGCGCTGGGTGCTCATGATGGGCCTGCTGCTGGCCGGATCCCATTTGTCCGCGGGCGAACCCTGCCTGAAGCTGGTGTTCAACGAATATTGCCTGGGCGGCGACATCGATCAGTTGATGCTCCAGCGCAAGGGCTATGTGCACCAGGAGCAGGAAGGCGAGCGTCGCGCCCTGATCTATGCCGATGACCGTGATCTGATCTACGTACTGGCGTTTCAGGGGCGCATCTACAAGGTGGTGCGCAAGTACGGCTCCGAGACCTTGATCACCTTCGAAGACCTGCTGCGGCTGCTGAATGACAAGTACGGCCCGTCCAGCGACGAGAGCCGCTACCCGGCCTATGTGCGCAGCCAGGCCAGCAAGATCGGCGCCATCCGCCGCGGCGACGGCCGCGAGCGGCACAGTTGGCGACCGCAGGGCCAGCCCTGGCTGGTTCGCTTGAGCTGGACTCGGGAGCTGGGTCTGGCCCTTGAGTATGTGGCCGACCAGCTGGCCAATGAACAGAGCCGCTTGCAGGCCGAGGGCCTGTGAGCCCGCACCGCTGATTCAACCCGGACGGAGGACCCATGGACCCAACCACCCGCACCGAGATCGAGGCCGCCGCCTTCCGCGGCTTGGTCGAGCACCTGCAGCGCCGCAGCGACGTGCAGAACATCGACCTGATGAACTTGGCCGGCTTTTGCCGCAACTGCCTGGCCAAGTGGTATCTGGCGGCGGCCAAGGAGCGCGGGGCCGAACTGGACTACGACCAGGCGCGGGAGGCCGTCTACGGTATGCCGTTCCCGGAGTGGAAGGCCCAGTATCAGAAACCCGCCAGCCCCGAGCAGCTCAAGGCGTTCGAAGACACCAAGCCCCTGCACGCCCAGATCAGCGGCCACAATCAGGGCTGAGGTCCGCCTGCTCGGGCCGACCCTCAATCAATCGCCGTTGCCCAGCCGCACCCGGGCCAGGGTGCCGCCCCCCGGGCGGGGCTCCAACCGCACCGCGAAGCCGCAGGCGTCCGCCAACTGGCGGACGATGGCCAGTCCCAGGCCGCTGCCGCCGGTGTCGCGACTGCGCGACGCCTCCAGCCGGTAGAAGGGCCGGAATACCGCCTCGCGTTCGCTCTCGGGGATGCCCGGGCCCCGGTCCAGAACCCGAATCTCGGCCGCTGTTCCATTGCAGTCCAGCTCCACCCGGGGCGCCTCGCTGCCGCCATAGCGCAGGGCGTTCTCCAGCAGGTTGGCGAGGATGCGCTCCAGGGCGCTGACGTTGACCTCGGCGGGACAGGGGCCCTCGGCCTGCCAGGCCAGCTCTGCGCCGCCGCGGCGCTGGGTCACCACCAGGCCGTCGATCAAGTCTGCCAGGTCGACCCGGTCCCGGGCCCCGGCCTCCAGGTTGCGGGCCAGATCCAGGGCCTGGCCGATCAGCTGGTTCATCTGCTCCAGGTCTTGCTGCAGGCGCAGCACCAGCTTTGGGTCCGGTTGTTGGGCGAGCATTTCCAGGGCCAACTGCATGCGGGCGATTGGGGTCCGCAGGTCATGGGAGATGCCGGCCAGCAAGGTGGTGCGGTTGGCCAGCAGTTCCTGGATCTGCACCACCATGCGGTTGAACTGGCGCACGAAGATGACCAACTCCCGGGGGCCGGTCTCCGGCAGCGGGTGGGGGAGCTGGCCGCGGCCGATCTGCTCTACCTCGGCGCCGAGGCGGGTCAGCGGGCGGGTGATCTGGCGCGCCAGCAACACTGAGGCGAGCAGGATCAGCAACAGGGTGCCGAGGGCGACTGCCAGCAGGGCATCGATTGGGCGGGTGCGGACGCGGTCGCGAGGAAAGCCCACCCGCACCGGCTCCCGGTTTTGGCCTACCGCCAGGTCGACCCAGAACCACCGCCGGCCCTCGATCACCTGGGATTTCATCGATACCGCGTCGCCCAAGCGCTCGGCGAGGGCCTGCTCGACCCGGCGGACATAGGGCAGGAAATAGTTGTCCGGCGGGATCTCGTCCTGGGGCTGGGTCAGCCAGAGGTCATGCTCCTGGTACAGCTTGTCTACGTAGTCGCTGCGTAGATTGGGAGGCAGCATGGCCCAGGTCTGGGCCTGCAGCACCATGAAGGCGGCCAGGTCGGCGGCCGAGCGCTGGGCCACCGGGGACAGGGCGTAGTAGACCAGGGCGCCGAAGGTGAGCGCCGCCAGCACGGCGTAACTCAGGCCCAGGGTCAGCAGGGTACGGCCGAACAGGCCGGCAGGCGTCAGGCGCATTAGTTCTTTTCGCCCTCCGGGGCGAACAGATAGCCCTGGCCCCAGACGGTGCGAATGTACTTGGGCGCTTTGCTGTCATCCTCGATCTTGGCGCGCAGGCGCGCGACGCGGACGTCGATGCTGCGGTCGAAGGGCGAATACTCGTAGCCCTTGAGCAGATCCAACAGTCGGTCCCGCTCCAGCACCCGGTGTGGACGTTCTACGAAGATACGAAGCAGGTTGAATTCGCCGGTGGTCAGGGCCACCTCGCCGCCGTCGCGCAACAGGCGTTGGGCCTCCAGGTCCAGTTCGTAGGGGCCAAAGCTCGGGCGGGCCGCCGGCTCAGATTCCTCTGCCGCGGCTTTGGGCTCCGCCGCCGGGCCCTGGCGCCTCAGCACCGCGCGGATGCGGGCCAGCAGCTCGCGCGGATTGAAGGGCTTGGCCAGGTAGTCGTCCGCGCCCACCTCCAGGCCGACGATACGGTCCACTTCGTCGCCGCGCGCCGAAAGGATAATAATCGGCAAATCACCGCCGGCACGCAGGCGGCGGGCGATGCTCAGCCCGTCTTCCCCCGGCAACATAAGGTCCAGAATCACCAGATCCGCGCTGTCTTGGGCCAGCCATTGATCCATCTCGGCGGCGTTGGCTACCGTCGCTACGCGATAGCCCTCGCGTCCCAGATAGTCGCTCAGCAGCTCGCGCAGCCCCGCGTCGTCGTCTACCACCAATAGCTGCTCGTTGTCCATTCGGGCCCTCGCCGGCACTGAAATATATTGTTGCAAAGTTTGAATATTAGGAAATACTTATGAAACCTTTTCCGCGGAGAATGGGAACCGTCGGAAAAGTATAGAGTCGCCGCGGGAATCCACCGGGCGCCGCACTGCCGACGCAACCGAGTGGGTCGATCACCGGATAGTGAGCCGCCCCACTCCAGCAAAAGAGGTAGTAACCATGATCATCGACAGTCTGACCATTACCGGAATTCTGACCTTCGTGACCATTACCGCGTTCTTGATCTTGAGCACCCGGAACCCGGTCAAGGACGGCGACCTGCGCACCGGCACGCCCGGGTGCAAACAGTCCGGCGACTGAGTCCCGGCGCGAACATCGGCCCGCCGCTCCGCCTTAAAGGCTGCGGCGGGCCGGACTGGAAGCAGGCTAGACCCTGGCCTGCCCCCTGTCAAACCCGGGTTCGGGCCCGGTTCCAAGGGCTTGGCTCGAACTCCTTCCGCTGGGCAACGCTGTGCATTCGGCGCACCGCATTTGCCCCCGCCGCCACAACCTGCCATTGTTTGCGAAGTTCGTTTGCACGGTCGTAAACGCCGATGTGGAGACTGTTGCGGGGCCGCTCCAGGGCCCAGGCCAAACCCCGACGCCGCCTGCTCTCGCCGCTGGTGCTGGCGCTGAGCCTGCTGCTGTTCCTGGTGCTCGGCCTGACCCTCGGCCGGCAATGGTACGACAGCCTGTTGGCACGCTTGGACTACGGGCAACTGGTGCACCGGGACGAGTCCACGCTTGACAGCGGGGTCCGGGCCCAGGTGCCGCCCCGGGTGGCCTTGACCTACCGGGAGCGCGACGGCGAGACGGTGCGGGTGCTGGTGGATGCGGCCCGCTATTCCGCCTTCGTCGAGGAGTACAGCCGCAACCTGGCGGCGGCCGAGGCCCGCCTGCACCGGCAGGCTCGGGAGAGGCTGCAGCGCGAGCTGGAGCTGGTGTTCGCCGGCCCGCGCGGGCGGGTCGGCGCCTTCGCCGACTGGTATTTCGCCTATGGGACCAGCTACGGCCTGCTATGGGAGGCCCTGAGCTCGGCGGTCGGCCATGCGGTCAGCGCCGACGCTCAGGCCCTGGGCGATGCGGTGGCCTACGACCTGGAGCAGTACCTGCAAAGCCAATACCGACGCTTGGTATTGAAGCCGGAGTTGACCGATCCCCTGTTGTTGGAGGCCTACCGCAATGTCCTCGTCAGTGCCCACCAGGGTTATCTGAACGTGCTGGCCGGCCTGCGCAGCGAGTTCCAACTGCTGGTGGCCGAGGAGACCGAGCATCTTGAGCGGCCCGGCGGCGAGGTGGTGATGGAACTGGATTGGCGCGCCCAATTCAATAAGTTGGACCCGGCGGCCCTGGAGCGCGGATCCCCGGAGGTGCTGCGCAGCGGCTTGCTGGCCCTGGGCGGAGCGGCGGCGGGCAAAGGGGTGGGCGGCGCCCTGGGCAAGGGAGTGGCGGCGAAGACGGTGGCCAGTGGTGCCGGCAAGGGGTTGTTTGCCAAGCTGGCCGCACCCTTCGCCTCCAAGGCGGCGCTGGCGGCCGGCGGTGGCGCCCTGGGCAGCCTGGGTGGACCGGTCGGCACCGCGGTGGGGGCCGGTACCGGGCTCGGTATCGACTACCTGATTAACGAAGGGGTCGAGCTGGTGCAGCGCGAGTCCCTCGAGGCCGAGCTGGAGGCCGCCCTGGCCGCGACTCAGCGCGAATGGCAGCTGGCATTCGAGCAGTCGCTCGGGGAGGCGATCGGGGTTTGGTTTGGCGATACCCTGCAACTATTGGTGCGCTTCGAGCCCTAGGCCGCAGCAGTGGCCGCGCCGTTCACTCCCAGGCCAGCCCCGCGCAAGGGACCGGGTAGGTGGTTTGGAACGGCTGCTCCGGGTAGGTCCGGTCGCGCTCGAAACAGCTGACCAAGCCGGCCCCCGCGGTCCAATACAAGTGGGGATTGCTCGAGCGGTAGCGGTGGGATTCGGGTCGGTCGGCGGTCTGCACCTCGTAGTGCAGTTGCAGGATGCCGCCGGACAGCAGACCGGTGCGCCCCAGGGCTCCGATCGATTGGCCGCGCGCCACCGGATCTCCCGGCTCCACCGCCCTTGCGTCCAAGTGCACCAAGCGGGTACGAATATACTGCCCGTCCGGGCCGCGGCCGTGATCGATCAGGATCTGGTGACCGTACATGGGCCCGAACCAGGCGTCGCTGACCCGGCCCGGGGCCGGCGCCAGCACTGGGGTGCCCACCGGGCCCAGGATATCGATGCCTTGGTGGCCTTCGCCGGCCTCCCAATGGCCGTTCAGGATCGACGGGGCATTGGGGGGCATCCGAACCGGTTCGCCGTCGGCGCGCACCGGGTCGGCGTCCGGGGCCGCCTCGCCGTAGGGTTGGGGAAACAGGCCGGCACAGCCGGCGAGCGCCAGGGCCAGCCCGGCCGCGGCCAACGCCCGAGGGCAGGCTGGGCCCCGGGTCATTTCGGCAGCGCCACCAGCTCTTCCGGGTTGAGCCGCAATTCGACCTCGGCCCCGGGGGCGAAGGGGGGCTCGCCGCGGCGGTGGTGGTCGTCCACCAGGATCGGATGGCCGCCGACGTCGATTTCGTAGCGCAGTACGCTGCCCAGGAACTCCCGCCGCGCCACCACCCCGGGCAGCAGGCCGTCACCGCTCGAGCCAACCCGTGGGCGGATCTCCAGGTTCTGGGGTCGGAACACCAGGTGTCCGGGGCCTTCGGTCACCGCCTGGGCCAGTGCCAGGCGGATGCTGCCGTCGGCGCGAAAGCGGCTGTTGGCACCGTCGCGCTCGAATTGTCCCGCCAGTACATTGGCGGTGCCCAGAAAATCCGCCACGAACAGGTTGCAGGGGTTGTCGTACAGCGCCATCGGGGTACCCACCTGCTGGATTACCCCCTGGTCCAGCACCGCCATGCGGTCGGCGATGGTATTGGCCTCTTCCTGGTCGTGGGTGACGAACACGGTGGTGAGGCCGAGTTCGCGCTGCAGGTCGTGGATCTCGCGCCGCATCTGCAGCCGCAGGTTGGCGTCGAGGTTGGATAGGGGCTCGTCGAGCAGCAGCACCCGGGGCTCCACTACCAGGGTGCGCGCCAGGGCGATGCGCTGCTGCTGGCCGCCGGAGAGCTGGGACGGGCGCCGCTCCGCCAGCTCGCGCAGCCCCACCAGCTCCAGGGCCTGGTCGACCCGGCGCCGAATCTCGGCCTTGGGGGTGCGTCTTTCCTCCAGCCCGAAGGCGAGGTTGCGGCGCACCGTCATATGTGGCCAGAGGGCATAGCTCTGGAACACCATGCCCACATGGCGCTGCCAGGGCGGCAGGCCGCCCACCTCCTGGCCGCCGATCAGGATGCGGCCTCGGGGCTTGGGGCCGAAGCCGGCGATGGCCCGCAGCAGGGTGGATTTGCCTGAGCCGGAGGGCCCGAGAAAGGCGAACAGCTCGCCGGGCTCGATCTCCAGATCGATGCCCTTGAGCACCTGGTGCTCACCGAAGGCGAGCTGCAGGTCCTGGATAGAAATGCCGACCGGATTGCTGCTCATGGATGCTCCATTCAGGCTTGGGCCCCGGCGACGATCAGGTCGCCCCGCTGCTGACGCCGGCCGCGCTCGAGAAAGCGGTGGGAGAGATAGGTGCCCAGGCCTACGATCAGCACCGCAATCACGCCCAGGGCCGCCCCGGGGCCGCGGCCGGCGGCGGACTGCATGAACACGTAGATGCCGTAGGACAGGGGCGCGTCGGAATCCCGATCCACCAGCATAATGGTGGCGGACAGTTCCACTGCGGCGGTGGCGAAGCTGGTGACGAAGCCGGCCAGGATGCCGCCGGCCATCAGGGGCACCACAATACGGCGAATGGTCCGGCCCTTGGTGGCGCCCAGATTCTCGGCCGCCTCCTCCAAGGCCAGGGACAGCTGCTGCAGGGCCGCCATGCAGGCGCGCAGGGCATAGGGCAGGCGCCGGATCAACAGCGCCACCACAATGATGACCCACCAGGAGGCCAGCGGCTTGTCGAGCCAGGGCACCTGGATGTCGTGAAAGCTGCGCAGGTAGCCGATGCCCAGCACTACACCGGGGATGGCGAGGGACGCGGTGGCCGCATAGTCCAGGAACTTGCGTCCCGCCAGCCGGGTGCGCCAGACGATATAGGCGATGGCGGTGCCGATCACCACGTCGGCCAGGGCCGCCAGGCCGGCGTAGAGCAGGGTGTTGCCGATATAGCCGGAGGCGCCGCTGAATACCTCCAGGTAGTGGTCGAAGGTGTAGGCGTCCGGCAGCACGCTATAGGACCAGATGGTGCCGAACGAGAGCAGAGTCAGGCCCAAGTGGGGGGAGAGCACCAGCAGCAGGATCAGGGCGACGACCAGATAGGCCCCGAACTGCTCGGCCGGGCGCATGTCGCGCTTCATCAGGCCGCCGCCACCCTTCTGGATGCTGGCGTAGTCGCGCCCGCGCATGGCGAGAAAGGAGGTCCAGAGCGCGAACAGGGAGAACAGCACCAGGATCACCGAGATCACGTAGCCCATGGGGTCGGAGATGCCGATGGAGGAGATGCGCAGATAGGCCTGGGGCGCCAGCATATTGTTGACGTTGAGCAGCAGCGGCGTTCCCAGGTCGTCGAACACCTTGAGGAACACCAGGGCGGCACCGGCGATATAGCCCGGCATGGCGAGGGGAAACACGATGCGCCGGAACAGCCGCAGGCCGCTGGCCCCCAGGTTCTGGGCCGACTCCTCCATGGCGCGGTCGATATTGTTGAGGCTGGCCGAGAGGTTGATCAGGATGAACGGGAAGTAGTGGATGCTCTGCACCAGGATCACCCCGTTCAGCCCCTCCATGAAGGGGATATTGAGGCCGAACCATTGGTCCAGCAGCAGATTGACCGAGCCGTTGGCCCCGAACAGCAGTTGCATCGCCACGGCGCCGACGAACGGCGGCATGATCAGCGGCACCACCCCCAAGGTCTGGATCAGGGCGGTGCCGGCGAAATTGAAGCGGCTGGTGAAATAGGCCAGGGGCAGGGCGATCAGGGTGGACGCCAGCACCGCCATGGCCGCGACGTAGACCGAGTTGGCGAACGACTCCCGAAACAAGGAAGTGTTGAAGAAGTCGACGAAGTTGACCAGGGTGAAGGCGCCGCTGGCCGGATCCTGAAACGCCACGACGACCACCCGCGCCACCGGGATGGCGAGAAA
>CBDUCL010000014.1:0-25214 GCA_965365625.1 uncultured Chromatiales bacterium | reverse complement strand
TGGGTATTAGGGGACACCATTATTTAGCTCCACCCGCCGGACTCCGCCAACGCCAGCTAGCCAGCTAGATGCTGAACGTCTTCCATTGCTCAAATTCTTGTTGGACTACCTCCGTATCAGACTCGACCGCATGCCCGGTTCCGCCCCGAAAGCAGCGTCGGGCGTAGGATATGATGACGACAATGACCTATACCCGTTTCCTCGTCAATCCCGAACTGTCGGAGCAGAATCTGGCCGATTTCTGAGCCGCCATCCGACAATGCCTCGCCCTACCCCCTTTCCCTCGCTCGATGGCATGCCGAACCACCTTGGTGATATCCTCCAGCGGCAGCGGATCCCGGTCGCGGAAGTTGATGCAGCCCTTGCCGGTCTTGATGTCTGAATGACTGGCCTTGAACTCGGCAATATGTGCCGAGGCGCAGGTGTAGAGCGAGAGGTAGTGCTTCTGGTTGGCCAGGGCGACCCAGCCGTCGCCGAGCCGGTAGCTGGGCATGCGGTAGCGCATGTCCACCTCTGCGTCGGGATACAGGCTCAGGATCAACTCGTGCAGGCGGGCGAAGCGCTCGGCGCGTTGCGCGGGAATGGCCTGGATATAGGCATCGACCGCTGGATCCGGCATTCAAATCCTCTCCAGAACTTCCAGCTTGACCCGGTCCTCGCCCAGCCCGGCCGCCGCCAGCGCCGGCTCAAGCTCGGCGGCCAGGGTCGGTCCCACGGCGGCATAGACGGCCGAGTCCTGGTCCGTTGTCCCTTCCGCCAGCAGGGTCTGCACCGGGGCGCGGGGGTCGGCCGGGTCGAGATCCAGCCCGCGGTACCGGAAGGCGTCCAGGGCATCCACCCAGGACCGGCAGTAGTTGCTGAGGTAGCGCCCGCCGGGCCGAGCGGACAGCCAGTAGAGCGAGATCGGGTGCTCCCATTCCAAGGTGATTGCATGCTCGATCAGGCTCTCGACGGCGGCGAAGCCGGTCTCTTCGGCAATGAACAGCAACGGTCGGCGGTGCTCCTCGTCGAGGGTGAAGCAGCCCATGGGACCCTTCAGGCCCACTTCCTGACGCGGCCTCAGCCGCTGGAACACCTGTTCGCTGAAGGTATCGTCAGGCACGCGGGGGACATGAAAACGCAGGTTCATGCCGTCGCAGGGGCAGCTCGCCACGGGCAGCTCTCGCGCCTTGCCGCGGCCCAGGTCGACCCGAACCCGCTGGCCGGCGAGAAAGCGCAACAGCTTGCTGCGCGGGGTGCGCAGGTGCACCAGCATGGTGTCGTCCCCCAGAGGCTCCAGCTTCGCCACCTTGGCCTTGAGCGTCTGCTCCGGGATCTGGTCGGCGCTGCAGGTCTCCTGGGCCTCGATCTCCAGGTCGCTGGCCGCCAGGCAGCAGCAGCCGAGCACCCAACCGGCGCCGCGCTCGGCCTCGGACATGGGGTAGTCGGCGTGGCAACTGGCCTCAACCCGGCCCGCCAGCACCCGCACACGGCAGTCGCCGCAGCTGCCGTTCTTGCAACTGTAGGCGAGGTTCAGGCCAGACCTGAGCCCGGCTTCGAGGATGGTTTCGGTGTCTTGGATCTCGAACTCGTGGCCGCTGGGCCGGACCCGAATCTGGTGCGACATGGGACTTCCTGTGGGGCGACCGGAAGGCCCCGGGGCGCCGCAACGCCGGGCCTCCGCCAGGCCTTTAACTTTCGATTATGACCAGAGCGGGAAGCCGATCGCAAGCCCGGTCGTGCGCCGCTGCGCGAGCGCCTCAGCGGCGTTGGTTCATGCGTTGCGCCAGCCAGGTGATCAAGGCCCCCAACAGCATCCCCTGGCGCTTGTCGCATTGCTCCTGCATGCCGTAGAGCCGGCTCTGGAGCTCCAGGGTCAGCGCCTTGTACTCGGCCAGCTCAGCCTCGGCGGCGTGCAGTTCGAGTCGCAGGCGGTGGGCTTCGGCGGCCAGGCTTTCGGCATCCGTGAGGCTGTCGTGTTGAAATTTAAACAGGGCGCCGTCCTGAATCCGCTGCATCTTGTCCACCATAGCGGAGCTTTCGGGGGAGGCATCGGGGAACTCCTTGAGCAATTCCGAGGTGCGGATCGAACCCTCGAACGTGCTCAGGCGGCCGTCCTGCACCAGGTTCTGCAGGGTCTTGCGGCGCACCCCCACCATGCGGGCGGCCTGCGACAAGCTCAATAAGTGGTCCATAGCGCGTCTCCGACGAATTGGGAAAAAACCGGGCTGGCAGCCCATAGATTTAATTGATCGTTGCATTAATACTAGAACTGTTTCCCAACGATGCAAGGGACCGAGGTATTTAAGGTGGGGGACGGTTTGACCCCGGGCCGGGCCAGGACCAATAATCTATGCCTGTCTCTGTCGAATGGACCGGTATCCCCCCATGTTCCCAGCCAGCACCGAGCGCCGCGTCATCCCCCTGCCCAGCATCCGCGAGGTCAAGCCCCTGAGCTTCATTTACGAGCGGCCCAACGCCCTGCCCGTCTCTTTCTGCGAAGAGGTGGTCCGGCGCTTCGAGGCCAGCCCGCAGTACCAGCACGAGGGGCGCATCGGCCAAACCCAGAGCAAAGACCAGTCGATCAAGCGCACTACCGATCTGGTGGTGAGCGATAAGCCTGAGTGGAAGGATGTCGACGAGATGTTCTTCCGCTGCGTGGCCGCGGCGCTCAAGGAGTTCCGGGAGAGCTTTCCCTACTTCAAGGGCCCGTTCAAAGACATGGGCTACCAAGTCCAGCGCTATCTGCCGGGGGAGTACTACCACTGGCACATCGACGGCGGCAGCCACGAGTTCAGCCAGCGTCAGCTGGTGGTGATCTGGTACCTCAACGACGTACCCGGCCCAGGCGGCGAGACCGAGTTCCTGTACCAGGACGTCAAGATCAAGCCGGAGACCGGCAAGCTGGTGCTCTTCCCACCGTTCTGGACCCATGAGCACCGGGCGGTGCGGCTCGAGCAGGGGGTCAAGTACATGGCCACCACCTGGGTGGTGTTCCGCTGAGGTGGCCGATCGCAAGCCCAGTCTGCTGGCGATCGTCGAACTCGGCGGCTATCCCAACTTCACCGGCCTCTACCAGGGGCTGGGCTTCGCGGTGGAGTTCGTCAACTCCCAGCGCCGGGCCATGGCGCGGCTGAAGAAGGACCTGCCCGACGTAATCGTGGCCGAGTACAACTTCCAGTCCGACTTCCGCGACCGCACCAGCAATCTGGAATCGCTGATGGCGCGCCTACAGCGCCACCCCCAGACCAAGGTGATCGTTTTCTACCAGCCGGACCAGGCGGACAAGTTCGAGCGCCTGCGCAGCCGGTTTCCCCTCTTCGCCGCCCTGCCGTTTCCGGTGGACGCAGGGGCATTGGAGCGCGAGCTGCGACGGGCCGTATCGGACTGAGCCGGCCGCTCCCTTTCAAACCCGCCACAAATATTCCAGGGTTGCGGGAATAATTCTGCCCCCGCGGTGTTAGCCCGGATAAGCAGGCGCCGAACCGCACTGCCGAACCGACCGGCGACCGACTCCGGTCACGATTCCGACTCCATTTAGAGGAAACCCATGCCGACAGGCCCGATGGGTGAGCTTATCGAGGCGCAGGTACCCAGGCTGCGGCGCTATGCTCGCGCCCTGCTGCGCGGCGGTGAGGAAGCAGACGACCTGGTCCAGGACTGCCTGGAGCGGGCCTGGAGCCGGGCCCACCTGTGGCGCCCGGACAGCGACCTGCGGGCCTGGTTGTTTTCGATCATGCACAACCTCTACGTGAACCGGGTGCGCCGCCAAGCGCGCCGCCCCGCGACGGGGGCCCTGGGTCCGGGCGAGGAACACGCGGACCCAAGAGCACCGGGCCAGGACCGAGCCATGGGCCTGCGAGACCTGGAAATCGGGCTGGCCGAGTTGCCCCCGGAACAGCGCGAGGTGCTGCTGATGGTGTGTCTGGAGGAATGGAGCTACCAGCAAGTGGCCGAGATTCTGGGACTGCCTATCGGCACCGTTATGTCGCGCCTGCACCGGGCCCGCGAGCGCATGCGCCGCTGGCTGGAGGGCGAGGAAAGCCCCGGCGCCTTGAGGAGGGTGAAATGAACGACCGACTGCCTCCCGAGATCCAAGACCTGCACGCCTACGTGGACGGTGAGCTGGGGCCCGAGGCGCGCAGCCGCGTCGAGACCCGACTGAAGCAGGACCCGCAGGCGCGTGATTGCGTTGCCGCCTATCGCCGACTCGACCAAGGACTGCACAAGCTGTTCGACTCGGTGTTGGCGGAACCGGTCCCCGCGCCCATGCGCCAGCCGACCCGCCGACCACGACGGGCGCATCGTTTGCGGGCCCTGGCCGCCAGCTTGGTGTTGCTGCTGGGCGGCGTCTGGATCGGGGCCCAGCTGCAGCAGCATGAGTTGCTGGGCAGCGATGCCGCCGCCCATGTGGTGCGCGACGCCGTCTCGGCCTTTGCCGTCTACACCCCGGAGGTGCGTCACCCGGTGGAAGTGATGGCCGACCAGGCACCGCATCTCGCGGCCTGGCTCAGCAAACGGCTGGCGGCCGAGGTTGTGCTGCCGCAGCTGGAGAGCTTCGGCTACGCCCTGATCGGCGGCCGCCTGCTGGCCACGGAGGACGGTCCCGGCGCCCTGGTGATGTACGAGAACGCCGAGGGCCGGCGTCTGGTGCTCTACCTGTGCGAAAACGATCTGGACGGCCGCAGCACCTCGCTGCGTTTTACCCGGGAGGCGGAGAAGTCCGTGTTCTATTGGTTCGACGGCCCCTTTTCGTTCGCCCTGGTGGCCGAGCTGGAGCGGCCTGAGTTGCTGTCCATTGCCGAGACCGTATACCGAACCTACCAAAGCTGAAACCCTAGACCTAAAAAGGAGTATACCGATGAACGCAAACCAAGGTTTGACCTCGTTAGTGCTGGCCCTCGCCCTCGCGCCCGCCGCGATCCAGGCGAAGCCCGAGATCTACAGCAGCGTGCCCATGCTCGGCACCGAGGAGGTACCGCCCAATGCCTCCGCCGGCTACGGTGCCATCACCGCCGTCTACGACGAGGACAGCAACCAGCTCTATTACGAGTTCGAATGGCAGCTAGGCGGCGAGGCAGACGCCATCGCGGTGCACTTCCACGGGCCGGCGAACATCGGCGAGAGCGCCCCTCCGGTGATTGATCTGGGCCCCATCTCCGGCAACTCGGGAAAAGAGAGCGGCGTGGTGGTGCTGACCGAGGCCGAGGAGCTGGAGCTGGAAGCCGGGCTGTGGTACCTCAATATTCACAGCGACGCCTTCCCCGGCGGCGAGTTGCGGGGCCAGATGCGCGACCTCTCGCCCCTGGACTCGGCCGCGTTCTACGACCCCACCCGCGGGCGCCTGAAACTGGATAACGTGATGGTGCCCGGCCTGGGCATAGTCGAGGCCGAACTCGACTTGATCCTGAACCGCTTCCCCCTGTCCTTCGAGCTGGATCGGGTCGAATTCGAACTTCTGGACGACGAGGACGAAGACGAATTCGAAGGCCCGAACGACGACTCCTGACGCCCCGTCGGCCCGGCAATCTAGGAGCGCCGCCTCGGCGCGATTCGGTCTCGCTGCTGCTGCCCGCCCCGAATCGGCGCGGGGGCGCGCCTCCTCCTTTTCGACTGAGGCGCAGGCGGCGGGTTGCGGGGCTCAGAAATAACGGAAATAGACGTAGATCGTACTCACCACAATCGACAGCAGCATCAGCGGGAAGGCCGCCAGCATAAAGGGCAGGAAGCGGATCGGATGGCCGGATCGCTCGGCGAAGCCGGCCACGATCAGGTTGGCGCTGGCACCCACCAGGCTGCCGTTGCCGCCGAGGCAGGCGCCGAGAGCCAAAGACCACCAGAGCGGAAGCAGCTGGTCAGCACCGCCGAAACCGGCACCCATGCTTTCGATCAGCGGAATCATGGTGGCGACGAAGGGGATGTTGTCGACTACAGCCGAAGCCACTGCGGACACCCACAGAATGGAGATGGACGCTATCGCGCGGTCGCCGCCGGTGAGTTCGATCACCTGGTGCGCCACCCGCTCCAGGATGCCGGTGACCTCGACCCCATAGACCACGATAAACAGGCCGATAAAGAAAAAGATGGTGGTCCACTCGACCTCGCAGAAGGCCTTGTGCACCGCCGCCGACTGCTTGCTGGCGCTGAGCGGCAAGCTGGTCAGGATCAGCAGCAGCGCGGCCCCCGACATGGCGATGGTGGCGGGCTCCAGGTGCAGATCATGGGCCAACATAAAGCCGGTTATCACCAGGGCCAGCACGAACAAGGACTTCTTGAGAAGGCCGCTGTCAGTAATGGCGTCGCGCTCCTCGAAGTTCATCACCTTCTGACGATGCTCGGGGGCCGCCTCCAAGCGCCGGCCCCAGATCAGGTAGATGGGCACCAGGGTCAGGGGCAGGATCACCAGGGTGATCGGCGCCAGGTTGAACAGGAAATCGTTGAAGCTGAGTCCGACCGCGGAGCCGATCATGATATTGGGCGGGTCGCCGATCAGGGTTGCGGCGCCGCCGATATTGGAGGCGAAGATCTCGGCAAACAGATAGGGATAGGGGTTGATCTTGAGAGAATCGGCGATCAGCAGGGTCACCGGGGCAATCAGCAGCACCGTGGTGACATTGTCCAGCAGCGCCGAGAGCACCGCGGTGACCACCACCAGCATCACCAGGATGCCCCAGGGATCGGCGTTCACCCGCTTCACCGACCACACCGCCAGGTACTGAAACACCCCGGAATTCTTGGTGATGCCGACGATCACCATCATGCCGGTCAGCAGGCCCAGGGTATTGAAGTCGACCCCCTGAAAGGCCGCTTCCTGGTTGAGCACCCCACCGAGGATCATCAGGCAGGCCGCACTCAGGGCGATAATCGCCCGGTTCAGGCGCTCGGTAATGATCAGCAGGTAGGTGAGGACGAACAGCGAGCCGGCGAACAGGGCCGGCTGGATGCCGAAGATCACGTCTGGTTGGTGCAGGCTGTGCATCTAGGGACTCTCCTCAAGCCGACAGGACGTGCTCACCCACGTCCCAGTACGAAATCATGCCCAGCAATTTGCCGCTCTCGGGATCTACCACGGGAATGCTGCTCTTGCTGCGGTAGAGGATCAGCAGCGTCTCCACCAGCGGATGGTTCGGCGGCACCGTGGTCACCTCCTGACTCATGCAAACGGAGATCGGCTGTTCTTCCACCTCGCGCAGCCGCTGGTGCAGATCCGCCAAGCTCTCCTTGATAAAGGAGACGCTATCCAAGCCCTTTTCCATAATCGCCGCCTTGGGCAATACCAGCTTCAACAGACAGTTGACACCGAAGATGCCGAGGTAGCGGCCCTCGTCGTCCACTACCGGCAAGTTGCGGTAGCGATGCTCCATAATGAAACCGGCGGCGGTGCGGATAATGTCCGTGGGCTTGAGTATAGTTGGATGGGGGTCCATCACGGATGCTGCGGTCATGGGTCGGTTCCCGGTGCGGTGGAAAAAAAGGACCAGGTCATGGGCTCCGGAACGATTCCGGCCAGGCTGGCAGGCAGAATAACATCATCCAGGGTCGGGGATAATGTCAAATAGGTGACGCGCCGACAGGCCGGGGACTGCCGAATCCGCGCGCCGATCCTGGCTCTGGGACGGCAGACCAAATGCGCCGGGGCGCTGCAGGTCGTAGATCACCACCGCCTCGGCGGCATGGTCGGCGGCCGGGTTGCGGCGCCGATGCGCGGCGATCACCCGGTCGCCGGCATTGTCGTCGGGACGGTAGCGCTCATGCAGGGCGGCGTGGTGCTCGGCGGATGCGTCGTCATCCAACAAGCGGTAGATGAGGGCGAGATTGTAGTGGGCGCTGAGGTTCTCCGGGTCGAGCTCGACGGTGCGCAGAAAACCGTCTCTGGCCTCATGCAGTAAAGCCTGGCGCTGGTCGCGACGGGCCTCGCCGCGCTCCTGCTTGGCCCGCTCGACCAGGGTCTGCGACAACTCGTTGAGTACCCGGTAGTCGCGGCTGAAATCGAACTCCCGGGCCCGCGCCTCGGGGAAGTCGCTCGCCAACACCCGGCGGAAGTCCGCAATCGCCTCGTCCAGGAAGCCGTTCTGCTTATTGATCAGCCCCGCGTACCAGGCCGCGACCCAGGGGTAGGCCGGATGCTCCGCGGTCAGCGCCCGTTCCAGGGCCGCCACCGCATCGTCGAGCCGGCCCTCGCGCAGGTAGACCCGGGCCAGGTTGAGGGCGCCGTCGCCGCGGCCCAGGGCCTCGACCCGAGCGAACGCCTGCTCGGCCTGGCGCAGTTCGCCGCGCCCGCCCTTGCGCAGTAGGGCAATGCCGTAGTCGTTCCAGCGCTCCCAGGCCGGCACCGCCGAAGGCCGGGCCGGGACCTCACTGGCGCGACCGACAGGCAGCACCAGTTCGTCTTCCGCCAGCAACGAGACCGGCAGGTCGTTGCCGGCAAACGCCTCGCCCTGGATGTAGCGCAGGTAGCGGGTATCGAACTTGCGGTACAACACCCGAACCCGCAGGCGCAGGGGACCCCGGGCATCCTCGGGCAGGCGCAGCCGGTAATGCACCACGTCCGCCGCCCCGGGCGGGATCTGGTGGTTGTACAGGGTGGTGAAGATATCCTGACCGTTGCGGCGGTCGATGCGGTTGCCGTCCCGGTCCAGCAGGTAGGCATTGATGAAGTGAGACCAGGGGTCCACCTCGCCGTCGGCTCCCATGCCGCCGCTGCGGCCGATCAGTCGCTCCCCGTCCCAGGCCTCGAACTCGACCCACACCTGGTTGGAGTCAGCGGTGCCCTGGGTGAACAGGTGCCCGAGCTTGAGGGTGCGGATCACCGTCTCGAACAGGTAGCTGCGCCCGGGCTCCAGCACCGGCACCTCCGGACCCAGGGGCGCGTTCAGTTCCCCGGTGATCTCTCCGTCCTGCTTCACGGCGAAGATGTCGGCCCGCAGCGCCCCGGCCAGAAAGCCTCGGTGGGCGGCATTGACGGACTCCGGCAGCCCCAGCATGTGCGGCAAAGCGGTATTGGCGGCGGGGAATTGATGATTGTGCACCTGCAGCTGGCCGGAGCCGTCGAAGTAGTCGGCGCCGAAGTCGTCCGAGGGCTGCAGGGGCATATGGCACTGGGCGCACTTGTGCACCGCCTTGGGCGGGTAGTAGAAGCTGCTGGCGCCGTGCCCCGAGACCCCGGAGAGGGTGTAGGAATCGAAATGGTTCTGTCCGCGCAACCACTTGTACCCATTCACCTCCCCCGGCAGAAACACCTTGTGGCAACTGCTGCAGAACTCCGGCTCGCGGTGGATCGGCTTGAGGTAGGTGTGTTTATGGAACGCTGGCTTGGCCTTGATCAGTTGGTGGTTAACCCACTGCAGAAACGGGCTGTCGCTGAAGGCGAAGGGATAGTGCTCGGGGGCCTCGATGGTGTAGTCCGCATTGCCCCGCGGGCTGTTGATCCGGGTAATGGCATGACAGCCGGTGCAGGTTATGCCGGCGCTGGCCCGGGGGTCCGCGGGATCCCCAAATCCCGGGTCGTCGAAGGCGCCGCTGAACAGCGGCACCAGATCGTGACAGCCGGCGCAGAAGCGCGACACCTTGGTATCGCCGCCGGCGGCCAGGGCACGCTCGCGCAGTTCCTGCACCGAGAAGCGGTAGGCCGGGTTGTTGAAAGAGCTGAAGCGGTGGGCACTGTACTGCCAGCCGGCGTGCACGTCGGCGTGGCAGTCCCTGCAGTAGCCGTCCATCATCAGGGCACGGGCGGGGATCAAGCCGCCGTCTGCGGTGCGGGCCAGGGCCGGACGAAAGGCGTCTCCCGCATAGCTGGCGGCGGCCAGCCCCTCGCTCGGCGGCGCCGGACGCTGCACCAGCAGCAGGGCGCTGCAGGCCAGGGCCGCCAGCCCGGCCGATACCAGACCCATTTGCCAGCGCAGCCCACGGCTGGCGAGGCGGTGGGCGAGAAACAGGCCAATCACCAGCAGCGGCGCCAGCAGGTGCAGCCAGTAGGCGACGGCCCGCAACTGCGGATCCCGCACCTCGAAGCCCCCAAGGCGGGTCAGCACCAGACCGCTGAGCACCAGCAGCAGGCCGCTGGCGTAGAGGGCAAAGCCGGCATGCACCGCCCGCCGGTTCGGCCGGCGCCAGGCATTGCGCAGGTGCAGGGCACCGAACAGCACGAACGGCAGCACCAGCAACAGCCCCAGGCTCAGGTGAGCCAGAAACATCAGCTGGTAGAAGTAGTCCTCGTAGCGCGCCCCGCTCCACCATTCCAGCCCAGTGACCGCCGCCAGGTACAGGCCGTTGATGGCCAGGAAGGCGAATAGCCCCAACACCGGCAGCAAAAGCCGCCGCAGACCGGGGCCCACCACCGGGCGAACCCGCCGACCGGTCTCCGCAGATGCTGGGGGTTGCGGGTTCGAATCCAGGGTCATCGGTCAGTCAGCTCTGTCCAGGGTTTGCGAACGGGACCCCCATTTTAGCGCCGCACCTCGGCGGGCAGGAAGCCAATGTTGCGAGAGAACCGACCGACCGCCGAGCCAATGTCCGAGCGCAATACTGGGAAAACGTTGATCTGAATCAAACAAAACTTTACAGAAGTGTTGGCCGGCGCATAATATTCGCTATTAATTGAAGTGCTATGTCTGAGTTGTTGGATTTGTCCAACCCGCAGCAAAAAGGGAGAACACAACGATGAACAAGATAAGCAAGATCGCACTGACCGCCGCGCTGATTGGTGGCGCCGGCCTGATGGCCAGCAACGCCTCCGCCTGGTGGGGCGGCGGACCCTGGTACGGCGGCGGCCCCTGGGGCTATGGCGGCTATCCCTATGGCGGCTGGGGCTATCCCTATGGTGGCTGGGGCTATCCCTATGGTGGCTATGGCTATGGCTACCCCTACGGCGGCTATGGCTATGGCTACCCCTATGCCGGTCTGCCGGTGACCGTGGCACCGACCGTCGTCGCGCCCACCACCAGCGCCGAGAAGTAATCGGCTAAGCCCGCTTCCCCCTTCCCGGAAGTGGCAAGGGCGGCGAGCCATCGCCGCCCTTTTTCTTTTCCGCTCGCGGCCCGTCCCCTACCCGCCCCCTCTCTCCCGGCCCAGTTCCGCACGCAAAAGGCGGATCTCGTCTCGCAGAGCCCGCACCTGGCGGCCGATCTCTCCGGTATCGGTATGCACCGTCTCCTCGATCTGCTCTCGGTCCTGGGTATGCTCGGCGCTGTGCATGCTCTGCATGGTATCCACGATAATGCCGATAAACAGATTGAGCATGGTGAAGGTGGCAATCAGAATGAATGGGATGAAGTACACCCAGGCATAGGGGTGCTCCGCCATCACCGGCCGCACGATACCCATCGACCAGCTCTCCAGGGTCATGATCTGGAACAGGGTGTACATGGAGGCGCCGATGCTGCCGAACCACTCGGGAAAGCCGGCCCCGAATAGCCCGGTAGCCATTACCGCGAAGACATAGAACAGGATCAGCATCAGCGCCCCAATCGAGGCGATACCCGGCACCGCCCGCAGCAGCGCCTCGACCACGAAACGCAAGCGCGGGACCATCGAGATCAGGCGCAGCACCCGCAGCACCCGCAAGGCCCGCAACACCGCCAGTGGGCCGCTGGCCGGGATCAGGGCAATCGCCACCACAGTAAAATCGAACAGGTTCCAGGGATTGGAGAAAAAGCGCAGGCGAAAAGCAAACAGCTTGATCCCGATCTCCACCACAAAGACCCCGAGCACCAGGTGGTCGATCAGCTTCAGGACGGGGCCGATACGGGCCATGACGCCGGCGTCCGTCTCCAGGCCGAGCACAACGGCATTGATGACGATCAGGGCGACAATGGCGTGTTGGACCGGCTTGGATTCGATCCAGATACCGGCACGACTGCGAAACAACGGTTCAGGCATGGATGCCTCCTGTCGGGAGGTGGGTCTAGTGGTCAGACCACTAGGGGCCGGATTCTAAACCCGGAAGCCCGGGTGGGCCTAATTCTCAGCCGCTTTTGATGACTCGAACGGAAACGCTGTCGGCGCCAACTGCGCCCGAGGAGGATGACGCAACCTAGCCCGGATGGCCGATCTGCCCGCCGTTGGGCACCCGCTCCCCCCAGCGCCAGACCACCCCGAAAGCGATCAACGAGAACCCGGCCGCCACCAGATAGGTCGCGAGAGGACCGGGCACCTCCCACAGGGAGCCGCTGACCAGGCTGCCCAGGGCACCACCGGCGCCAAAGCTGAGGCTGGAGTACAGGGCCTGTCCGCGGCCCTGGTGGCGGCCGGTGAAGTAGTGGTGCACCAGATGGATAGCGGCGGCGTGGAAACTGCCGAAAGTGGCCGCGTGCAGGGTCTGGGCAAACAGGATCACCCACAGATAATCGGGATAAAGCCCGGTAAGGACCCAGCGCAGGACCCCCAGGAGCAGGCTGGCGAGCAGCACCCGGCGGGCGCCGTAGCGATGCATCAGGCGGTGCATGACCAGAAACACCAGGATCTCAGCCACTACCCCGAGGGTCCAGAGCTGGCCGATCAGGGTCTTGCTGTAACCCGTGTCCTGCATATAGATGGAGAAGAAGGCGTAGTAGGCGCCGTGACCGGCCTGCATCAGGAAACAGGCGGCGAGAAAAGCCAGCACCCAGGGCCGGCGGATCACCTGCCAGATCGCCTCCTGCCCCGCCGGATGCCCCGGCGCGCCGCGCTCGGGCACCGGCAGGCTGGATAGCCAGATGGCGACGAAGCAGACCAGCAACACCTGGGGCACCACCGAGGGATCCCGAAGATCGACCAGGACGCCGACCCCGGACACCACCAGGATGAAGCCCACCGAGCCCCACAGGCGGATGCGGCTGTAGTCCTGCACGCTCAGCCCGAGGTGACTGAAGGTGACCGCTTCGAACTGCGGTAGCGAGGCGTTCCAGAAAAAGCTGAACAGGCCCATGACCAGGGCCAGGGTCCAGAAGCCGTCGGCCCAAAACACACCGATGAAGGTAAGGATGGACAGGAGCGACGCCAGGCGAACGATGGCCATGCGGCGCCCGGTATGGTCCGCGACCCAGCCCCAAATGTAGGGACCGATAATCTTGGTTCCCATGAGCACCGCCATCAGCTGACCGATCTGCAACGGGCTGAAGCCCCGGTGCTCCAAATACAGCCCCCAGTAAGGCACCAGGGCCCCGAGCACGGCGAAGTAGAAAAAATAGAAGCCCGACAGGCGCCAGTACGGCATCGGCTGCACGCGAAGGGAAGCGGGGCTCAGCCCCGCAGCTGGCGCTCGGCGCGGTGCAGATCCGCCTCGGTATCCACTCCGTGACCCGGCTCGATACCGGTGATGCCGACGTGGATGCGTCCACCGTGCCAGAGTACCCGCAGTTGCTCCAGGGACTCGGCCAGTTCTAGGGGTGAGGGCCGGAAGCCGACATATTGGCGCAGGTAGCCGGCGCGGTAGGCGTAGAGCCCGATGTGGCGGTGAAAGCCGACGCTGGTTGGCAACTGCTCGGCCCCGGCCAGAAACTCGTCCCGGTGCCAGGGGATCGGGGCGCGGCTGAAATACAGGGCATAGCCCTCGGCGTCGGTCACCACCTTGACCACGTGGGGGTCGAACAAGCGATCGCGGCGCTGGATCGGCGCGGCGAGGGTGGTAACGTCCGCCTGACGGTGGCTGGCCATATCGTTGGCCACCAGGTCGATCAGTTCCGGCGGCATCAGGGGCTCGTCGCCCTGCAGGTTGACGAGGATGGCGTCGTCGTCCCAGCCCATCTGCTCGGCCACCTCCGCAATGCGATCGGAGCCGCTGTGGTGGTCGCTGCGGGTCAAACAGACCCGACCGCCGCCCTGCTCCACCGCCCGTGCGATGCGCGCATCGTCGGTGGCCACCCAGATCTCGCCGGCGGCGCTCTCCAGGGCGCGCTGGTAGACGTGCAGAATCATCGGCTTGCCGGCGATCTCCAGCAGCGGCTTGCCGGGCAACCGAGTGGACGCGTAGCGGGCAGGTATCACCACCTTGAAATCCGGGCTCATCGGGGAATCCTCGGCAACGCGGCTCAAGCCTTGGGCACTTCTTCGTCGGCCGGCAGCCGGCGCGCCTCGTCCTCCAGCATCACCGGGATGCCGTCGCGGATCGGATAGGCCAGACGGTCGGGCCGGCAGATCAGCTCCTGCTCGGCCTTGGCGTAGTACAGAGGCCCTTTGCACAGGGGGCAGACCAGAATTTCCAGCAGCTTATTATCCATCGTCAAAACCTTTGAGTAGCAAGTCCAGGCGGTGTTCGAAAACCGGGTCGAGCTCCGCTTCCACCGGCAGGTACCAGTCATTGTCGCGCGCCAGCCCGGCCAGCTTGACCGCGTCCTTCTCGGTCATCAGCAGCGCGCGGGAGTCTGTCGCCGGCGGCAGGTCGGCGGCGTGGAACTCGTGGTGGTCGGCAAACGCCCGCTCCTCCACCTCCAGCCCGGCCGCCCGCAGCAGGGCGAAGAAGCGCCCCGGATTGCCGATGCCGGCCAAGGCCAGCACCCGCTCGCCGGCCAGGGACTCCAGCGCCCGCTCCCGGCCCGGCTCGCGCAGGTTGACTAGAGGGCCCGGACGCAGCCGCATGCCGAACTCCCGCGCCTGGGGCTGGCCTCCGTTACACACCAGCAGGTCCACCGCGTCGAGTCGATCGGGTACCTCCCGCAGGGGCCCGGCAGGGAGGCAGCGGCGGTTGCCCAGGCGGCGTTCGCCATCGATCACCGCGATCTCCAGGTCGCGGCCCAGGCGGTAATGCTGCAGGCCGTCGTCGCTGAGAATGATATCGCATTCCGCCGCCGCCAGGAGCGAGCGCGCCGCATCCACCCGGTCCGGCCCCACCCAGAGGGGACAGCCGGTGCGCCGGGCGATCAGCACCGGCTCGTCCCCCACCAGGTGTGGCGGGCTGTCCGCGGTCACCGGCAGGGGCCAGCGCTCGGCCTGGCCCTTGTAGCCGCGGCTGACGATGCCCGGGCGCCAGCCGCGGGCCTGCAGCCAGCGTGCCAGCCAGATCACCAGCGGCGTCTTGCCGGTACCGCCAACCGCGATATTGCCCACCACGATCACCGGCACCGGCAGCCGGTGCACGCTCGCCAGGCCCCGATCATAGGCCCAACGCCGCAGCCCGGCCAGGGCGCAGAACAACCGGCCCAGGGGCAGCGTCCACAGGGGCGGCCTGGCCCCCTGGTACCAGAAGCGCTCGGGGCGCAGCATGGCGGCTCAGGCCGCCTCCGGCTCCCGGAACTGCAGCCGGTGCAACTCCGCATAGCGCCCGTCCAAGGCCAGCAACTCGTCGTGGCGGCCCTGTTCGACAATGCGCCCGTCATGCATGACCAGGATGCGGTCGGCGCTCTCGATGGTGGACAGCCGATGCGCGATCACCAGGGTGGTGCGGTGCTGCATCAGGGCCTCCAGGGCGGCCTGGATGTAGCGCTCGGACTCGGTATCCAGCGACGATGTGGCCTCATCCAGAACCAGGATGGGGGCATCCCGCAGCATGGCGCGCGCAATCGCCACCCGCTGGCGCTGGCCGCCGGAAAGCAGCAGGCCCCGATCGCCGATCAGGGTATCGAAGCCGTCCGGCAGACGCTCGATGAACTCCAAGGCATGGGCGCCTTGCGCCACCCGCCGCAGTTCCTCGTCGTCGACCTCCCGCTCCACCCCATAGGCGATATTGTTGCGGATACTGTCGTTGAACAGCACCACATCCTGGCCAACCATGGCGATATGGCGGCGCAGGTCTCTCAACGTGAGCTCACGGATGTCGATGCCGTCGACCAGGATGCGGCCCTCGCTGGAATCGTAGAAGCGCAGCAGCAGGCTGGCCAGGGTGGTCTTGCCGCTACCCGAGCGGCCGACGAAGGCCACGGTCTCGCCGGGCTCCACTACCAGGTCGATCTCCGCGAGCACCGGCCCCTTGTCCTTCGCATAGGTGTGGCCGACACCCTGGAACTCGATGCGCCCCTGCACTTCGGCCAGCTCGCGGCTGCCGGTGTCGAGCTCCGGGCGGCTGTCGAGCAGCTCGAAGATGCTCTCGGCGGCGGTGATGCCCTTCTGCAGATAGGCGTTGATGGAGGTGAGCCGCTTGACCGGCGACAGCATCAGGCCCATGGCCACCACGAAGGCCATGAAGCTGCCCGGGCTGATACTGGCGTTGAGGGCCTCGACAGTGGAAAGATAGACGATCAGCGCAATGCCGCCGACCGCAATGAACTGGACTACCGGCACGCTCACCGCATCGGTGACCACCATCTTCATCTGCAGCCGGCGGGTGCGCTCGTTGGCGTCGCCGAACACCCGCTCCTCCTGAGGTATTCCGCCGAAGGACTTCACCACCCGCTGGCCGTTGATCGCCTCCTGGGCCACGTGGGTGATCTGCCCCACCGAGCTCTGGATGCGCTTGCTGATGCGCCGGAAGCGCTGGGAAACATAGCGCACGGCAAGCGCGATCATGGGCCCGATGAGCAGCAGGATCATCGCCAGCTTGGCGTTCAGATAGAACAGATAGGCGAGCAGAAAGATCACCGTTAAGCCGTCACGCACCAGGTAGGTGATGGCCTGGGTGGCCGCCCCGGCCACCTGCTCCACATTGTAGGTCAGCTTGGAGATCAGAGCTCCGGAGGAGTGTTGATCGTAATAAGACGCGGGCAGCCGCAGCAGGTGCCCGAACATCTGGCGCCGGATGTCGGTCACCACCCTGCGTCCCACCCACTTCATGTAATAGGTGTTGACGAAGCCGGCGATGCCCCGGACCAGGAACAGGCCGACCATATATAAGGGCAGGACGCGCACCACCTCCGGATCGCGGTCGACGAAGCTGCCGTCGAGCAGCGGCTTCATCAGCGAGGCCAGGGCCGGCTCGGTAGCCGCGTAGCCGATCATACCCACCACCGAGATGGCGAACATGCGCCAATAGGGAAAGGCGTAACGCAGCAGACGCTTGTAGATGACGCGCCCGCTCGGGCCTGGCTGTCGCGCGACCACAGTCAATCGCCGGGCTGTTGCGCGGCGAAGGTCATGCGCAGGTAGCCGAGCTGGCTGGCTGCGTCCATGGCGGTCATGACCGCCTGGTGCGGGGTCTGGGCATCGGCGGTAATGATCACCGGCAGTTCGCTCTCCTTCATCGCCGCCTTTTCCAGCGCCCGCTTCAGGGTCTCTAGCTCGGTATTGATCACCTCGCGCTGGTTGACGTAGAAGCGGCCTTCGCGGTCGATGGTAATGTCGAGGACGCGGGGCGGCTGTTCCGGGTCCGCCTCGGCGCTGACTTCGGGCAGCTCGACCTGGATCTGGCTCTCGCGCTCGAAGGTGGTGGAGACCATAAAAAAGATCAGCAGCAGGAACACCACGTCGATCAGGGGCGTGACATTCACATCCGGGCTGGGGAGTTTATGGGGACGCAGATTCATGCGGTTATTCGGTGTCGGTGTCGGTCTCGCGTTCGCCCTGCATTACCTCCACCATCTTCAGAGCCTGCTCCTCCATACCCACCACCAGTCGGTTTACCTGACCGTTGAAATAGCGGTGGAACATCAGGCTGGGGATGGCCACCGAGAGCCCGGCGGCGGTGGTGATCAGGGCCTCGGAAATGCCCCCCGCCAGCACCCCGGGGTTGCCGACCCCGGACGTGACGATGGCCGAAAACACCTTGATCATGCCCACCACGGTGCCGAGCAGACCCAGCAGCGGTGTGATGGCGGCGATGGTGCCCAGGGTGTTGAGGTAGCGCTCGAGCTCCAACACCACGCGCCGCCCCACCTCCTCGATCGACTCCTTCATCACCTCCCGGGAATGCGCCCGGTTGACCAGGCCGGCGGCCATGATGCGGCCCAAAGGCGAGCCCTTTTGCAGCGCCAGGATATGGCCATTGGTCAGGCCGCTCCTGCGGTGCATCTGCCAGACCTGGGCCACCAGGTGCTCGGGTACTACCCGCTTGCGCCGCAATACCCAGAGACGCTCGATAATAATGGCCATGGCCACGATCGAGCAGGCAATGATCGGCAGCATCAGCCAGCCGCCCGCTTTCACCAGTTCCAACACGCTGCGCAGATTCCTGAAGCCAAGGGAGATTCGAAGCCGACTTATCCGGCTATCTTACTGTATCCCAGGTTGCGGGAAAAAGGGCGAATTCCGCAACTCGGGCGGCAGATGGGTCCAGTGCCGGCGCTGCCGCTGGCGCGCCAGTCGGGGCCCGTGCAGCCGGCCATCGGCGCCGAGGCGGAACTCGATCGCCCCGGTGTCCGCGGTGGCGAGGCCCAGGGCTCCAACGCCGCTCCAGCGCTGCTGCACCTCTTGCCGGGGAAAACCGAAGCGGTTGCGGTAGCCGGTGGAATAAAGGACGTAATCCGGGCGCACCGCCGCCACCAGCTCGGGGGTCGAAGAGGTTGCGCTGCCGTGGTGCGGAGCCAGCAGAATGCGGCTGGCCAGCTCGCCGCCCGAAGCCGCCAGCAGGGCGCGCTCCGCCGGGGCCTCGATGTCCCCCGGCAGCAGAATACGCCCGGCGGCGTTTTCCACCGCAAGCACGCAGGAGCTGTCGTTGCTCCTCCAGGGCTCGCCCGAAGGCGGGTGCAGCAGGCGAAAGCGCACCCGGTCCCAGGTCCATTCGGTTCCAGCGCGGCATGGCGCGGCACCGAGTTCGGCCAACTCCGCCGCCTCGCCGCTCAATAGGCGCCTAACCGGAATCTGCCGCAACAGCTTGTCCGCCGCGCCGGCGTGGTCGGCGTCCGCATTGCTCAATACCAGCAAGTCGATTTCGCTCACCCCGGCTCGGCGCAGATAAGGGAGCAGCACGCCGGTAGCCGCATCGAAGGAATCCGAAAAGCGCGGACCCAGATCGTAGACCAGGGTGTGGCTGCGGGTTCGCAGCACCGCCGAAAGGCCCTGGCCCACGTCCAGCAGCCCGAGCCATATCTCTCCGGCAGCCGGTCCCGGCAGGCGCACCAGCAGCAGGGGCAGCAAAAGTACCGCACCCAGCCAGCGCCCAGGCAGCCCGCGCGGGGCCAATAGCAGCAACACCCCGGCGGCGGCGGGCCACCAGACCCAACCAGGCGCCGCGGCCGGTTGCCAACTGGCCAATGGCCAGGACCCCACCCATTCCAGGGCGCTCAGTGACCAACCCAAGAGGCCCTCGGCCAGCTTCAGGGGCCAGATCCCCAAACCGAGGGGCAATAGCGAGGCGCCGAGCAACAGTAGGGGTACGATCACCAGGCTGAACCAGGGGACCGCCAGCAAGTTGACCAACGGGGCAACCAGCGAAACCCGTTGAAACAGCAGCAGCAGGAGGGGAAACAGGCCGAGAAACACCAGCCACTGGGTGCGCCCCCAGCGCCGCCAGAGCCCGTTGTCGGGCAACCGCCCGCTGATGCCGTAGAGGATCGCAGCCACCGCCAGGAACGACAGCCAAAAGCCGGCGGCGAGCACCGCCGGCGGGTCCAGGGCGGTGACCAGCAGCAGGGCCAGGCCCAGACTGTTGGTGGCGCCCGGGGCGCGCCGCATCAACAACCCGCCCAGCACAACCAGCAGCATGATCAGGGCGCGACGGGTGGGCACCGAAAAACCGGCCAGGGCGGCGTATACCGCGGCCCCAGCCAGGGCCACCAGGGCTGCCGCCCGGGGCGCGGCGAGCAGCAGCGGCAGCCGCGGTACCAGGCTCCATAGGCGGCGCCCGAGGACGAAGCAGAGCCCGGCGACAATACCGATGTGCAGCCCCGAGATGGCAATCAGGTGGTTGGTGCCGGTAAGGGTGAAGGCCTCCCATTGATCGCTAGATAGGCTGCTGCGGTCCCCGAGCGCCAAGGCCCGGACCAGGCCCGCCTGCGGCCGACCGGCCAGCGCCTGATCCAGGGCCTGGCCAAGGCGCTGGCGCCAGCGGTCCAGAGACCACAGGGGTGCCGGCTCCAATAGCCGATTTTCGGTCGAGGGGCGAACATAACCGGTTGCCCCCAGGCCCTGTCGGTAGAGCCAGCCCTCGTAGTCGAAGCCGCCGGGATTGAGGAAGCCGTGGGGCCGCTTGAGGCGAACCTGCAATCGCCAGCGGCTGTCCGCTGCAAGCCTCGGGGCATTGCGGTACCAGCTCAGGCGCACCCGTCCGCGCAATCCGGTATCGGCCCCCTCCAGCAGGGCCCGTTCTACCTGGAAGCGGAAGCGGGTTCGGCGTTCACTGACCTCGGGCAGGCCGAGCAGCCTGCCCTCCAGTATCAGGTCACGCCCCTCCAGCGCGGGCGCCAGGGGCTGGGGGGCGAACCAGAGGGCGTGCCCCAGAGCCCAGAGAAAGCCGGCCCCAAGGGCCAGCACCGGGCGCCATCTCGGCCGCCACCACCAGAGGCCGAGCGGCACGGCCAGCGCCCAAAGCCAGTGTGCCGCGGGCAGCTCGGGCAAGCGATGTAGCCACCAGACCCCGGTGACGAAGCCGAGCGCGGGCAGTATCATCCCAGCCGCCACCCTGCTGCCCGCCTGCGGGCCGGATTCCCTGCCATGGCTATCTCCCTATGCCTGCTATCCAAACGGGTGAATTCGTGTTATTTAGATTCTGATGCCCCGGGGCTCAATCGCGGATGCCCAAACACTTCATTAGAAAGATTACGCCAGATCATCACCGGATTCGCAGCCACCCGCAAATGCGGGTATTCGGCCGCCGGCTGCACGACCCGAACCTCTGGCACCTCAACCGGCGCTCCGCCTCCGGCGCTTTCGCCGTGGGCCTGTTTGTGGCCTATCTGCCACTGCCGTTCCAGATGCTGTACGCGGCCGCTGCCGCGATTGTGGTACGGGTCAACCTGCCGTTGTCGGTGGCCCTGGTCTGGGTCACCAATCCCATTACCATCCCGCCCATGTTCTACTTCGCCTACCGGCTCGGGACCTGGCTGTTGGGGGTGGAGCCGGTGGATCTGGAATTCCAGTTCGACCTTGATTTCATGCTCGCAGAGATGGGCGAGATCTGGTGGCCCCTGCTGCTCGGCAGTCTGATCTGCGGCACCGTCGTGGCCGCGGCCAGCTACGCCACCATCCGCGGCCTCTGGCGCTGGCACCTGGTGTGCGAACTGAAGAAGCGACGCGCCCTCCGTCGGGCCCGCGCCGCCCTAAGCGCAAGTCGGTCGGAACCGGAAACCCCATCCTAGCCCGCCCGTCGGGCGTAAACGGGCTGACGCCTAGTCTTCGCACAAGACTCCATCGACGAGCCGCAAGGTGCGTTCCATCCGCCCGGCCAGGTCCGAGTCGTGGGTAACCACCACGAAGCTGGTGCCCGACTCTCGATTCAACTCCAGCATCAGCTCGTAGACCTGGCCCGCGGTTTGGGAGTCCAGGTTGCCGGTGGGTTCGTCCGCCAGCACGCAATCCGGAGCGGTCACCAGGGCCCGGGCCATGGCCGCGCGTTGGCGCTCGCCGCCGGAGAGCTCCCCCGGCTTGTGCGCCAGGCGCTGTTCGAGACCAACCCGTTGCAGGATATCCGCCGCCCGCTCCCGGGCCAACGGCACCGGCTCGCCCCGGATCAGCAGCGGCATGGCCACGTTCTCCAGGGCGCTGAACTCGGGCAGCAAGTGGTGAAACTGGTAGACGAATCCCAGCGCCCGGTTACGCAACTCGCCCCGTCGGGTCTCGTTGAGGGCAAACAGGTCCTGGCCGCCGACCCGCACCCGGCCGGCACTGGGCCGGTCCAAACCGCCCAGGCAGTGCAGCAGGGTGCTCTTGCCGGAGCCGGAGGCACCGACGATGGCGATGCGCTCGCCCTGGGCCACGGCCAGATCCACCCCCTTGAGCACCTCCACTCGCAATCCACCCTCGACAAAGGTGCGGTCCAGGCCCTGCGCCTCCAGCACTAGCGGCCGGTCATTCATAGCGCAGGGCCTCCGCCGGCTGGATGCGGGCCGCCTTCCAGGCCGGGTACAGAGTCGCCAGTAGCGTCAGCACGAAGGCGCTGACGCTGATCAGACCGACGTCCTCCCAGTGCAGGTCCGAGGGCAACTTGCTGATGTAGTAGATGTCTGGGTCGAGAAAGTGGATGCCGAACAGGCCTTCGACCCAGGCCACGATGCTCTCGATATTCAGCGCCAGGGCCACCCCGCCGACGATCCCGAGCAGGGTGCCGATCAGGCCGATGGTGGCACCCTGGATGATGAATATCAGCAGGATGCTGCGGGGCGAGGCGCCCAGGGTACGCAGAATGGCGATGTCGCTGCGCTTGTCGGTGACCACCATGACCAGAGTGGAGACGATATTGAAGGCGGCCACCGCCACGATGAGGAACAGAATGATCGACATCATGCGCTTTTCCGTGCGCAGGGCGCTGAAGAAGTTGCGGTGCTGCCAGGTCCAGTCGCTGACCCGGTAGTAACCCGGCAGCGCGCGGGCAATCTCGCGCGCTACCTTCGGGGCCAGGAACATGTCGTCGAGCTTCAGCCGCACGCCAGTCACGCCGTCGCTCAACCGCAACAAGCGGGCCGCATCCTCCAGATGCAGCAGGGCCACGCCGCGGTCGTATTCGCCCATGCCGACCTCGAAGATGCCGCGCACGGTGAAGCGCTTGAGGCGCGGCATCATACCGGCGGGGGTGGTGGTGATCCGAGGCGTTACCAGGGTCACCTTGTCACCCACGCGCAGCCCCAGTACCAGCGCCAACTCGCGGCCGAGGATGATGCCGAACTCCCCCGGCACCAGATCGGCCAACCGGCCCTGTTTCATGGCACCGACCACTTCCGATACCTGCCCCTCCTGCTCCGGCAGCACCCCGCGCAGCACCGCCCCGCTCACCTGCTGGCCGTTGACCAGCATCGCCTGGCCTTCCACGTAGGGCGCGGCCCCCACCACTCGGGGATGGGTCGAAGCCAACTCCAGGGCGCCCTGCCAGTCATCGAGGCGGCCCTCAGCGCCCGATACCGTGGCGTGGGAGGCCATGCCGAGGATGCGCTCGCGCACTTCCTTGTGGAAGCCGTTCATCACCGACAGCACCGCCACCAGGGCGACCATGCCGAGCATGATGCCGAGCATGGAAATAAGGGAGATGAAGGAGATAAAGTGATTGCGCCGCTTGGCCCGGGTGTAACGCAGGCCGACAAAGAGCTCGAAGGGTCTGTACATCCGCAGTCCGGCCGCAGTTTGGGGCGCCAAGGAGAGAGGCGCCAAGCATACCCGCGGCGTCGGTAAAGCACAAACCGGCGCACCTTTTGCCGCCGCCAGTCGTGCTATTATTCTGGGCATAACAACCAGCAACGAAGGGATGGATTCGATGAAGAAATCAACCGCTTGGCTTTCGGCTTTGATTCTGCTTTCGGCAACGGCCGGCGCCGAGACGATGCAGACCCGCGGCGTCGGCCCGGCCCCGGCAGGTAGTCCCCACAACGGCATGTCCATGGACCGGGTGTTGCAGCGCCACGGAGAGCCCAAACAACGCTTGGCCCCGGTCGGCGAGCCACCCATCAGTCGCTGGGTCTACCCGGACTACACGGTCTACTTCGAACACGAGCTGGTGTTGACCTCGGTGGGCAACCGCTGAGCCGGCCCCGTCCTATGCGCCTACGCCGACCGGCCCCCTCCCATGCGCTTGTCTATTCCGTCTCTGCTGCTTCTGGGCCTGTTGGGTATGTCGGCCCTGCCGGCCCCAGCCGAAGAGCGGGCGCAGTTCGTCCACACCCCCTACGGCGACCAGAAGGTGGTGTTCGAGTTCTACTTCGACCGCCCGGAAAAGATCAACACCGCCCTGTTCTGGCTGCGCTCACTGATGAACCCCCTGATGGAGGAACCCTACAATCAGGCCCCCGAGTTCTTCGATATCGTAGTGGTAATCCACGGCACCGAGGTGGTCACTACCGTCAAGCACAACTACGAAAAATACAAAGACGCGGTCGAGCGCATGCGCTACTACGCCAGCCTGGGGGTGAAATTTCGGGTCTGCTCCCTGGCGGCCACCGACTTCGGTTACAAGACCGGAGATTTCCACGAGTTTATCGAGGTAGTACCCTCGGCCATGGCCGAGCTGGCCCATTGGCAGCAACAGGGCTACTCCTTTCTCCTGCCCCAGGTGTTCGAAAAGCAGTTCAGCGTGGACGAGATCCGCTAGGCCGAATCAACGGCGTTTGCCAAAGGCTCGCCCGCCCGCTTAGAACCAGCGCGACAGCGTCAGCTCCAGGTAATCGTCGTCGGCCAGCCCGGCCAGCGGATCGCGGGGCGGGATGCGGCTCCAGACGCGGGCCTGCAGGCCCAGCGTCCAGGCGTCGCCCAGACGGCGCTCGGCCTCGAGGCTGAAGATGCGCGCGTCGCTGTCCCGGTCCAGGATCACACCGGCCAGCAGATTGCTGTCCTGACTGTCGTTAAGGGTCCAGCGCAGGCCCAGGAACAGGTCGTTCTGAAACGCAGTCAGGCTCTCGTCGCCGCGCTGGTCCCAGAGGTATTCCAGCAACAGGCCAAGGTCGGCTCGGGTCTCTAGCACCCCCACCCGGGTGTACTCGAAGCCGCCGGCGGCCGCGGCAAAGGGGTCGCCCTGGCCGCTGCGGTGAAAGGCCTCCAGCTTCCAAAGCCATTCGCCTCTGGTGAGCTGGGCATCGAGACTGAATTGGTCGATGACCTCGTACAGGGGGATCAGCGAAGCCTCGCCGCTGGGGCCGAGCCGAGGCAGCAGGCGGGGCTCGCGGCTGGTGCCGTGGAACCAGGCCAGCCCCAGGTCGTAGTCGCCCAGGCTGTGCGACCAGCGCAGGGCCAGGTCGGTGCGCCGACCACCGGCCCCGGATTCGTAGATGGCGGCGCTGGTATCCACCGTGGGACGCGGGCCCAGGCGGCCCTTGCTGCCGGGGAAGGTGCGCTCGCGGAAGCCCGGCAACAGAAACAGGTCCCAGATGCCCGAGTCCCGCTCCAGGGACAGTTTGAGCATGGGTTGACCGAGCTTCTGCTCGCCGTCCGGGTTCTCCACCAAGTCGGTCTGGTTGATGATATCGACCAGGTGCACCGACTCAGTTACGCCCCAGAACTCCTTGCCCACCCCAGCCCGCAGCTCCCAGCCGTCGCCGGCGCGGATCCACAGCAGCTCGCGCAGGTCGGCGTGGGTGCGGCTGGGGTCACGCTGGTCGAGACGCAGGAAAGGGCGGAAGGTCAGGCTCTGGTTGCCGTCGTCCCAGGCATGGTAGTACTCGGGCTCGACGGCGAGAGACAGGTCGGTGTGCCAGTCCACCGGCGGGTTGGTGTGGGGAAACCAGCGCAGCTGACCGGCCAGATAGCCGCTCCACTCCCCGCCCCGCCCGGCCGGAGGCACCAAGGCCAGGGCCAACAACAGGGCGCGCCACATCGGC
>CBDUCL010000013.1:0-25398 GCA_965365625.1 uncultured Chromatiales bacterium | reverse complement strand
CTCGCGGCGATAGTGAGCTGGACTGCGGGCGTGGACCTTGATTGCATGTGTTACGAAGAAGTGCGTGAACAGTATACGGCGCACTGGGCCGGTCAAGACCCTGGGCGATGAGCACGGCCGCACCCAGTGTCCGCTGCTCCGGCGATAGGCAAACGCTGATATAGTGACGGCGGCGCTTGGTCTTGGCGGCGGGGCGTAATCTCGAAATCCCGGCGCTGGACCTCCAGCCTCTGGTTTTTCGTTGGAGACCTGCGATGCGAATCCTGGAGCGTAAGATCGGTCTCGAGCCGGACGGACGGATCAGCTCGCTTTGGGCTTTGCCGTCAGGTTACACCGCTGCTGACACAGCGGTGGTGTTGGCCCACGGCGCCGGCAACGACATGCACAGCCGGTTTCTCAATACCATCCACCTGGGGCTGGCGGAGCGCGGGTTGCTGAGCGTCAAGTTCAACTTCCCTTATGCCGAGGAGGGGCGTAGAGCGCCAGATCGAATGCCGCGCCTGGAGGCGACCTGGCGGGCGGTCCTGGCAGCAGTTCTCGGCGACCCGGAACTGGCTCCTGGGCGCCTGTTCCTGGGTGGTAAGAGCATGGGCGGACGAGTGGCTTCGCACCTTGCCGCGGCCGGGGCGGATTGCGACGGGCTGCTGTTTCTCGGCTATCCCTTGCACCCGGCCGGCAAGCCCGAACAGCTGCGCGATCGTCACCTGGCGAACATTCAATGCCCGATGCTGTTTGTCGCGGGGACGCGAGATCCCCTGTGTCGGCTGGAACTGCTGCAGCCGGTGTTGGCGCGGCTTGGCAACCGCGCCCGGCTGCACCTGATCGAGGGCGGCGACCACTCGTTTCGTCTGCCCAAGCGGTTGGGCCGGAGCGAGGAGGCGGTGTGGGAGGAGATCCTGGAGGCGGCCACCGCCTGGATAGCCGAAGTCTAAGTCGCCGCCGGGTTACTCCGCCGCCGGCAGTTGCACCCAGAAGATCGAGCCCTGGGGCTGGTTCGGCGTCATCCCGGTGGTTCCGTGCATGGCCTCCACCAGCGTCTTGACAATGGCCAGCCCGAGCCCGGTGCCCCCGCTCTGTCGTGAGCGTGCGGTGTCGACCCGGTAGAAGCGCTCGAATAGGCGTTCGCGATGCTCCAGGGGGATGCCGGGTCCGCTGTCGACCACCTCGATCAGCAAACCAGCGTCCCGGCGGCCGGCGCGAATCAGTACCCGGCTGTCGGGGGGAGCGTACTTAAGGGCGTTGTCCGTCAAATTGAGCAGAATCTGGTCCAGGCCCGCGGGGTCGGCCAGCACCCAAAGCTCCGGATCTACCTCCAGCGCCAGTTCGATTTCCTGTTCCGCCGCCAACGGGGTCAAGCCATCGATGCAAGCGGACAACGCGGGCGCCAGCCGCACCCGCTCGGGTCGAATCTGGTATTGGTAGGCATCCAGTCGCGAAAGGTCCAGCAGATCGGTGACGATGTTTACCAGACGCTGGGCGTTGCGCTCCAAGGTGGCCACCAGGCGGTGGGCGACGCTGGGGTCTGCAATGGCGCCATCAGCCAGGGTCTCGGCATTGGCGCGGATCACGCTCACCGGGGTGCGCAGCTCGTGGGAGGCGTTGGCTACGAAATCCCGCAGTGAGCGCTCCATTCGCCGCAGCTCGGTTATGTCGTGCATCACGACCACGCTGCCACCGCTCAGGCGCAGCGGGGCGGCGCGCGCCAGGATCTCACGGGGCCCCGGGTTGGCCAGGGTGAATTCGCTCCCCACCAGTTCTCCGGCCGAGGCCTGGCTCAGGGTCGCCTCCAGCGCAGGGACGCCGGTGATCTCGCTGAGGCGAGCCCCCAGCGGCGGGTCCTCCCGTCGCAACAGGTCCAGGGCCGCTTGGTTCACCATAATCACCCGCTGCCGCGCATCCAGGGCGAACAGGGCCTCGCCCATACAGTCGAGGATGGCTTGGGAGCGATCCCGCTCCTGGGCCAGGCGGTCCATCTGCAGCTGCAGCGCGTCGGCGAGTTCGTCGAAGGACCCGAGTAGGCCCTGGATTTCGTCGCCGGGCGGGGCTGGGGTGGCGGAATCGGGGCCGGAGCTGCCATGGGCGTGCCGCACCAAGGCGCGCAGGGTTCGGGTCGATAGGTGCGAGGCGAGGCCACTCATGAAAACGGCGATGACCAGTCCCAGCAGACCGGCAAAGATCAGGTGCAGATGGAGGTCCCGAATCGCCCGGTCCACCGCGGCCAGCGGGCGCGAGATGCGCAGCACCCAGCCCGGAGGCTGACTGTCCAGCGTACTCGCCAGGTACAGCATCTCGGTATCCAGGGTGGTACTGAAGCGGCGGTTGATGCCATGCCCACCGGCACGGGCGGCGAGAACCTCCGGCCGACGGCCGTGGTTTTCCAGGGTGGCCAGCTGCTCGGGCGAGAGTTCGGAGTCCCCAGCTACCCACCCGTCGGGGGCGATCAGGGTGATTCGGCTGTTGCTGGCCGCCCCCAGCGTGTCGGCCAGCCGATCCAGATCCGGCTCTGACTGGCGCAATACCAGCTCGACGTGCTGCTTGGCGATCGCGGCCTGCCGCAGTAGCTCGGTCTCTACCCGCTCGCCAATCCAGCGCCGCATCTGCAGTTCCAGGTAGCCGCCGGAGGCCAGGCCCACAAGTAGGATCAATACCAGGGAGACGATGAAAAGCTTGCCGCGTACCCCCAGCCGACCGCCCTGAGCGTGGCGGCGGCCGGCTCCGCCCGTGGGTTCCCGGTCGGCATCGGTGGCAGTCTGGGCCACCTTAAGGGACGGAAGTTTCGGTTGTCCCTTCGCCATGCTGGGTTAACCCGTTTCCGGCGCCAGGGGCAGGCTCTTGCCCGGGTTGAGTATCCCTTTCGGATCGAAGTCGCGCTGGATGGCACGCATCAGGCGCAGGCTGGCGGGATCGATCTCCCGGGCGACGAAATCGCGCTTGACCAGCCCCACCCCGTGTTCGCCCGACAGGGTACCGCCGAGCCCCAGCACTAGGTCAAAAACCGCGCTCAGGCAGCCTGAGGCGTTCGCTGCCTGCGTCGGGTCGTCCGGGTCCAGCAACAGGTTGACATGGATATTGCCGTTGCCGGCATGGCCGAAGTTGACAATTTGGATGCCGCTGTCCCGGCTCAGCCGTTCCAGGCCTTCGATCAGCTCCGGGATCGCGGATACCGGCACCGCCACGTCTTCGTTGATCTTCTTCGGCGCCGCATTGCGCAGGGCCGGCGACAGGGCCTTGCGGGTCTTCCACAGGGCGGCAATCTCGTCGCGGTCCGACGCCGAGCGGATCTCCACCAGACCAGGCACCCGGGCGGCGGCTTCCACCGCAGCTACCGCATGGTCCAACAGGGCCAGGGGCCCGTCGACCTCGATCATCAGCAGGGCCCCGGCGCCCGTTTCCAGATCCAGCTCCGCGAAGTCGCGCACCAGCCTCAAGCAGGCACGGTCCATGAACTCCAGGGCGCAGGGAGTCACCGGCTGGGCCATGATCGACGACACCGCACGGGCCGCCGCATGAATGTCCCGGTAGCTCGCGCGCAGGGTGCGTTTGGCCTCCGGCAGGGGGGTGAGCTTCAGCGTCGCCTCGGTGATGATGGCCAGGGTACCCTCACTGCCGATCAGCAGCCGGGTCAGGTCGTAGCCCACCACGCCCTTGGTGGTCCGCACCCCGGTGCGGATCATCTCGCCGGCCCCGGTAACCGCTCGCAGGCCCAGGGTGTTCTCCCTCGGGGTGCCGTACTTGACCGCTCGCGGCCCGGCCGAGTTGTAGGCCAGGTTGCCGCCGATGGTGCAGGTGGCGGCGCTGGTGGGGTCCGGGGGCCAGAAGAAGCCGTGCGGGGCGAGCGCATCCTGCAACTGCTGGTTGGTGACCCCGGGCTCGACCCGGGCCAGGCGGTTGGCCGGGTCGATCTCCAGGATACGGTCCATGCGTTCCAGCGACAGCACGATGCCGCCGCGGTCCGGGACTGTTGCGCCGGTGGTGCCGGTACCGCGGCCGCGGGCGATCAGGGGTAGCTCCTCGGTGTTGCAAAACCGCACCAGCTCGACGATGGGGGGTTCCTCGGTGGCAAAGGCCACGGCCGCCGGGAGGGCCTGGCGGCGGCTGTTGTCGTAGCCATAGGGCCAACAGTCGGCCGGGTCGTCGAGCACCTGGTCCGCACCCAGCAGCTGCCGCAGCCGGTTCAGCAAGGCCGGGCTCAGCGGCGTCTCAGCCCTGGATGTATTCAAAGACCCGCACCACTTTCGCCACGCCGCCGATGGTGCGTGCCTCTTCCACCGCGATCTCGGCTTCGCGCTGGGTCACTAGTCCCATGAGATAGACTGCACCATCGTGGCTGACCACCTTGATGCGGGAGGCCTCGAAGCCCTCCACCTTGACGCCGAACAGGGCGGTCTTGACCTTGCCCGTCAGGTAGCTGTCACTGCTCTGCTGGGCGACCGAGACGTTGGAGCCGATCTGTACCTCGTTAATCACCCGCTTGACCCCGGGGATGCGTGCCACCAGCGCGGCGAAGCGGCGGCTGGCGTCGACGCTGGCGGCTTGGCCGGTGAGCAGTACCAGCCGATTGAAGCTGGTGGTGGAGATCTGGGTTTGCTCCGCCAGCTGCGGGTTCTTGTCGCTTATGTCCAGCGCCTGTAACTCGATCTTCTGGTCATCCAGAACGGTTTCGGCGTCGCGCCGGTCGTAGGCTATGGCCGCCCCGGTGGCGGCGCCGCCGATAACGACCGCGCCGCAGCCGCTCAGCAGCAGTCCCAGGGCGAGCACTATAAGGGCGAGCAAAGGCCGAGTGTGTGGGGGCATGGCAAGACTCCTAGTGGCCGAGTAATTGTCTATCGATCAGATCGCACAGGCAGTGAATGATCAACAGCTGCACCTCCTGGATGCGGGCGGTGGAGCCTGCTGGCACCCGGATCTCGATGTCGGTCTCTGTCAACAGGGGCGCCAGTTCGCCGCCGTCGCGTCCATTCAGGCCGATCACATACATCTCGCGCTCGTGGGCGGCTTGCACCGCTTGCAACACATTTGGGGAGTCGCCGCTGGTGGTGATCGCCAATAGCAGGTCTCCCGGTTGGCCCAGGGCGTGGATCTGCTTGGCGAACACCTGATCGAAGGCATAGTCGTTGGCGATCGAGGTCAGGGTGGAACTGTCGGTGGTCAGGGCGATAGCCGGAAGGCCGGGGCGCTCGCGTTCGAATCGGTTGAGCATCTCCGAGGCCAGATGCTGGGCGTCGGCCGCTGAGCCGCCGTTGCCGCAGCTCAGAAGTTTGGCGCCGTTGAGAAGTTGGGCGACAATCAGCTCGGCGGCGTCGACGATCGGCTGCTCCAGCAGCGGCAGGGCCTCCGCCTTGGCCTGGATGCTCTCCTCGAACAGGTGCTGGACCCGTTGGTTCAGTTGCAGGGACATGGGGCGAGGCTCTCCAAGGGACGGCCAGGTCGCGGATCGGCGAATTGTATCAGTAGCGCTGGCACAACGGGGAGAGGATGGTTCACCCGGCGGCCTGGAAGGCATCGCGGATCCAGTCGACGCGCTCGCCCTTGGCTCCAGACAAGGCCAGCACGTCGAAGCGGCAGGCCCGGGTGCCGCTCTGGCCTTGCAAGTATTGGCTGGCCGCGCTGATTAGCCGTGTCTGCTTGGCGGCGGTGACGCTCTCCGCCGCCGAGCCGTAGCGGCTGCTGGCGCGATATCGGACCTCGACGAAAACCAGTTCGTCGCCGTCTTGCATGATCAGGTCGATCTCGCCCCGTCGGGAGCGGTAGTTGCGCTCGCGCAGTCTCAGTCCGCGCGCCTGCAGCCAGGCGCAGGCCAGGTCCTCGGCCTCAGCGCCGCTGGGGTGCGATGGCTTGGGTTTGCCCGCCGCCATCTACAAGGCTTCGACCGAAGCGTTGTCCGACGCGGTTGGCTCCGTGGCTGTTGCGCTCGGCGCCAGGTCCGACGGCGGGGCCGGTGCGGCATCGACCGGTTGTGGGCTGCCGTCGACGAAACGCGCCCAGGTCAGGCGACGGTGCACCTGGTTGAGATCGTCCAGGTAGAGTTGGCCGGTGTTGGCGTCCAGGCCGCTACCCGGGCTGCGGCGCAGCCTGGCCAGGTGAGGTACCAGGATATAGCTGTCGATGCCCATGGCGTAGAATCGGGCCAGGCGTTGGCTAAAGTCGGGCAGGGCGGCGGCAAGTCGGTCGCGGCTAAGCTCGGGGTTCGGGGCCTGGTCGAACAGCCAGGGCAGGTCGGGGAAACTGATCCCGTCCAAGTCCAGATCCCGGCTTGGATTGCGCTCGCCGTTGAACAGGTGCGAACTGGCCAGCACTGGCAGGTCCCCGGCATGGTGGAACTGAAGCTGAGGGCGCAGGGCGCGCGCCGGGTCCGGACGGGCGGCGAGGAACACAAATTCCGCATCGGCCCGCCGACGCGGCTCGAACTCCAGGTTGCGCCCGAGCAAGCGTTGCATCTGCTGCAACCGGTCGCGGCTGAGGTCCAGGTCGAGCAGGGCCCGCAGGGTGTCCGAGAAGTCGCGTTGCTTGGGGTCGTAGCGCTGGTGGTCGGCGATACCGCCGCCCAGCTCCAGCCAGCGCTGGCGGAAGCTGGCATACAGCCGGTCGCCCCAGTCGTCGGCCGGCGTAAGCACCAGGGCTCGGCTGTAGCCCTGGGCCCAGGCGCGCTCGGCCACCTGCCGCGCTTCGTCTTCCGGGGCCAAGGCGAATTGGTAGAGTTCGGGGGCGAAGCCGGGCTCCGGCGGGACTTGGTTCAGGGCCAACACCGGCACCGGCAGCTCGCCGGCCCGGGCCAACTGGATCACCGCGTCCTTGTCCAGGGGACCCAGCACCATCTCGGCTCCGTCGGCCACCGCCTGCTGGAACAGGGGCCAAACCTGGTTTGGATCGGCGCTGTCGTAAAATCGCAGGCTTGGACGCTCGGCCGGCGGCTGCTCGAAGAAGGCGGCCAGGATACCGGCGCGCAGGGCCGCCGCCACCCATTGGAAGCGCCCGCTTTCCGGCAATAGCACGGCGATTTGTCCGGGGCGGTAGACCTCCTCTTGCAAGCGGACGAACCAAGCCTGCGGTAACTCCGCCAGGGCCGGGTGGCCTGGGTGGCGCCGGCGCCAGTCGGCGAGCCGCGGCTCGGTCTCAGCCAAGTCCTTAGTCGGTGGGCGCAGGATCACCGCCAGCGCCAGCCAGCCGCTGAGTTCCGGCTGGTAGGGGCGAGGCGCGAGGAGCTCGGCTTGGGGTAAGCGGTTGAGCTGGCCAAGGATGGCGAGCTGGTTGTCAAGCCGATCCCTTTCCGCCAGCCAGGGATCCAGTTCGATGAGCTCCAGGGCGCTGTCCCAGTGCCGGCCCAGATCCGCCAGGGCCTCGGCGCGCAGGCGATGATAGGCCCGCCGGCTGTCGGGCGCCGCGTCGGCCGGGGGGGATGGCCCTAGCCGAATCAGGGCGGCATCCGGTCGGCCCAGTGCCAGTTCGGCCTCGGCCTGCAGCAATTGCAGGCTTCGAGCTTGGTCAGCGTTCAGTTCGGCAGATCCCAGCTCCGTCAGCAGGGCTTGAGCCTCCGCCGCCGCTCCATCTGCCAGCAGGGCCTGGGCCGCCAACAGCAACAGGTCCTGGCGCCAAGGCGCGGCGCTGCCCTGGGCCAGCTGGCGGTAGAGGGCGGCGGCGGCCGCATGCTCGCCGCGGGCCTCGAGGGCCGCTCCTTCGGCTTGGCCGGCGGCGATCTGCGGCGGTGGGCTGGGGCGGGTCGGCGTCGGCGCACAGCCCGACAGCGCCAGCAACAGGGAGGACAGGACGAGCAGGAGGCGAATGGCTTGCATGGTGAGGTGGCTGGGGGCAGGATGCAGGGATATTCGATTGGAACGGCGGTGCTTTTTCCGCTTCGGGCCAGTATGTTTTCTGGGAGATAGCGTGTCAATTGCCGATGCGGGACTTTATGTGGTGGCCACCCCGCTGGGGAACCTGGAGGACATCTCGCGTCGGGCCCTGGATGTGCTGGGACGCGTAGACCTGATCGCCGCCGAAGACACCCGCCACAGCCGCCGCCTGCTGGCTCATTACGGCATCCAGACCCCGCTGACCTCATTCCACGAGCACAATGAGCGCGACAAGCTGCCCGGGCTGCTGGCGCGCCTGGCGGCGGGGGAATCCCTGGCCCTGATCTCGGACGCGGGCACGCCGCTGGTCAGCGACCCCGGGTTCGTCTTGGTGCGGGCGGCCCGGGAGGCCGGCTACCGGGTAGTGCCGGTGCCCGGACCCAGCGCATTGATTTGCGCCCTCTCCGCGGCTGGGCTACCCAGCGACCGATTCCTGTTCGAGGGCTTCGCCCCGCGCCGCGCGGCGGCCCGCCGCAGTTGGCTCGAGGGCCTGCGCGGAGAGACTCGGACCCTGGTGTTCTATGAGGCGAGCCACCGCATCCTGGATACGCTGCAGGACCTGGCGGAATTGTTCGGTGCCGAGCGCCGAGGGGTTTTGGCGCGGGAGTTGACCAAGCTGCATGAAACCTTCCTCGCCGGCGGCCTGGGGGAACTGGCGCAGCGGGTTGAGGCCGACGCGCAGCAGCGTAAGGGGGAGTTCGTGATGCTGGTGGCGGGTGCGGAGGCCGCGGGCGCCGACGCTGGTGAGGCCAAGCGGGTGCTGCGGATCCTCGCCGCGGAGTTGCCCCTGAAGCAAGCTGCAGCCCTCGCCGCCGAGATCACCGGCGCCCGCCGCAACGAGCTTTATCAACTGGGGTTGCGCTGGAAGGCAGGAGATTAACCGCCGCCGCGTACGGGGGATAGCCTCGGTCACCCGCTTTTCGCGAACTTTCGGTCTCCGAGCCCTGTCCGGATCTTTCGGAGTGCCCCCCGAGGCTTAGCATCTCTTGCAATCGCCGGCGAAGGGCATTAACTTTCGTTACTGGGAGTCGGCCGGACAGTCGCTGCCGCGCCATCGGGCGCGGCGGAGGAAAGTCCGGGCTCCACAGGACAGGATGCCAGGTAACGCCTGGGGGGCGCGAGCCTACGGAAAGTGCCACAGAAAATATACCGCCGCACCGCCTGCGGGCATTGCGGTAAGGGTGAAATGGTGCGGTAAGAGCGCACCGCGCCGGTGGCAACATCGGTGGCAGGGTAAACCCCATCCGGAGCAAGACCAAATAGGGGAACCGGCGGCTACGGTCGCCATGTGTGGTCCGCACAGTTCCCGGGTAGGTCGCTAGAGGCGCGTGGTGACGCGCGCCGTAGATGAATGACTGTCCCCGACAGAACCCGGCTTACAGGCCGGCTCCCTTCCTTTCCGGTTGCCCGTCCGGGCCCGCAATAACCCTAATAAACTGCTTTAACTATCCGCCTTATCACGCTGTATTTAGCGTGCTTTTCTGTTGCGACCACCTTCTCAATAGGGCCCCGTAAGTGACTGACGGCAAAGGAACTTTTTCTTGAATTTCCGCGCCGGTTTCCTTGACAAGGTGGAGATCCGCTACCTATTATGGTGAAAAGTGGAGGAAAGTGGCGGGAAAGGGAATTCTTGTGGGGCAAAGGGGGATCCATTGTTTCGAGGCGTCAGTACGCTCGCCCTAGACAGCAAAGGGCGCATCGCCATACCGACCCGCTATCGGGAACGGCTGCAGGAGAGCTGTGCCTCGCAACTAGTGGTTACCGTCGACCGCGACCACTGCCTGCTGGTCTACCCGTTACCGGAATGGCAGCTGGTGGAAGACAAATTGAATCAACTGCCTTCGTTTAATCGGGCCGCCCGCAGCCTGCAGCGCTTGTACATCGGCCATGCGGCGGAACTAGAGATGGACGGCCAGGGTCGGGTGCTGTTGCCGAACGAGCTGCGGCGTTTCGCCAACCTGCAAAAGCAGGTGGTGCTGGTGGGGCAGGGCAATAAATTCGAACTCTGGGACGAAGAGACCTGGAGCCAAAAGCGTGCCGACTGGCTGGAAGAGGCGGACCTGGAAGGCGGCGAGCTGCCGCCGGAATTGGAAAGCTTCTCCCTGTAATGGGGAAAATTCACGGGCACAGGCCGGTGCTGCTGGCCGAGAGCCTGGCGGCCCTGGCCCTGGATCCGGCCGGGATTTACATAGACGGCACCTTTGGCCGCGGCGGCCATAGTCGGGAGATTCTGGCCCGGCTCGGCGCCGCCGGACGGCTGTATGCCATGGACAAGGACCCGGCCGCGGTAGCCAGCGGGCGGGAGCAGTTTGGTCAGGACCGGCGATTTTCGATCAATCAGGGGTCGTTTGCGATGCTGGCAGAACTGGCGCAGGAAAAGGGCGTGAGCGGACGGGTCAACGGCGTGCTGTTGGACCTGGGCGTGTCCTCCCCGCAGCTGGACGATCCGACTCGGGGGTTCAGTTTTTTGCAGGATGGTCCCCTGGATATGCGAATGGATCCGAAATCCGGTATCAGCGCCGCCGACTGGCTGGCCAGGGCCGGCGCGGCGGAGATCGCCCAGGTGCTCAAGGAGCTCGGTGAGGAACGCTTCGCCAAGCGCATCGCCGCCGCCATCGTGGCGGCGCGGGCTGAGGCGCCGATTATCAACACCGGTCGCCTGGCGGAAATCGTCAGCCGCGCCAACCCGAAATGGGAGCGGGACAAACATCCGGCCACCCGCAGCTTTCAGGCGATCCGTATCTTCGTCAATCGGGAGCTCGCTGAGCTGCGCCAGGCACTGGATAAGATGCTGCCGGTGCTGGCCCCGGGTGGGCGGCTGGCGGTGATCAGCTTTCACTCGTTGGAGGACCGGATCGTCAAGCGCTATTTGCGCGAGCAGTCCCGGGGCGATGACTTTCCGCCCGGGCTGCCGGTGACCAGCGACCAGCTGCGGCCTCGGCTGCGTCTGGTGGGCAAGGCCCAGCGGCCGTCTCCCGCGGAGCTGGACGACAACCCGCGGGCGCGCAGCGCCGTACTGCGGGTCGCCGAGCGCCCGGCATGAAACTGGGTGCGCCGGCACTGGTCGCCGTTTGTGCCCTGGCGGTGATTCTGTCCGCCACCGCGGTGGTGTATGCCAAGTACGCCAGCCGCAAGTATTTCGTGGAACTGCAGGGCCTGCGCGCCGAGCGCGACGCAGTGGACGTGGAATGGGGGCGGCTGCAGCTGGAGCAGAGTACCCTCGCCACCCATTGGCGCATCGAGAACAAGGCCCGCAAAGAATTGCAGATGCATGACCCGTTACCGGAACAAGTAATCGTCATCGCCCCCGAATCATGAGCCGCCCGCAACGAAAAAGCCGCAAGCCGCAGCCCGAGCGAGCGCCCGCGCCGATGCCCGATTACCGGGTCCGCCGCCGGCTGGTGCTCGGCATGCTCGGTCTGGCCCAGGTGGCTCTGTTGTGGCGGGCGGTCGACCAGCAGGTGCTCGACGGAGATTTTCTGCGCCGCGAAGGCCAGCTGCGCCATCTCCGGGTGGTCGAGATGCCTGCCAATCGGGGTATGATCACCGACCGTCATGGCGAGCCCCTGGCGATCAGCACCCCGGTGCATTCCGTGTGGGCCAATCCGCAGGAACTCAGCGCCGAGACCCGCGATTTGGCGCCCCTGGCGCAGTTGTTGGAACTCGACCTGGGGCAGCTGCAACGCACCCTGGCCCGGCGCAGCGAGCGCAGCTTTTTCTATTTGAAAAGGCGGGTCACCCCGGATGTCGCCGAGCAGATCAGCGCCCTCGATTTAGCGGGTGTCGGCCTGCACCGCGAGTATCGCCGCTACTACCCGAGCGCCGAGGTGACCACCCACCTGGTGGGTTTCACCGACGTCGACGACCGCGGCCAGGAGGGATTGGAGCTGGCCTATGAGGACTGGCTGCGCGGCCACCCCGGCAAGAAACGGGTGCTCAAGGACGGCCGCAACCGGGTGGTGCGTGACGTCGAGAACGTGCAAGCCCCACGCAACGGCAACGATCTGGTGCTGAGCCTGGACCGGCGGCTCCAGTTCCTGGCCTACCGCGAGCTCAAGGCGGCGGTGCAGCGTAACAAGGCCCGTTCCGGCTCGGCGGTGATCCTGGATGTGCGCACTGGCGAAGTCCTGGCCCTGGTCAACCAGCCCGCCTACAACCCCAACGGGCGCCGCGACAGCGGCGGCGGGCGGCTGCGCAACCGGGCCTTGACCGATGTCCTGGAGCCCGGCTCGACCATGAAGCCGTTTACCGTCGCCGCCGCCCTGGAGGCCGGCCGGTTGCGTCCCGGTCAATTGATCGACACCAGCCCCGGCTACTTCCCGGTCGGCCGCCAGATGGTGCGCGATCACCACAACCTGGGTCCCATCGACGTCGCCACTGTGCTGCGCAAGTCCAGCAACGTGGGCGCCAGCAAGATCGCGCTGGAGCTAACGCCGGAGGAGCTCTACTCCTTCTACGCCCGGCTCGGCTTCGGTGCCCTGACCGACAGCACCTACCCGGGCGAGGTGGCCGGCAGCCTGCCCCACTTCGACGGCTGGTCGCGCTTCGAGCAGGCGACCCTGTCGTTCGGCTACGGCCTGTCGGTGACCAGCCTGCAGTTGGCCCAGGCCTATGCCGCCCTGGCTGCCGACGGCGTGCTGCGTCCGGTATCGTTGTTCAAGCTGGCACCGGAACAGGTTCCCGCCGGCAAGCGGGTAATGAGCGCCGATACCGCCCGCAGGGTGCGCCAGATGCTGGAAAGCGTGGTCTCCCGCGAGGGCACCGCCCCGAAAGCCGCGGTACCCGGCTACCGGGTCTCCGGCAAGACCGGCACCGCCAAGAAATCGATTGCCGGCGGCTATGCGAAGGACCGCTACCAGGCCCTGTTCGCCGGTATAATCCCGGCCAGCGCGCCGCGTCTGGTGATGGTGGTGATGATCGATGAACCCAGCGCCGGCGACTATTACGGCGGCTTGGTATCGGGTCCGGTATTCGCCGAGGTAATGGCGGGCGCCATGCGCCTGCTCAACATCGCCCCCGACCGCATCCGGGCCCAGCAGCTACGCCTGGCCGCCCTGGAGCCGTCACAATGATGGCCCAGCCCAGCGACAACCCCCCGACCATGCACCTGTCCGCTTTGCTGCGGGGACTGGCCCGGGTGCCGTCCGGTCAGGATCCGGCCGTCACCGGCCTGACGCTGGACAGCCGCCGGCTGGCCCCGGGCCAGCTGTTTCTCGCCTGCCGCGGCGGCCTGGGCCATGGCCTGCAGCACCTGGCCCAGGCCCTGGAGCAGGGCGCCGCCGCCATTGCCTACGAGCCGGACCCGACTTGGCCCGAAACCCGTATCCGCGCCCTGCTCGGCGGCCGCCGCCTGCCCCTGCTGGCGCTGCCGGAGCTGCGCCGGCGCGCCGGCGAGATCGCCGGTCGCTTCTACGGCGACCCCAGCGCCGAAATGCGTTTGATCGGTTTCACCGGTACCAACGGCAAGACCAGCTGCAGCCTGTTCCTGGCCCAGGCCCTGGGCGCGACCCGGCCCTGCGCAGTGATCGGCACCCTGGGCAGCGGCCTGCCGCCGAACCTGATCCCGGCCAGCCATACCACCCCGGACCCGGTGAGCCTGCAGGGGCGCCTGGCCGAGCTGCGGGCAGCGGGGGCCGAGGCGGTGAGCATGGAGGTTTCTTCTCACGCCCTGGACCAGGGCCGGGTCGAGGCCCTGCGCTTCGACACCGCGGTGCTCACCAACCTGAGCCGCGACCACTTGGACTATCACGGTGACATGGCCGCCTATGCCGCCGCCAAACAGCGCCTGTTCCGGCATCCGGGGCTGTCCTGCGCGGTGCTCAACCACGACGATCCCTTCGGCCGCGAGTTGTTGCCGGAGCTGGCCCCGGACGTGGCGCCGGTGCTCTACGGCTGCCGCCCCAGCGGTCCGCTACCGAGCGGCCTGGCGGGTTGGGTCTGGGCCGAAGAGACCGCTACCGGCCCGAGGGGCCTGGAGATCCGGGTCCGCAGCAGCTGGGGGCGGGCGGAACTTAGCTCCAGCCTGCTGGGCCGCTTCAATGCCAGTAATCTGATGGCGGTGCTGGCGGTGCTGCTGCGCCAGGGTTTGCCCCTGGAGCAGGCCGTAGCGCGTCTCGCCGCCCTGCCCGCGGTGCCGGGGCGCATGGAGCGCTTCGGCGCTCCCGGCCAGCCCCTGGTGGTGGTGGACTACGCCCATACCCCGGATGCGCTGGAGCAGGCCCTGAAGTCCCTGCGGGAGCATACCCCAGGGCGCCTGCTGTGCCTGTTTGGCTGCGGCGGCGAGCGCGACCGCGGCAAACGGCCTCTGATGGGAGCCTTGGCCGAGGAATTCGCCGATCAGGTGCTGCTGAGCGACGACAACCCTCGGGGTGAAGACGGCGACTCCATTATCGCCGACATCCTGGCCGGCATGCGCCGTCCCGAACGCGCCCGGGTGGAGCGTAACCGGGGCTTGGCGATTCGCCGCGCCGTCGAATCGAGCGCGCCGGGGGACCTGGTTCTGGTGGCTGGCAAGGGCCACGAGACCACCCAGACCAATGGCGATCTGGTGACCCGCTTCAGCGATCGCGAGACCGTGGCCAGCCTGCTGGCGGCCGGGGAGGGCAGGGCATGAGCGAGCTGCGCCTGTCCCAGGCAGCGGAGATGATCCACGGGCGCCACATTGGCGCCGATGCGCGCTTCGATGGGGTCAGCACCGACAGCCGAAGCATCCAGCCCGGCGCCCTGTTCGTGGCCTTGCGGGGGCCGAGCTTCGACGGCCACGACTATATCGGCGCTGCCCACGAGCGCGGTGCCGTTGGCGCCATGGTCTGCCGGCGGCCGAAGCTCGATTTGCCACTGCTGCAGGTCGACGACACCCGTCTTGGACTGGGGCGGCTGGCCGCCGCCTGGCGCCGCCGTTTCGGCAATACCCTGGTGGCGATCACCGGCAGCAACGGCAAAACCACGGTCAAGGAACTGCTGGCGTCGATTTTCGGCGAGCGCGGTGAGGTGCTGGCCACCAGCGGCAACCTGAACAACGACATCGGCGTGCCCCTGACCCTGCTGCGGCTGCAGGGCGAGCCCTATGCGGTGATCGAAATGGGGGCCAACCACCGGGGTGAAATCGGCTATCTGAGCGATCTGGCCCGGCCGGACCTGGTGCTGCTGAACAATGTGGGCGCCGCCCACCTGGAGGGCTTCGGCTCCCTGGAGGGGGTGGCCCGGGCCAAGGGAGAGATTATCGGCGGCCTGGGTCCGGACGGTCTGGTGGTGCTGAATGCCGACGACCCCTGGGCGGGCCTGTGGCGCCGGCTCGCGGGGGAGCGTCGGGTGATCGGCTTCGGCAGCAGCCCGCAGGCGGAGCTGCGGGTGCGCCCCGAAGAGGTGCAGATCCGCTGGGACGACCAGGGCTTCCGCTGCGTCTTCGAGGTGCAGACCCCGGACCTGGTGCTGGATCTGGAGCTGGCTTTGGGTGGCTTTCACAATGTGATGAATGCCCTGGCTGCGACTTCCGCCGCCCTGGCTTTGGGCACCGATCCCGCCCAGGTGCGGGCCGGCCTGGCCCGGGTGCGGCCGGTCAAGGGGCGGCTGCAGACCCGCTTCGGGCCGGCGGGTTTGCGGGTGATCGACGACAGCTACAACGCCAACCCGGACTCGGTGGGGGCGGCCATCGAGCTGCTGGCGAGCGCTCCCGGCGAGCGCTGGCTGGTGCTGGGCGACTTGGCGGAGCTGGGTCGCGAGGCCGAATCCCTGCACCGCCGCTTGGGCGAGCGTGCCCGCGCCGCCGGCATCGACCGCCTGTTTACCCTGGGCACAGCCAGCCGCGCCGCCAGCCAGGGCTTTGGCCCCGGGGGCGTGCATTGCAACGAGCTGCCGCGGCTCCTGGATACGCTGCAACACGAACTCAATGGCCCGGCCTGCCTGTTGGTCAAGGGCTCGCGCGCTGCCCGCATGGAGCGGGTGGCGGACGCTCTGGTGGGGGAGGCTTAGCATGCTGCTGTATCTGGCCGAGTACCTGGCACGCTTCGACAGCAGCTTCCTGGTGTTCCAGTACCTGACCCTGCGCGCCATCCTGGGGGTGCTGACCGCCCTGCTGATCTCGTTGCTGGTGGGGCCGACCATGATCCGCCGCCTGAGCCGTCACCAGATCGGCCAAACGGTGCGCGACGACGGCCCGGAGAGCCATTTCTCCAAAGCGGGTACGCCCACCATGGGTGGCGCCCTGCTGCTGGTGGCCATCGCGCTCAGCGCGCTGCTTTGGTCCGACCTGGGCAACCGCTACGTCTGGGTGGTACTGCTGGTTACCCTGGTGTTCGGTGCCATCGGCCTGGTGGACGACTACAAGAAGCTGGTGCTGCGGAACTCCCGCGGCCTGGCCGCCCGCTACAAGTATTTTTGGCAGTCGCTGGCTGGCCTGGCGGCGGCCCTGGCCCTGTATTTCGGGGCGGCTGACCCCACCGAGACCGCCTTGTTAATCCCTTATCTAAAGGATGTATCCCTGCAACTGGGGCCTTGGTTCATCCTGCTTACCTACTTTGTGATCGTCGGTTCCAGCAATGCCGTCAACCTGACGGACGGCCTGGACGGCCTGGCCATCATGCCCACGGTGCTGGTGGCCGGGGCCCTGGGCATCTTCGCCTACGTTACGGGTCACGCCGACTTCGCCAGCTATCTGCGCATCCCGAATATTCCCGGGGTCGGCGAACTGGTGGTGTTCTGCGGGGCCATCGTCGGCGCCGGATTGGGCTTTCTCTGGTTCAACGCCTACCCGGCCCAGGTGTTCATGGGGGACGTCGGGGCCCTGGCCCTCGGGGCCGCCTTGGGGGTGTTGGCGGTGTGCGTGCGCCAGGAGCTGATCCTGCTGGTGATGGGCGGGGTGTTCGTGATGGAGACGGTTTCGGTGATTCTGCAGGTGGCCTCGTTCAAGCTCACCGGACGCCGGATCTTCCGTATGGCGCCCCTGCACCATCACTTTGAACTCAAGGGCTGGCCGGAACCGCGGGTCATCGTGCGTTTCTGGATCGTCACCGTGGTCCTGGTGCTAGTCGGTCTAGCGAGCCTGAAGATCCGATGAACAGCCAACCCGCAATGAGCGGCACCCAGCCCGAAGCAGCCGGCAAGACCCTGATCGTCGGGCTGGGCGAGACCGGCCTGTCCTGTGCCCGTTACCTGATGCGCCAGGGGATACCGGCGGCGGTTACCGACAGCCGTGAGCAGCCCCCGGGCCTGCAGCGCCTGCGCGAAGAACTCCCGGATCTGGCCCTGTTCCTGGGGGGCTTCCAGCCTCAGGTTTTCGCCGCCGCCGAGCGCATCATCCTCAGCCCGGGTGTGGCCCTAAGCGAGCCCCTGGTGGCCGCCGCCCTGGGCCGGGGGGTGCCGGTGCTGGGCGATATCGAGCTGTTTGCCCGGGCCGTCCAGGCCCCGGTGCTGGCGATCACCGGTTCCAACGGCAAGAGCACCGTCACCAGCCTGGTCGCGGCTATGGCCGCCCGCACCGGTCGCCGGGTGGCGGTGGGGGGCAATCTGGGCCAGCCGGCCCTGGATCTGCTGGACGAAGCGGCGGAACTTTTTGTGCTGGAACTCTCGAGCTTCCAGCTGGAGACCACCCGCAGCCTGCGCCCACTGGCCGCAGTGGTACTCAATGTCTCGCCGGACCACATGGACCGCTACCCGAACCTGGACGTCTATGCCGCCACCAAGGCCGGCATTTACGCCGGCGCCGAGACAGCGGTGGTGAACCGGGACGACCCCTTAGTGGCGGCCATGAAGCCAGCCACCGCGCAGGTGATCGGCTTCACCCTGCAGCCTCCAACGGCCGGTGACTACGGGCTTCGAGAGCAGGCGGGCGAGACTTGGCTTTGGCGCGGCGACCAACCCCTGTTGGCGGCCGCGGAGCTGTTGATCCCGGGCCGCCACAACCTGGCCAATGCCCTGGCCGCCCTAGCCCTGGGGGAGGCCGCTGGCCTGCCCCTGGAGCCCCGCCTGCAGGCCCTGCGCGTCTTTGGGGGCCTGCCGCACCGCAGCCAGCTGGTGGCGGAAAAGGCTGGGGTGCGCTGGTACAACGATTCCAAGGGCACCAACGTGGGCGCCAGCATCGCCGCCCTGGAGGGGCTGCATGCCGCGGGCGAGGCACCCAGTACGCTGCTGATCGCCGGCGGCGACGGCAAGGGCGCGGACTTCGCTCCCCTGGCGCCGGTGGCGGCGCGCTGCGCCCGGGCGGTGATCCTGATCGGGCGGGATGCGCCCCTGATCGCGGCCGCCCTCGACGGTCAGGTGCCCTTGTTCAGCGCCCCCGATCTGACCGCGGCGGTGCGATTGGCCGCCGAGCAGGCACGCCCCGGCGACCGGGTGCTGCTGTCGCCGGCCTGCGCCAGCTTCGACATGTTCCGCAATTACGAGGAACGGGGCGAACGCTTCGCGGCTGCGGTCGAGGAGCTGCCGGAATGAGCACCGCTGTGTCGAAACCATCGGCGCCGAACCAGGCCAGCCCGCGCGGCAGCGTCAAGCACCAGGCCCTTCCGCAAGTGGATTACTGGCTGCTGATTCCGGCTCTGGCCCTGCTCGCCTTCGGCTTCGTCATGGTCAGCTCGGCCTCGCTGCCCGCCGGCGACCGCATCGCCGGTAATCCGCTGCACTTCCCCCTGCGCCATGCCATCGCCATCGGACTTGGACTGACCGCGGCTCTGCTGGTGACCCAGGTCCCCATGGCCCAGTGGGAGCGCTCGGGGACCTGGCTCTATTTCATCGGCCTCCTGTTGTTGCTGTTGGTTCTGGTGCCGGGAATCGGACGCACGGTCAATGGCGCTACCCGCTGGATTCCCGTCGGTCCGTTCAGCCTGCAGAGCTCAGAGATGATGAAGCTGTTCATGGTCATCTACATCTCAGGATATCTGGTGCGCCGCCAGGCCCAGATGGCTTCGTTCTGGGCCTTTGCCCGACCCATGATCCTGCTGGTGGTCGCCTGCTTCCTGATCATGCTGCAACCGGACTTCGGCACCACCGCGGTGCTGCTGGCCACCGCCCTCGGGCTGCTGTTCATGGGCGGCGTGTCGGCTTGGCAATTCACGCTGTTGTTGGGGCTGGCCGCCAGCACCTTGGTAGGACTGGTGATTGTTTCCCCCTACCGACTGCAACGGATCACCACCTTTACAGACCCCTGGGCGGATCCCTATGACAGCGGTTTCCAGCTGACCCAGGCCTTGATCGCCTTCGGACGCGGCGAATGGGCCGGGGTCGGTCTCGGCAACGGCATCCAAAAGCAGTTCTACCTGCCGGAGGCCCACACCGACTTCCTGATGGCGGTGATCGGCGAGGAATTCGGTTTCATCGGCACCCTGGCGGTGATCCTGTTGTTTGCCCTGATCACCTGGAGGGCATTCCAGATCGGCGGCGCCGCGGAGCGCCTGGAGCGCCGCTTCTGTGCCTACGTCGCCTATGGCTTTGGCCTCTGGATCGGCATGCAGGCCTTTATCAATATCGGCGTCAACATGGGTCTGCTGCCCACCAAGGGCCTGACCCTGCCGCTGATGAGCTACGGCGGCAACAGCATTATCGTGGCCTGCGTGGTGATTGCCGTGCTGCTGCGTATCGACTGGGAGAACCGGCAGACGCGGCCTTCACAGGCCTGGGGGAAGGTGCTATGGGGGGGCGTGTAGTGATCATGGCGGGAGGCACCGGCGGGCACGTCTATCCGGCGTTGGCGGTGGCCGAGCGGCTGCGTGATCAGGGAATGGACGTCTCCTGGCTGGGCACCCGCAAGGGTCTGGAGGCGCGGCTGGTGCCGGCCCGGGGCCTCGAAATCGACTGGATCCGCGCCGAGGGGCTGCGCCGAAGCGGTTGGCGGCGCATGCTCAGGGCGCCCCTGGTGCTCACGGGGGCCCTCTGGGAGGCCGGTCGCGCGTTGCGGCGGCGCCGGCCCTGCGTGGTGCTGGGCATGGGCGGTTTCGCCAGCGGCCCCGGCGGCGTTATGGCCCGCATCCTGGGGATTCCTTTGGTGGTGCACGAGCAGAACAGCGTGCCGGGGCTCACCAACCGATGGTTGGCGCGCATTGCCAGCCGGGTGCTGGAGGCCTTTCCCGGCAGCTTCGGGCCGGAGCGGCGGGCGCTTGCCTGCGGCAACCCGGTGCGCGCCGAGATCGCAAGTCTGTCGGCGCCAGCGGTCCGCTTCGCCGAGCGCGCGGGCCCGTTGCGGCTGCTGGTGCTCGGTGGCTCCCTCGGGGCCCAGGCCCTGAACACCCAGCTCCCCGCGGCCCTGGCGCTGTTGCCGTTGGAGCGGCGTCCCGAGGTCCGGCACCAGGCCGGGCAGGGCAAGCAGGAGGCGACCGAGGCCGCCTACCGGGCTGCGGGGGTGGCGGCGAGTGTGCAGCCGTTTCTAGAAGACATGGCTGCCGCCTACGCCTGGGCCGATCTGGTGATCTGCCGCTCCGGGGCACTCACCGTCTCCGAACTCGCCGCCGCTGGCTTGGGCGCCCTGCTGGTGCCCTATCCCCATGCGGTGGACGACCACCAGACCCGCAACGGCGCCTACCTGGTTGACGCCGGGGCAGCCCGGCTGCTGCCCCAGGCCGAGCTCGATGCCGAACGCTTGGCGGCCGAGCTGGGTCAGCTTTTGGCCGACCGTCCCCGCCTCCTCGAGATGGCGCAGGCGGCGCGCCACCTGGCCCAGCCCGAGTCGGCCCAGCAGGTGGCGGCGGTGTGCCGGGAGTTTTGTTCATGACCCTGCAGGGTCAAACCCCTGCGGGCGGCGGCATGGGCCGTATGCGGCGCCTGCACTTCGTCGGCATCGGCGGGGCCGGGATGAGCGGTATCGCCGAGGTGCTGCTCAATCTGGGGTATGAGGTCAGCGGCTCGGACCTGCGCGAAGGGGCGGCCACCCGCCGCCTGCAGCGGCTGGGGGCCGAGATCCACTTCGGCCACGGGGCGGACAACCTGCGCGGCTGCGATGCGGTGGTCACCTCCAGCGCGGTCGGCGCCGATAACCCCGAGGTGGCGGCGGCCCGGGCCCTGCGCCTGCCGATCGTACCCCGGGCCGAGATGCTGGCGGAGTTGATGCGCTTCCGTTACGGCATTGCGGTGGCCGGCACCCACGGCAAGACCACCACCACCAGCCTGATTGCCAGCCTGCTGGCGGAAGACGGCCTGGATCCCACCTTCGTCATCGGTGGCCTGCTCAACAGCGCCGGTGCCAATGCCCGCCTGGGCGGTGGGCGCTACCTGGTGGCCGAGGCCGACGAGAGCGATGCCTCTTTCCTCTACCTGCAACCGATGTTGGCGGTGGTGACCAATGTGGACGCCGACCACATGTCCACCTACGCGGGTGACTTCCAGCGTCTGCGCGACACCTTCATCGAGTTCCTGCACCACCTGCCCTTCTACGGTCTGGCGGTGCTATGCCTGGACGATCCGGAGGTGCGCGAGCTGTTGCCGCGGGTGACCCGGCCGGTGCTTAGCTATGGCTTCAACCCGGAGGCCGACGTCCAGGCCCTGGACCTGGAGCAGGCCGGGCGCCAGTGCCGCTTCCGGGTACGCTTCGCCGGCCAGGACCAGCGCCTGCCCATCACCCTGAATCTGCCGGGACGCCACAACGTGCTCAACGCTTTGGCGGCAGTCTCCGTGGCCCGCGAGCTGGGGGTTAGCGATGGGGCGATCCAGCGCGGCCTGGCCAACTTTCAAGGCATCGGCCGGCGTTTTCAGCTCAGCCAGGTGCAGCTTCCCGGCGGCGGCAGCCTGATGCTGGTGGACGACTATGCCCACCACCCGCGGGAACTGGCCGCCACCCTGGACGCAGTGCGGCAAGGTTGGCCCGGGCGGCGCGTGGTGCTGACGTTTCAGCCGCACCGTTTCAGTCGCACCCAGGAGCAATTCGAAGACTTCGTGCAGGTGCTCTCACGCGCGGACCTGCTGGTGCTGACCGAGGTCTACGCCGCCGGCGAGGCGTCCATCGTCGGTGCCGACGGGCGTTCCCTGAGCCGGGCCATCCGGGCCCGTGGCCAGGTAGACCCGGTGTTCGTGGAGCCCTTGGCCGAGCTGCCGGAGGTGCTGCGCGGACTGGTGCAAGCGGACGACATCCTGTTGCTCTTGGGGGCCGGGGACATCGGCGTCTTGGCGGCCGAACTGCCAGGGCTATTGGGGATAATTGGGGGGGAAGACTAATGGCCAAGAAAGAAACCAGGCACCTGCGTATGGGCTGTGGCGAGGCGCTGTGTGGTGCCCTGGCAAGACAACAGGCGCTGCGCCCGGTAAGCCAGCCGGCGCGAGCCACCGGCGCCAAATCCGATGCTACTCCTCGCAAGCGCGGGCGCAGCCGATGATGCCGGCCTTGAAGGTGCCCCCGCTGCGCGGCGAGCTGCGCCTGGACGAGCCGCTGAGCCGTCACACCTCCTGGCGGGTGGGCGGCCCGGCGCGGCGCCTCTACCGGCCGGCGGACAGTGCCGACCTGATCGCCTTCCTGCAGCAGCTGGAGCCGAGCGAGCCCCTGCTCTGGCTGGGGCTCGGCAGCAACTTGCTGGTGCGCGACGGCGGCTTTGCAGGCACCGTAATCGCGACTCAGGGGTGCCTGACAGAGATGCGGAGGGAAGGCGACAAGGGTATCCGGGCCGAGGCCGGCGCCGCCTGTGCCAAGCTGGCCCGTTTCGCGGCCCGGGCCGGGTTGGTGGGTCTGGAATTCTTCGCCGGCATCCCCGGTACCCTGGGCGGGGCCCTGGCGATGAACGCCGGTGCCTTCGGTGGCGAGACCTGGCGGCGGGTGGTGAGGGTCGAGACCCTGGACCGCAATGGCCGGGTGCGCGAGCGCCTGCCCGAAGACTTTCACATCGGATATCGGGAAGTGCGCGGTCCGGCGGGTGAATGGTTCCTGGCCGCTCATCTGGCGCTGGAGGCCGGCGATAGCGAGGCCGCCCAGGCCCAAATTCGGCGCCTGCTGGCCCAACGCGCGGCCAGCCAGCCGACCGGCCAGCCCAGCTGCGGTTCGGTGTTTCGCAATCCCGAGGGGGATTACGCGGCGCGCCTGATCGAGGCGGCCGGGCTCAAGGGCGAGCGCATCGGTGGTGCTCAGGTGTCGGAGAAGCACGCCAATTTCATAATCAATACCGGCGCTGCCAGCGCCGCCGACATCGAGGCCCTGGTGACCCGGGTACAGGAACGGGTGGAGGCCGCCAGCGGCATCCGCCTGCAGCGCGAGGTGCGCGTACTGGGGGAACCGGCATGACCCGGGCCGCTGACTTCGGACGGGTGGCGGTGCTGTTTGGCGGCAGCTCGGCGGAGCGCGAGATCTCCTTGCGCAGCGGGGCAGCGGTGTTGGCCGCCCTGCTGCGACGCGGCGTCCAGGCCGAGGCCCTGGATCCGGCGGTCGAGTCCGGGCAGGGCCTGGACCTGAGCGACTACGACCGCGCCTTCATCGTGCTTCACGGGCGGGGCGGCGAAGACGGGCAGATCCAGGGCGCCCTGGACAGCCTGGGCCTTCCCTACACGGGTAGCGGCGTCCTGGGTTCGGCCCTGGGCATGGACAAGTACCGCTGCAAGCTGCTCTGGCAGGGGCTGGGCCTGCCGACGCCAGCGTTCGCCCCGATGCGCAGCGAGGATGACCTGGCCCAAGCGGCGGCGCTCGGCTTTCCGTTGATGGTGAAGCCGGCCCATGAGGGCTCGAGCATCGGCATGGGGCGTGCCGATGACGCCGAGCAGCTGGCCGCGGCCTTCCGCCAGGCGGTTGAGTATGACCGCCTGGTGTTGGCCGAGCGCTGGATTCAGGGCGCGGAATACACCGCCGCCATCCTGGGTCGTTCGGCGCTGCCGTTGATCCGCTTGGAGACGCCGAATGCGTTCTACGACTACGCCGCCAAGTACCAGGCCGACAGCACCCAATACCACTGTCCCTGCGGCCTGGACGCCGAGAAGGAGCAGACACTGCAGGCGCTGGCTCTGGAGGCCTTCGATGCGGTGGGGGCGAGCGGTTGGGGGCGGGTGGACATCTTGATGGACGAACAGCAGCAGCCGTTTCTGATCGAGGTGAATACGGTGCCGGGCATGACCGATCATAGTTTGGTGCCGATGGCGGCGGCCGCCGCCAGTATCGATTTCGACGAGCTGGTGTGGCGCATCCTCGAAACCAGCCTGGAGCGAGACTGAGATGGCGCCCCAGGCCAAGCCGAAGACCCAGGCCCCGGTGCCGACCCCGGCACGCGCCCGAGGCTGGCGCAGCTGGTTGCTCGGGCTGCTGCTATTTGGCGCCATGGGGCTGGGGGCGGCCTGGGGCTGGGAACGGTTGACGGACCCGGCACTGCTGCCGCTGCGGGTGGTGCACATTGAAGGCGAGCTGCGCTATTTGCCGCTGCCGGTGCTGGAGCGGGCGGTGGCGCCAGAAGTGAGCGGCAGCTTCTTCGGCGTGGATTTGGAACGGGTGCGGCAAGCCGCCGCCGCTTTGGCCTGGATCGAACGGGCCGAGGCGCGCCGGGTATGGCCGGACCAGCTGCACCTGCGGGTCGACGAGCAGCGGCCGTTGGCGCTATGGGGCGCCGACTCGCTGGTAAACCGGCGCGGCGAGGTATTCACGCCGGAAGACGGCCGCCGGCCCGCCGACTTGGTCCAGTTGGATGGACCTGAGGGCTCGGCGGCCCGAGTGAGCGGCGAATTCCTCGCCTTGCGGCCCCGCCTGCGCGGCCTCGGTCTGGAGGTTAACCGACTCCGGCTGGACGCCCGCGGCGCCTGGACCCTGGAACTGGAGCAGGGGCCCCTGGTGCATCTGGGCAGCCGCGACCTGGAGGAGCGGATCGGGCGTTTCCTGCGCCTATATCCGCGCCTGATGGCGAGCGGCGCCGGCCGGATGGAAGTCGTGGACATGCGCTATGCCAACGGGCTGGCGGTACGCTGGCGGCCGGTCGAGGTGACGGCCGGCCATCGCCTCCGGTTCCGAGCAGTAGACGGGAGACCCGCCTGAATGACCAAGAAGGGCGAAAAGAATTTGATTGTTGGGCTGGATATCGGCACCTCGAAGGTGGTCGCCTTGGTGGGCGAGATCAAGCCGGACGGGGAGATCGAGGTGATCGGCATCGGCTCGCACCCCTCGCGCGGGCTGAAGAAGGGCGTGGTGGTGAATATCGAGTCCACCGTGCAGTCGATCCAGCGGGCGGTGGAGGAGGCCGAGCTGATGGCCGGTTGCGAGATCCACTCGGTGCACGCCGGCATCGCCGGCAGCCACATCCGTAGCCTCAATTCCCACGGCATCGTTGCCATCAAGGACAAGGAGGTGAGCCGCAGCGACGTCGATCGGGTGATCGACGCGGCGCGGGCGGTGGCGATTCCGGCGGACCAGAAGATCCTGCACATCCTGCCCCAGGAATTCATCATCGACGACCAGGACGGGATCATGGAGCCGGTGGGGATGTCCGGGGTCCGCCTGGAGGCGCGGGTGCACATGGTGACCGGGGCGGTGAGCGCGGCCCAGAATATCATCAAGTGCGTGCGCCGCTGTGGACTGGAGGCGGACGACCTGGTGCTGGAGCAGCTCAGCTCCAGCTATGCGGTACTGACCGAGGACGAAAAGGAACTCGGGGTCTGCCTGGTGGACGTCGGCGGC
>CBDUCL010000012.1:0-25519 GCA_965365625.1 uncultured Chromatiales bacterium | reverse complement strand
CCGTCGGCGGCAAACACCGGAACCAGCTCCAGCGCCCCGGTGCGCCGCGATGGGCGCCCAAACTGGTCGAGCTGGATCGGCTCCTCGCGATCGTTCCCCCGCAGTACTACGCAGGCCTCGTCGGCCAGGATTTCGATCAGGGTGTACACCTGGCCGCGAAAGCTGAAACGCGCCCCAAGTAGGGTACGCATTCTTTGAAATAGGGTTTGGTTATCCATGGCGATTTCCAGGCTTGGCTTACTAGGAAAGACCGGCCTGTTCGCCGTCAGCATTCATAGAAGCGGGTGCGGGCGTAAGCTGGACTCGAACCTAATAAATCGGGCCGATCCACCCAGATATCAAGCTGCGGGGTCCGCTTCAAAACTCCGGCCCTACCGTAATATAGATCTGAAAGGGGTCGTCCGCGTCGTCCAGGGGAAGGCCGAAGTCGAGGCGGGCCAGGCCCACCGGCGAGCGCCAGCGCACGCCGACGCCGGTGCCGAGCTTGGGATCGATGTCGTCGAAGCGATTGAAGGCATTGCCGGCGTCGAGGAACACCGCGGCACTCCAGTCCGGGATGATCTCGTGCTCATACTCGATGCTGCCGACCAATTGATGCTTGCCGCCGGTAATGGCGTCGGCCGGATAGAGGGTCTCGTAGCCGTAGCCGCGCACGCTGCGCACGCCGCCGGCCCGGAACTCGTAGTATTCCGGCATCTGGTTGAAGTTGACCCCGAGCACGGTGCGGCTCTCGGCGTCAGAGTAGCCGAAGTCGCTGCGCAGCAGCAATCGCCCCCGGCCCAGCAGGGGGCGGATGTGCCAGGTGCGCAGGCGCGCCTGCCAGAAGCTGATATTGGATCCCAGTTTGTCGCTGGCCCCCAACAGGTCCAGGTTTAGGTAGTCGCCGTCGCGGATGAACAGGCGATCGTCGCTGCGGCGCAGGGTCAGGCGTAGCCCGGGCACCAAGGCATTGAATTCGGGGGCCAGGGTGGAATAGGCCTCGGGGCCGATGGCATCGCGGATCGCATCCTGGGATTCCTGGGGCAGGTTGCCGAACAGCACCTCGAACACGTCGTAGTTCTCGGTGACCAGGCTGAACCCCAACACCCGCTCCAGCTCGAAGCCGCCCCAGTGCTTACGGGGCCGGTGCCAGAAGGCCGAAAGCAGGTTGGTGACGATACGGGTCTCGCCGCCTTCGTCGAGTTCGACATCCTCGAAGTTGAGGTCCTTGCTCTCGTGGCGGGCGACCAGTTCGACTCGGCTGCCTGTCAGGGGCTCCAGCGGGATGTTGTAGCGCAGGTCGGCGGCCAGCTTGCGCCGTTCCTGCACCGCCGCGCCGCCCAAGGTGAAGCGCTGGCCGCGCCTGCCGACATAGCGCCGAGTCCAATCCAGCTGGGCGCCGAAGTCGGTGTCCGTGCCCCAGCCCACCCCGCCCCGGAAGCGGTTGGGCTTCAAAGGCTCCAGGCGAATACGCAGGGGGATCGCCGGCGGCTGGTCGGTGCTGGCGGGTAAGGGCAGGATCTCCACGCTCTGAAAGTGCCCGCTCTTGCTCAGGGTCTGGCGCTGACGTGCCAGTTGGGCGCTGCTGTAGATATCGCCGGGTTGCAGGAGCAGGTAGCGGGCCAGGTACTCCGGGTCGAAGCGGTCTTGCTCGAACTCGATGGCCCCGAACACATAGCGCGGCCCTGTATCGATCCGCAGGCGAATACGGGCCTCATAGGTGGCCAGTTGGACCTCTACCCGGTGTTCGCTCAGGGCCGCATCCAGGTAGCCGTGCTCGCGCACCTGGCGCAGCAGCTCCCGTTTCGCCGCCTCGTAGCGGCGGTGGTCGAGCCAGGAGTCGCGCTGCAGGGGGTGGTCGGCGGCCAGCTCGGCCAGCTTCGGGTCCGCCGCCCCCGGGCCATCGAAGCCGATGTCCAGGTCTTCAATCGGCAGCAGGGGCCCGGCGTCGATCCGGTAGCTTGCCTGCCAGGCCCCTCCCGACTGCTCGGGCCCTGTCAGTTCGGCCTGGATATCCGGGCGGTAATATCCGAAGGGTTCCAGGGCGCGGGCGATCTCTGCGGGGGCCTGGGCGTGCAGGCGGCGGATGATCCCCGCGCTCAGCCCCGGGCGATGCTTGCGCCGTTCCAGGGTAAGGGAGGCGCGCACATTATCCAATAGCTCGCCAGTTAGGCCGCGGATCTGCACCTCGACCGATTCGCCGCCGAAGGCTGGCAGTGTCGGCGCCAGTAGCAGGACCAACAGCAGGCAGGCGCTAGGCCGGGCGAAGTTAGCGCTCATGGGTGAAGGTCAGATTCAGGCTGTTGTCGGCCTCGCCGACGTTGGCCTCCACCCCGTAGCGGGGGGTGATGATATAAAGGGCGTCGAACTCGTTGGTCTTTTCCAGCAGGTTGTAGCCATAACCCACATAGAGCTTGGAGTGCAGGTAGGTGCCGATGCTGAGCACGCTGTCGCGGGCGCTGGCGGAGCGTCCGGTCAACAGGTAGGACTGAATCTCGCTGGGGTCGAGCTGGGGCCGAGAGAACAGCTCCAGCAACGGCTCGGTCGCGGGGCCGGAGATCAGCACGCCGGCGGCGCTGATCTGGGGGTCGTTGTCGATCCAGCGCGCGGCGCGGATATTGAGTTCCGGCTCGGTCACCGGCACCCGGGCGAAGATCACCTGCCCGGTCTCGATCTCCAGGTTCTGGCCGAAGGCGCGGAAGGTGCCGTCTTCGATCAGCAGCCGGCCGTCGGCCTCGGGGATCAGGTCCGGTTGCCCGGGCCGGTTGGTGAAGGTCACGTTGCCGGCGATGCGGCTGATAAAGCCCACCGCATTGACGTCTACCCGGTCGCCCAGGATCAGCTCTATCTGGCTGTCGAGCTGGATCGGCGGCGCCGGCCGGGGCCGCTCCAGTGGCTTGCCCTCGGTGCTCAGCACCACCACGTCGGCGGAGGGGGCGACGATCTGGCCCGGGATTTCGGCCGCCGACTCCTCGGTCAACAGGCTCGGGCTCAGTCCGAGTTTGGGGGTGATTGCAGCCTCCGGGATCAGCACCCGGCCACGCAGCCTGAGCACTTGGTCGCTCCAGCCGATGCGCAGGTCCGGCGAGGCCAGTGCGCGGGCATCCGGGGTGTTGTAGACCTGCAGGTTGTCGCCCTTGAGGCTTAGCTCGAAGGCAGTGCTGGCTGGGTCCAGCCTTCCGTCCAGGTCGGCCCGGCCGGGGCCGGAGACCAGGCCGCCGGTCAGCGCCAGCTGCCCCGGCTGCTCGGGGTTGTCCCTGATGCGCAGCTCGATCTGGCGCAGCTCCAGGCCGGCCAGGGGGATATCGGCGGCGCCGTTGGCCAACCTCAGCTCGCCCAGGACCTGGGGCGCGTCCAGGCTGCCGGCCAGCCGCAGGTCGGCGCTTAGGCTGCCGGCGGTGGCCTCCAGCTCCGGCACCCAGGCTTGCAGGCCAACCAGGTCCGGCAGCTCGGCCCGGATTCGCCCGCTCAGGGGCTGGAGCTCGGCCAGGGGCAGGCGATTGAGCCGGGGCAGCTGTACTTCGGCTTGGACACTTCCCCGTTCCAGAGCCCGAAGCTGGAACTCGGCGGCCAGGCCTTCGGCGCCGATCCGCAGATCGAGACGGCCGCCGCCGTGGGCCAGCGGCGGCATCTCTTGATCCGCTGCCACCCGCAGCTGGCCGGGGCTTACCTCCAACCAGCCCTGGCCCTGCAGGGCACCATCGGCGGCCAGACGGGTTTCGAGGTCGCCGCTGATCTCGCCGCTCAGGTCCGGCAGCAGACGGCTCAACTCCAGGGATTGGAGTCGAGCGGCGAGGCTGCCCCCCTGGGTCTGGCGCCAGTCCGCCTGAGCGCAGACCCGGGCCGCGCCGGCAGCCGGTTGCAGACAGGCCTCGCCGAGGCTCAGGGACTCGGTCGCCAGGGCCAAGGCGGCGGGCAGGGCCAGTCGCCAGTCGCCATGTTCGGCGCTCTCGACGTTCAGATCGGCGAGCCGGCCGTTCCAGGCCCAAAGCGCCGGGTCGAGGCCACCTTCGAGCCGGGTCCGCAGCCGCTCCGCCGGACCCTGCAGGTCCAGCGCCAGCCAGTGGTCCCCGGTGGTGCCTCGGCCCTGAAGGCTGGCCGCTTGCAGCAGCAGGCGTTCGCCGTCGCGCAGGGAGCCCAGGCTAAGGTCCAGCCGGAGTGGGGCGTCGCTGCCCAACCCGGCCTGCAGATCCGCCTCCAGGCGGCTCAGGGCGTTGGCATCCAGGGTCAGGTCCTGGCCCCGCAGCTTGGCCTGCAGGCTCGGTCGTTCGGGACTGCCTTCGAGACGGCCGCTGGCCTCGAGCCGGCCGCCGGCCCCGGGCAGCAGGGCGCCGGGCTCAGGGATCTCCAGTTGCCAGTTCAGGGCCAGGCGCCGGGCCGACAGGCCGCCCTCCGCGATGATTCGGTTGCCCCCGCTGTCGAGCTGCAGCCGCCGCAGTGTGAGGCTCTCTCCAGCCAGCAAGCCGCGGGCCGACAGGCTGAGTTCCCGCCCCGCCAGCTCGCCGCCCAACCGCTTCAGGTCGAAATCGGCCTGCAGGGCCCGTTCGGCGTCGATGCGGCCGCTGGTGCTCAATGCGAGTCCGAGCCGGCCTGCCAGCTCCGGCAGCCACTGGCCCGGGTCGAGCCCGTGGCCGCTGGCCTGCAGGTCCCAGCGGGGGGAGGGAGCCCAGCCTAGTAGGCCGCTCAGGCGCAACTCGCCCCCCAGCAGCTTGCTTGTCAGGGGCTCCAGCACCAGCCCGCTGCGGTCGCCCTGGCCGCTTCCCTGCCAATGGCTGGGGGGGATCTGGGCCCCAGCCAAGGCCGCGTCGAGGTCGAACCGGTAGGCATCCGGCGTGCCCGCCAGCTTCAGCTGTCCCTCCGGGCTGGTCAGCTCGGGGGCCGGGGCGAGGGGCGGCCAGTGCAGGCCCGACCAATCGAGCCGGGCCTCGAAGGCGGTCGGCTCCAGTTCCGGAGTCAACTCGGCGCGGCCGCTGATCGCGAGACGGCTGTCAGCCTCCGGGATCGCGAGGTCGAGCCCCCCGAGCCGAAGCTGGGAGTCGCTCAGTTCCAGCCGTAGGTCGGCGTTCAGACTGGCCCCGGGCGGCCAGTCGGGGACCCAGGGCGCTGGCACCAAGTGCGCGACCTCGAGCGCCAAACGACCGGCAGGGGCTGGGGCCCATTGCAGCTCACCGTCCCCTTGCAGGCGGCCGTCGAGGAGCGTCCCGGCCAGCCGCTGGACCACCAGGCGGTCTTGATCACCCTTCGCTTCCAGTTCCCAGCGGCCGGGGGGGAAGTCACTGCCGCTCAGCTCGGCGGCCAGCGCCAGGCGGTAGTCGGCGGCACTGCCACTTAGCTCCAGGCTGCCCGTGCCGCTGCTTACCAAAGGCTCGGGGTCGATCGGGGGCCATTGCAGGGCGCTCCATTGCAGCCGGCCGTCGACGGCGGGCTCGGCGCCCGCGGGCAGCCTCAGGTTGCCGCGCAGGTCCAGGCGCAGCGGGCTCTGCCGCAGCGCCAGGCTGAGGCCCTCCAGGGTCAGCTCCTCGCCCTGCAGTCGGCCCCGCAGGCGCCCCTCGGCGTCCAGGCGCTCGGGCAGTTCCGGGTGCAGTTCGGCGAGGCCCTCGCCGGCCGCTCTGTAGCCTAGGTCGAAGGCGAACGGGCCGCTCCAGTCCAGGTTGCCTTCCAGACCCAGCCGGGCCGGCGGGCTAATCAGTTCCAGGGGCTCTAGGTGGAGTCCTTCGGCATTGCCTCGGGCCCGGCCCGACCAGCGGCTGGGGCCCAGGCCGGCGCCGCTGATCTGGCCTTCGGTCTCGATCCGATAGTCGTCCAGGCCGCCGACGCTCTGCAGCCGCCCCGGGCCCAGCACCAGGGGAGGCTGGTCCGCGCTCAGGGTCAGCTCGGGCCAGCTCAGCTCCAGCTCCCAGCTCGGTCGGCCCAGCAGGTCGCGGATGCTGGCTTGCAGGGCAATCGGCAACTCGCCGCCGCCCCGGTGCTCGATGCTCAGGTTCCGGGCATCGCCGCGCAGCCGCAGGCTCCCGGCGGCGAGGCGCTGGTCCGGCAGGCGCCAGTCCCAATTCAGATTCAGGCGCAGGGGTAGGGCCTCGCTCAGTTCGGCCCGGCCCTGAGCCTCCAGGCCGCCGTCCGGCGTGCGCAGGGCGAGTCGTTGCAGCCAGAGCTGGCGGGCGTCCAGGCGCGCCACCAGCTCCAGCTCGTCGATCTGCTGGGCGGTTTGGTCCCCGGTGCGTAGTTCCAAGTTCTCTACCCGCAGCCCCTGGACCCAGAACTCCAGGGGCAGGGACAGATCGGCGACGCGGAATGGCTCGGAGGACTCGGGCGGTTCTTCAGTTGCCGCGATTTCGATCCTTATGCCCTCGGCCTCGAGGCGTTCGATTTGCAGGCGCCCATTAAGCAGGGCGATCGGGCGCCAGTCCAGAGCCAGCGCCTGCAGATCCAGGGCCAGCTCCGGTTGCTGCAGTCGCAGACCCTGCAGCCGCAACGGGCCCAGCAGGCGACCTTCGATTAGCTCCCAGTCCAGGGCCCCTCCGGACCAGCGCCGGGCCTGCTCCGCCAACACTCGGGTGCCCTGTTCGGTGCCGGCCAGGCTCAGCAACAAGCCGGTCGCCAGCATCAGCAGCGAAAGCAGGACGATCAGGACCTTTTTCAGAGCAGCCGGCACTTTGTCAGGGGTTCCGTGGTCTATCGGCAGAGCCCGGCCGAACGCTTGTCAGCCGGGCATCCAAGGCGTAACGTGCCTGGTTGGTCAACCATACTATTGAAAGGTCGAAGTCAATGAAACACGCATATCTGATTGCCGCACTGACGGCCGTCTATCTGACTGGCGCAGGCGCGGTCGAGTTCAACACCGATGCCCTCAAGGCGATGCAGGAAGAGGGTCACAAGATTGTCGAAGAGTCCAAAGGCCTGCGCGCCTTCAAGCTGCCTACCGGCAAGTGTCTGCATGTCGCAGGCGATGTGACCAAGCCCGGCGCCAATCTGGTGATTCAGAACTGCAATCCGAACCTGAACAACCAGAAGTGGCGCTTTGACGATCAAGGCCGGCTGGTCAACCAGGGCGGCAAGTGCGTCGGCATGGCGGGCGACCCCAGCAAGCCTGCCGCCAATGCGCTGATGCAGAACTGCGTCGCGGCCAAGGCCCAGCAATGGAAGCAGGACGGCAAGAAGCGGCTGGTCAACGGGTTGAACAAGTGCCTGCATGCGGTGGGCGACGCCAAGACCCCCGGTGGCAATGTGGCGGTCGTGAACTGCAACGCATCGCCCAACCAGGTCTGGAATTGACACCGAGGGCGGAGGCCGGGCGGGATAGTGGGCCATTTGGCCTAGCTGCCAACCCCGGCGCCACCTCGGTACGGGGAGGGGATAGTGATCAGGGGGCATGGAACGGAATTTGCTTAATGGATCTGGCTTCCCGTTGGACAGGATCCATTGCCGATGGCAAACATAAGAGTCATGTTGGTGGACGAGCAGCGCGAGCGCCAGGCGGCGGTGTCGCATCTATTGGCTTCCGCCGACTGCGAGCTGATTGCGGCGCTGACCTCCGCCGATGATCTGCTGGGACAAGTGCTGGAGCAACAACCGGACGTAGTAATCATTGACCTCGATTCGCCCGGGCGCGACACCCTGGAGAGCCTGCAGACGGTGCAGGCGCAGATGCCGCGGCCAATGGTGATGTTCAGTCAGGACGATCAGGGCGAGAGCATCCGCCGTGCGGTAGAGGCCGGGGTCAGCGCCTACGTGGTGGACGGTATCCAGGCCAAGCGGGTGCGCCCGATCCTGGAGGCGGCGATGGCTCGCTTCGAGCAGTTCCAGCGGCTGGAACAGGCCTTGGACAAGGCCCGAGGTGAGCTGGCCGAGCGCAAGCGCATCGAGCGTGCCAAGGGCATCGTCATGGCCCAACGTGGGCTCGGCGAAGAAGAGGCCTATCGGCTGTTGCGCAAGGCGGCTATGGACCAGAACAAGCGCCTGGCGGAGATTGCCGAGGCGGTGATCGCCGCGGCGGAGCTGTTGGGCAGCACCCCAACGGCGAGCTAGGGCGGTCTGTAAAACGCCGTCCTTGGTTTCTTCAACACGGCTACCGAGAACACCCATTCACCCTGTGCCCACTGGTGGTGCGCCATCGGCATAGTCGCAGGAGACACTGTTGAGCTGCGTGCCCGTTGCCATCATCCGGTGCACCGCTGGCGATGAGCACCGCCAATGGCGGCCAGCAATCTCTGGCGGAGAGCAGCAGCAGGGGCAGAAAACCGCCGACGGCGCCCTTCAGGACGCTTGGGAACTGGCCAGCAATGCCGCCAGGTCAGGCCCGCCAGGCGCGCCTCCTCCTCGTTCGCTTCCAACCAAAGCGTGGGCTCGCCGCCCTGGATGCTGGCCGCGGTGTGGGTGATTTCAGGGAGCTGGTGGATGATACGGCGCGGCCTGTCGCCGTAGGTCCGCAAGCGCTCGGTTTCCGGTCCCAGCAGACGCAGGCTCAGCGGGGCGGGGATGGGCGGTCCCTGCCGAAAGGCCTTGACCACGGCCCTGGCCTCGGGGAAGAGATCGGCGAGAGCCTCCTGCAGGGTCACCACCAAGCGCTTGGCCTCCGTGGCATCGGCTGCGAGCATGGTGCCGCGCGCGTGGGACGGGTTGTGGTCCTGGTCTCCGAGCTGGTTGTAGCAGAGCGGCGGTGAGCTGGCCCTGGCTACCCGTAAACAGCCCTATCCTGGCCGCCCTGAGCGTACATCCGACCCGGGCAGGCAGACGGCCGGGTCGCCGCAGGTACGGGCGCTGAAAGTGTGTTTTAGCAACATCCATGGAAACGTGTTTCTAAAGCACAACAATAGTCTACTATCTGCAACAACTTCGGGGCGGGTCCGCGTATTCCGCCGGGCCAGCAGACCAAAATCTAGTTTATTGGCCCATAACTATGGCTTATTTAAGAAGTCGTTACAAAGGCTTCACACCGGTAACCGGTCTTACTTCGGGCCCTCTCCCGAGCGGCTCATGCAACCGTAGGTCCGCACTACGAAATCGGTTCAAGGCGGCGCGAATCCGGCTTCTACCAGGCCGGGAGCCAATTTTTGGGCCAAAAAACTCAGGATTCAGCGTACTGATGCCGGCGCAGAACGGAAAATTGATTGACCTTGGTCAATACATGTTGCTTCGAGGCATCATAATTCACAAACTGTGACAGCCAGCGGTACTGGGGGCAGTAGAATTTTAGTAGAATCTAATTCACCGGAAATCCACAGTGCGAGGCTCCGTAGAGTCGCGAAACAGGCAACCAGACCGATGTCGTACGAAACTAGAAAAGACGAGATGATCGGCAAGCATGTGGCCCAATTTCAGAATGAGCTCAGCTTAGCCAAGAGCCTCGAGGCGTGCCAACTACGACCCGTGATGCCCTACGGCTATCCGGTTCGGCTCTATCATCCTTATCATATTGTGAAGAGTCCCAAGTACACCCCGATGTGTCACCATAAACATGACAGGCTCAGCAATAACGTGCCTTGGGTGCTGGGCATGGAAGTGGTGGACAACAATGTTATCGGTGTCTACAACCCCAAGCGGTGAAACGGCTGCTTCGGCAGGGCATGTGCCGTTCTCCACTGGCTTTTGAACGGCTCCGGGCAGTTACGACACTCTAGCGAAGCCTTCCTCAGGCCCTTAATCTGATCTTCCTCTGCGTCCCGCCGGCCGGTTTGGGGCCAGTTATCGACCGTAATACGCAGCCAGTTCCGGCTCGACGTGCTCCTCCTCCATTGGGACGGCTGCAAACAACATCCCCGACGCTTTTCGGCACGGCGCTTTATCAGTGCCGTTGCCGAGAACCTTGCTGCAGCAGGCCAGCGAGGGCTTTCCAGCGTTTTCTCGGGGAACTGATCCATCCCGTATTTGCGGGGCGGATCCGTTGAAGTATTCGTCGAGCGGCTTCTGGAACGCCTGGGTTTTACCCCGAATCCGCGGCTTGGGGCCTAGCAGCGAGAGCGGTTGTTGCCTCGGACGCAGCGCAAGACGAGCATCCGCAAATCGCTGCGTGCGCAGAACACGATAGGGCGTTGGTCTTCGTAGCCGATGGACTCGGGTTAGGCTCGGACCATCGTGTTGGCACTGGTGCACGCGTGCGCATGGGTCGGGAAGTGACGTTCAAACCGATTCGAGAACCGCGAAGGGTGACGACAAGAGTCTGTAAACGGAATGCTCGTTATTAGACCCGCAGAAGGTTTCTTTCCGGGCAGGTTAGCCGTGAAACGGCGCTTGTTTGTTCGGCGGCGTGGTAGGGAGAGGCGAGATCAGCCCTCGCGGGTAACGGCGGTAAGCGCTAGACACCGCCAAGGCGCGCCAGCTGGCTCATCCTCTATGGTGCTCCCCCTGCGGGGGACGCGCCATAGGGGATGCTTTACGTGACCGGAAGAGTGTCAGTCTTGTTCCGAGTCGTCGTCCGGGCAAATAACGATCGTAGTGGTGTCGCAGAAGTAGACGTTTACCCCGGACTGTGCGGGTGCCGGCATTTCCTCGCATGCAGCCGCATCGACTCCCGGGGGGATCGTCTCGATGCAGTCATCACCGAAGATCGGATTCTGGATCTGGTTTTGGCCTCCGGCTGCGAACGAAGAAGAGGCAAAGAAACCGAGCAGAATGAAGGTTGCTACGAGAGGTATGGTTTTCATGTCCTTATACCCATTTAGATTATCGACCAGCAACACCGGATGGTCCGACCGGGTCGAAATTCAAGCGGACCCCAGACTAACCACGACGCCGGCTCCGAAACAGAACAACGGCGCCTAACCGCTCCCGCTTTCGGATCCCGAGCCAACTCACTCCGATCTTCATCGAACACCAATGATCTCGTCATTGACATCTGTCGGTCGGCCGAACGGGGTCTTCGGAACGCCGCCGGGCACATGATCGGCAGCAGCTGTTGACCGACCGCAGAATCTCGGACGAGCGCTATTTCGGTGCAACTCCGTCGCAGTTCGGTGCATAAACCTAGGGAAAGCGTGACGATAGGGTTGGGTTTTTCCGGTTCCGCAGGGCTTGAGCCCTGGTATAAAGCGGTTTCTGGAATCTTGGCACGACTGATGCGTTAGAATTCGCGACGGTCCGACAACCCAATGGCGGGTGAGCTCAACGGCGAGCTCGACGGACCACAAGGCTTACCTCCAGCCTCTGCGACCACTGTGGGTCGCCTTTCGGACAACGGTGTCCGTCTTAGGTGGATCAGTCTCTGATCCGTTTAGGGCGTGATGCCGTTTTTTTTTGGTTTTTTCCGGGTAACCGGATAGGGGCATGAATTCGATGAAGTTGTTGCACACGCATTGCGATGCCGGCCGCCGAGGCGCGGTCAAGAAGATCGCCGGTGGCCTGCTGCTGGCCTGTATGCTGGGGGCCACCAGCGTCCAGGCTGAGCTCGGCGAGCCCGAAAAGGAAGACCTCAAGTTCGGTTTCATCAAGCTCACCGACATGGCCCCCCTGGCCATCGCCTATGAAAAGGGTTATTTCGAGGATGAGGGTCTGTACGTCACCCTCGAAGCCCAGGCCAACTGGAAGGTGCTGCTCGACGGTGTCATCGATGGCCAGCTCGACGGTGCCCATATGCTGGCCGGCCAGCCGCTGGCGGCCACCATCGGCTTTGGCACCGAGGCGCACATCGTCACTCCCTTCTCGATGGACCTCAACGGCAACGGCATTACGGTCTCCAACGAAGTCTGGGAGCAGATGAAGCCGCACGTGCCCAAGCAGGCCGACGGTAAGCCCCAGCACCCGATCAAGGCCGACTACCTGAAGCCGGTGGTGGACAAGTACAAGGCCGAGGGCAAGCCCTTCAAGATGGGCATGGTGTTCCCGGTATCCACCCACAACTACGAGCTGCGTTACTGGCTGGCTGCCGGCGGTATCCACCCCGGATACTACGCCCCGGCCAAGGGCGACATCGGCGGCCAGCTCCAGGCCGACGCCCTGCTGTCGGTGACCCCGCCGCCGCAGATGCCCGCGACCCTGGAGGCGGGCACCATCTACGGCTACTGCGTGGGCGAGCCCTGGAACCAGCAGGCGGTGTTCAAGGGCATCGGCGTGCCGGTGATCACCGACTACGAGATCTGGAAGAACAATCCCGAAAAGGTGTTCGGCATGACCAAGGCGTTCACCGAGCAGTACCCCAATACAACCATTCGCGTGGTGAAGGCCCTGCTGCGCGCCGCCCAGTGGCTGGATGCCAACGACAATGCCAACCGCCCGGAAGCGGTCAAGATCCTGTCCCAGCCCAACTACGTGGGAGCCGACTACGAGGTGATCGCCAACTCGATGACCGGCACCTTCGAGTACGAAAAGGGTGACAAGCGTGAGGTGCCGGACTTCAATGTCTTCTTCCGCTATCACGCCACCTATCCCTACTACTCGGACGCGGTCTGGTACCTGAGCCAGATGCGCCGCTGGGGCCAGATCGCCGAGGTCAAGCCGGACGACTGGTACATGGAGACGGCCAAGAAGGTGTACCGGCCGGACCTCTACCGACAGGCCGCGGAGGCCCTGATCGCCGACGGTCTGATGAGCGCCGAGGACTTTCCGGAGTTCGAAACCGAGAGCGGCTTTCGCCCGCCTCAGACCGAGTTCATCGACGGCATCACCTTCGACGGCACCAAGCCCAACGACTACCTGAAGCAGTTCCCGATCGGGCTCAAGGGCGACGATCAGGTCTAATCCGAGCGGCTGCCCCGGCCGCTGGCCGGCCGGGGCTGCCAGGTTCACTCACGGGAATCCGACCATGAACAATGTTCTGACCACCAAGAAGACCTTCGACCTTCCGGGCTTCGGGGCCTTCATCGAATACCTTTCTGGCGAGGGCCTGGCCAAACGCTTTACCAAGGTCACTTATGCGGTGCTGATTCCAGTGCTTGCGCTGGGCATCTTCCTCGGGCTATGGAGCGTCGGGGCCAAGAACGTGGAGACCTCCCTCGGCCAGCTGCCGGGTCCGGCCCAGGTCTGGGAGCAGGGCATGGTGCTGGTCGATGAGCACCGGGCGGAACGGGCCAAGGCGGAGGCCTTCTACGAACGCCAACGTCTGCGCAATGAAAAGAAACTGGCGAAAAACCCAGACGCTGTGGTCAAGATCCGCCCCTATACCGGCGCGCCCACCTTCTGGGACCAGATCGTCACCAGCCTGGTGACGGTGGCTGCCGGCTTTCTCGTCGCCTCTCTGATCGCCATCCCGATTGGCATTCTGTGCGGCATGAGCCAGGTCTTGTATCAGGCGTTGAATCCGCTGATCCAACTGTTCAAGCCGGTCTCTCCCTTGGCCTGGCTGCCGTTGGTGACCATGGTGGTCTCCGCGGTCTATGTCAGCAGCGACCCGATGTTTGACAAGGCGTTTCTCAACTCGGCGATTACCGTAACGCTGTGCTGCATCTGGCCAACGGTGATCAATACTACGGTCGGCGTCTCCAGCGTCGACAAGGACTTGATCAACGTCAGCCGGGTGCTTCGCCTCGGCTGGTTCACCAAGACCGTCAAGATCATCCTGCCCTCGGCCATGCCGATGATCTTCACCGGCCTGCGCCTGTCGCTCGGTATTGGCTGGATGGTGCTGATTGCCGCTGAGATGCTGGCGCAGAACCCGGGCCTGGGCAAGTTCGTCTGGGACGAGTTCCAGAACGGCAGCTCCAACTCCCTGGCGCGCATCATGGTGGCGGTGCTGGTGATCGGCTTCATTGGTTTCCTGCTCGATCGCGGCATGCTGCTGCTACAGAGCCGGGTGAGCTGGGACAAGAACGCGGTATTGCGCTGAGCGCGCAAAGGACAGACTCCAATGATTGATCCCTACCTGAGCATCGACCACGTCAGCATTACCTTTCCCACCGACAAGGGGCCGCTGAACGTGCTCGACCGAGTCAATCTGCAGATGCACAAGGGCGAGTTCGTGTCCCTGATCGGTCACTCCGGCTGCGGCAAGTCCACGGTGCTCAATATCGTCGCCGGCCTGCTGCAGGCCACCGAGGGTGGCGTGCTGCTGGAGAACAAAGAAGTCGACGAGCCGGGCCCGGACCGGGCCGTGGTGTTTCAGCACCACTCCCTGATGCCCTGGCTCAGCGTCTACGACAACGTGCGCCTGGCGGTGGACCGGGTATTCAAGAAGGCCAAGAGCAAGCAGGAACGAGACGAGTGGACCCGCCACAACCTGGAATTGGTGCATATGAGCCACGCCCTGGACCGCAAGCCGGACGAGATCTCCGGCGGCATGAAGCAGCGGGTCGGTATTGCCCGGGCGCTGTCGATGGAGCCCAAGGTGCTGCTGATGGACGAGCCCTTCGGCGCCCTGGATTCGCTGACCCGCACCCACATGCAGGACTCCCTGATGGAGATCCAGGCCCGGCTCAACAACACCGTCATCATGATCACCCATGACGTGGACGAGGCGGTGCTCCTGTCCGACCGCATCGTCATGATGAGCAACGGCCCCTCCGCCAGTATCGGCCAGATCCTGGAGGTGGACCTGGAGCGCCCGCGCGACCGCCTGGCCTTGGCCGAGGATCCCACCTACAACCACTACCGGGCCGAAGTGGTGAAGTTCCTGCACGAGCGCCACATTACCCCGGCCCAGGCGGCGGCAGCGAAGGACGGCGACGCCGAGACCGGCCTGCGCCTGGTGAGCTGAGAGCCGACGCCGTGAACAGGGATCTGGAAAAACCCCAGCTCAGCTTGGGCTTCATCCCGCTAACCGATTGCGCCCCCCTGGTGGTGGCCCAGGAAATGGGCTTCTTCGCGGAGCACGGGCTCCGGGTCCAGCTGTCCAAGGAGACCTCCTGGGCCAATATCCGCGACAAGCTGGCCATCGGCGTACTCGACGGAGCCCAGTTGCTGGCTCCCATGGCGGTTGCCAGCCAGCTCGGGCTGGGCCCCCTGGACCGCCCCGCGGTGACCGCGCTGAGTCTGGATCTCAACGGCAAGGCGATTACGGTCTCGGAGGCCTTGTACCGGCGTCTGCAGGCGGAGGACCCAGCGGCGGCCGGCGATCCGTTGGCTGCTGCCCGGGCCCTGAAGGCAGTGATCGAGGCCGATCGCGCTACCGGTCGTCCGCCGCTGAGCTTCGCCACCGTTTTTCCCTACTCCAGCCACCATTACCTGCTGCGCTACTGGATGGCCGCCGGCGGCATCGACCCGGACCGCGACCTGCGCCTGATCGTGATCCCGCCGCCGCAGATGGTGAGCCAACTGGAGCGCGGCGCGGTCGACGGCTACTGCGTCGGCGAGCCCTGGAACTCGCTGGCGGTGCGGGCCGGCCTGGGCCGGGTGCTGGCCTGCGACTACCGAATCTGGAACAACAACCCGGAGAAGGTGCTGGGGGTCAACGAGGAGTGGGCGGAGCAGTACCCGCGTACCCACCTGGCCCTGGTGCGGGCCCTGCTTGAGGCCCTGCGCTGGCTCGACGAGCCGGCCAACCGACCGGAAGCGGTGGAACTGATTGCCCAGGCTCGTTATCTGGATGCCCCGGCGGATGTGATTCGAATGGCGATGCTGGGCACCTTTCAATATGCGCGCAACGAATTCCCCCGCACCAGCCCCGACTTTCACGTCTTTCACCGCTATGCGGCCAACTTCCCCTGGCGCTCCCAGGCCTTGTGGCAGCTCACCCAGATGCTGCGTTGGGGCCAGGTCCAGGCGGCCCTGGATCTGCATGCGGTGGCCCACCGCACCTACCGGCCCGAGATTTACCGCCAGGCCGCGGCCGATCTCGGCATCGCCAGCCCGGCCCGGGACTACAAGCCGGAAGGCGGTCACGCCGCCCCCTGGGTCCTGACCGGCGGTGCCGGCGAGTCCATCCCCATGGGCGCTGACCGCTTTTTCGATGGCCGCCGCTTCGATCCAGGGGCCCCGCTGGTGTATCTGCAAGGCTTCGAGATCAGCCACCCGGGCGTGGACCTGGCCGCGCTGGCTCGATTGAACCCGCGCTGGACACGGGAGCAGCAGGCCGAGTTGCTGGCCGTCGAGCCGCCGCCCCCGGCGGTCGGTCTGTGACCCGGATCCGAGAGAGGACGAGATATGACAGGAACGCCAACCGATAGGAACAGGCCCGAGCCGGAGGTGGACGAGGAGGGCTTCCTGCTCGATCCAGGCCAATGGAACCAGGCCCGGGCCGCGCGCATCGCCGCCGAGTTGGAGATCGACATGACCGAGCAGCACTGGGAAGTGGTCTGGTTTATCCGCGAGCACTTCGAGCAACGCTTCGCGGTACCGGAGCTGCGCACCTTCCTCCAGTTTCTGCGCAAGAAGTACGGCAAGGAGCGGGCGACACGCAAGTACGTATACCGGCTGTTTCCCTACGGCTACGGCCAGCAGGCCTGCAAGATCGCCGGCATGCGTAAGCCGCGCAAGCTGATGCTCGATGTTTGAATCGACTTACGCGGCCGGGCCAGCCCCGGGCGCGCCTGACACAGAGGTTGGAAAGATGAAAGAGAAACTGGTGGTAGTAGGCAACGGCATGGCCGGGATCCGCGCGGTGGAAGAACTGCTGAAGCTGGACCCGGACAAGTACGAGATCAGCGTATTCGGGGCCGAGCCCCACCCCAACTACAACCGCATCATGCTGTCCCCGGTGTTGGCGGGGGACAAGACGGTGGACGAGATCGTGCTCAACAGCCGCGAGTGGTACGCGGAAAACGGCATCGAGCTGATTGCCGGCGATCCGGTGACCGAGATCGACCGGGTGCAGCGCAAGGTACGCACCGCCACCGGCCACGAGCAGGGGTACGACCGGTTGCTGCTGGCCACCGGCTCCAACCCGTTTATCATTCCGGTGCCCGGCGCCGAACTGGACGGGGTGATCGGCTTCCGCGACATCGCCGACGTGGAGGCCATGTTGGCGGCCAGCCGCAGCTACAAGAAGGCGGTGGTGATCGGCGGCGGCCTGCTTGGCCTGGAAGCGGCCAATGGCCTGCTCAAGAACGGCATGCAGGTGACCGTGGTGCACCTGCTGGACATGCTGATGGAGCGCCAGCTCGACCGCCCGGCCGCCGATCTGCTCAAGGCCTCGCTGGAAGAGCGGGGATTGAGATTTCTGATGCAGGCCCAGACCGCCCGCATCCTCGGCGACGGGCGCGTCACCGGGGTGGCCTTCGCCGACGGCTCTGAGATCGAGGCCGACCTGGTGGTGATGGCGGTCGGTATACGCCCGAATATCGAGCTGGCCCAGAAGGCGGGCATCTACTGCGAGCGCGGGGTGGTGGTCAACGACACCATGCTCACCTACGACCCGCGCATCTACGCCGTTGGCGAGTGCGTGCAGCACCGCAACCAGTGTTACGGGCTGGTGGCACCTCTGTTCGACCAGGCCAAGGTCTGCGCCAACCACCTGGCACAACACGGCATCGCCCGCTACCAGGGTTCGGTGACCTCGACCAAGCTCAAGGTGACCGGCATCGACCTGTTCTCGGCCGGCGAGTTCAACGAGGGCGAGGGCGACGAGACCCTGGTGCTGCAGGACCCGTCCCAGGGCGTGTACAAAAAGCTGGTGATCCGCGACAACCGGATCAAGGGCGCGGTCCTCTACGGCGATACCATGGACGGCACCTGGTACTTCCAACTGTTGCGCGACGGCACCGACATCGGCGACTTCCGCAGCACCATCCTGTTCGGCCAGCACGACCTGGGAGATGCCGGCCACGGCGATGAGAAGGTGCTCAGCCTGCCCGACAGCGCCGAGGTCTGCGGCTGCAACGGGGTGTGCAAGGGCGAGATCGTCGATGCCATCTCGACCAAGGGCCTGTTCACCCTGGAGGACGTGCGTGCGCACACCAAGGCGTCGAGTTCCTGCGGCTCCTGCACCGGGCTGGTGGAGGCCCTGCTGGCCAACACGGTGGGCGAGGGCTACGCCGCCACCCCGAACCAGAAACCCCTGTGCGGCTGCACCGAGCACAGCCACGATCAGGTGATCGCTGCGATCCAGGACGGTGAGCTGAAGTCCATGCGGGCGGTGTTCGAGAACCTTGAGTGGAAGACCCCGGACGGCTGCCACCTCTGCCGCCCGGCGCTCAATTACTACCTGCTGGCCAACTGGCCCGGCGAGTACCGGGACGACGCCCAGTCCCGCTTCATCAACGAACGGGCCCACGGCAATATCCAGAAGGACGGCACCTACTCGGTGGTGCCGCGCATGTTCGGCGGCCTGTGCACTCCGAGCGACCTGCGCGCCATCGCCGACGTGGCGGAGAAATATGAGGTGCCGGAGATGAAGGTCACCGGCGGCCAGCGCATCGACCTGTTCGGGGTCCAGAAGGAGGACCTGCCGGGCATGTGGAAGGACCTCACCGACGCCGGCTTCGTCTCCGGACACGCCTACGGCAAGGCCATGCGCACGGTCAAGACCTGTGCCGGCAAGACCTGGTGCCGCTTCGGCACCCAGAACTCCACCGGCCTCGGGGTCAAACTGGAACAGATGACCTGGGGCTCGTGGATGCCGCACAAGTTCAAGATGGCGGTCTCCGGCTGCCCGCGCAACTGCGCCGAGGCCACCATCAAGGACCTCGGCGTGGTCTGCGTCGACTCCGGCTACGAGCTGCATATCGGCGGCAACGGCGGCATCAAGGTGCGGGTCACCGACCTGCTGACCAAGGTCGAGACCGAGGAGGAGGTGCTGGAATACTGCGGTGCCTTTACCCAGCTGTATCGCGAAGAGGCCCACTACCTGGAGCGCACCGCCCCTTGGGTGGAGCGGGTCAGCCTGAGCTATGTCAAACGCCGCATCCTGGACGACGAGCCCGGCCGCAAGGCGCTGTACGAGCGCTTCAAGCATTCCCAGCAATTCGCCCAGATCGATCCCTGGAAAGCGCGCGCCGAAGGGGCCGAGGCCCACGAGTTCACGCCGCTGAAGATCGCCTGAGTCCCCTTTTGCAGAGAGACACGAAAATGACCGACTGGATCGAAATCGCTGAACTGGAAGACATCCCCCGCCTGGGCTCCCGGGTGCTGCGCACCCTGAGCATGGACATCGCCCTGTTCCGCACCGCCGCCGACGAGGTGTTCGCCATCCGCGACCAGTGCCCGCACAAGCAGGGCCCTCTGTCCCAGGGCATTGTTCACGGCAACACCGTCACCTGCCCGCTGCACAACTGGAAGATAGACCTCGCCAGCGGTCAGGCCCTGGGACCGGACGAAGGCTGCGTCAATACCTTCCCGGCCAAGGTGGAGGCGGGCAAGGTGCTGCTGCAGATGGGGGCGCGGGAAGAGGCGGCCGCCTAGGGACCAACGGCGAGTTTCCGCTCCCCGGTTCGTAGGAGCGCCGCCCTCGGCGCGAGCCAGGCACGAGCTTAGGCATCGGCGCGGGGGCGCGCCTCCTACGGCGGTCGGAGCCGATCGCCAAACCAACATCGAGATTACGAAAATGCTGTTCGGACGGAAGAAAAAGAACCCGATCAAGATCGCCGACAAGGGCGTGGTGGAGTGGAAATACGCCACCTGCGGTTACTGCTCCACCGGCTGTTCGATCGAGGTGGGGTTGGATGCCCAGGGCCAGGCGGTTACCTCCCGCGGCGTCGCCGACGCCGACGTAAACCGCGGCAAGCTGTGCATCAAGGGCATCTTCGAGCACGAGCTGTTCACGTCCTCGGGGCGCGGGCTCAAGCCGTTGATGCGGGAAAATCGCTGGGACGAGTTCCAGGAGGCGACCTGGGACCAGGCCCTGGACCGCACCGCGGAAGAGATCCAGCGCATCCAGGGCCGGTACGGGCGCGATGCCTTCTCTATCGTCTCCACCGGCCAGATTATGACCGAGGAGTTCTACACCCTGGGCAAGCTGGCCCGGGGCCTGATCGGCACCAACCACTACGACGGCAATACCACTCTGTGCATGGCCTCGGCGGTGTCGGGCTACAAGCGCTCGTTCGGCTCCGACGGGCCTCCGGGCTGTTACGAAGACTTCATGCACACCGACTGCCTGCTGGCCATCGGTTCCAACCTGCCGGAGCAGCATCCGGTCATCTTCTGGCGCCTGCGCGAGGAGCTGGAAAAGCGCAAATTCCCGATCATCGTGGTCGACCCCCGAGTCACCATGTTCGCCCAGATGGCGGACGTGCACCTGCCGATCCAGCCCGGCACCGACGTGGTGCTGCTCAATGCCCTGGCCCACGTGATCCTAAAGGAGGGACTGCAGGACCAAGCGTATATCGATGCCCACACCCGGGACTTCGAGGCGTTCCGCGCCGAGGTGGAAAAGTGGGACCCCTATACCGCCTCCACCGTCTGCGGCATCGACGAAGACACCATCCGCAACGTTGCCCGCACCTACGCCAAAGCCGGCGCCGCGATGACCATCTGGACCATGGGTATCAACCAGTCCACCCACGGTTCCGACGGGGTGGTGGGGATCAACAACCTCAATCTGATCACCGGCAATATCGGCAAGCCTGGTGGCTCCAGCCTGTCGATTACCGGGCAGTGCAATGCCATGGGCGCCCGGGAATGGTCCTCCTGCTCGGGGTTGCCCGGCTATCGCTACCTGGAGAACGAACAGGATCGAGAAGAGATCTCCCGCTACTGGGGCGTGGACCCCGAGTTCTTCCCGAAACAGCGCGGGCTGTTTATGACCGACATCCTGCCCGCCATCGAGACCGGCCAGATCAAGGGCCTGTGGCTGATCGCCACCAACCCCATGACCTCGATGCCGAATACCGACCGCATCCGCAAGACCCTGGAGAAGCTCGAGTTCCTGGTGGTGCAGGACGCCTATCGCGATGTGGAGACCAACCAGTACTCCCACGTCTATCTGCCCGCCGCCCTCTGGGCCGAAAAGGAGGGCTGCTTCACCAATACTGAGCGTCGGGTCAACCTGATCCGCAATGTAATCCAGCCCCCGGGCGAGGCGAAGCCGGACCTGTGGATCTTCAATCGCGTCGCCAGCCGCTTCCAGGACGGCCAGGGCATGGAGTTCCCGGAACAGGCGGAGCAGGTGTTCGACGAGCTGCGGGAGCTGTCCCGCGGACGCATGCTCGACTACTCCGGCATGAGCTACGACAAGATCGAACAGAACCGCGGCCTGCAATGGCCCTGTTCCGACAGCCCCAGCGACTGGGCGGGCGATGACTCGAGCGGCGGTACCCAGCGCCTCTACAGCGACGGCCGCTTCGCCTATCCGGACGGCCGGGCCAAGCTGATTCCGCTGCCGTTCGTCGACAACAACGAGCGTCCGGATCAGGAGTACCCCTTCTGGTTCAATTCGGGGCGGGTGGTGGAGCACTTCCACACCCGCACCCGCACCGGCAAGATCGGCAACCAGAACAAGTTCAGTCCCACCCCGTATATGGAGATGAATCCGGACGCGGCCCGGGAACTGGGCATCCGCCACGGCGAGTACGCCCGGGTGGCGTCGCGCCGCGGTGACGCCATAGTCATGGTACAGACCACCCAGCGGGTGCCGCCGAACATGGTATTCGTACCCTTTCATTTCCACGACTGCGTCAACCGGGTGTCTCTGGGACTGCTCGATCCGCACTCCCGGCAGCCGGCCTACAAGCAGTGCGCGGTGCGCATCGAGCCGATTGCCGACCAACGTGCCGCCGCGGTGCGCAATCGGGCGGCGCGGGCGTTTTGAGGCGAGAAAGAGGCCGCTTTTGCTCTTGATCTTGGCCCCTTTGCGTTGCGTCGAGCACCACAGCCCCGGGCCGGAATAGCCCGCAGGGGGTGCGCAAGGATGCGCGCCTTCGCCAGCGGGCGCAGGGAAGCGCCCTCTGGCGAGCCCGGTTCGGGGCGAGGAGCGCAAGACATCGGCAGCGCGGGGCGGCCTTTTCTTTGGGTACTTTCTTTTGGCCGCGCAAAAGAAAGTACCCCGCCCTCGGGTGCGGGAACCCGATTCAAACCAAGCGTGGCACAGCCACTCGACCGTTACCGGCGTACCGGCAATCGGGGCCAGACGGTCAACCTAGGCAAACGACGCAAGACTACCTAACGCAGGCAGACCCATTATGTTGCAACCCCGACCCGGCGAACAAGACTATGCCTGGGTGCCCCGAGCGGAGCACCCGACGCAAAACCGCTACGGCCAGTCCATCGAGACGGTTCCCGAGGGCCACGAGCTGCGCGGCCAGTCGCTGAATATCAACGGCGATGCCAGCGTCTCCGACAATCCCAACCGCTACAAGCAGCACGGCTTCTACTTCAACGCCGACCGCTGCATTGGCTGCCACGCCTGCGAGTCGGCCTGCTCGGAGAAGAACGACCTGCCGCCCCATATCGCCTTTCGCTCCGTGGGCTATGTGGAAGGGGGCAGCTATCCGGCCTACACCCGGCTCAATATCTCCATGGCCTGCAACCACTGTGACGACCCGGTATGCCTCAAGGGCTGCCCAACCCGGGCCTACACCAAGTTCGCCGAGTACGGCGCGGTGCTGCAGGACCCAGATATCTGCTTCGGCTGCGGCTATTGCACCTGGGTCTGTCCCTACAACGCACCGCAACTGGATACCCAGGCCGGCCACGTGTCCAAGTGCAATATGTGCGTGGACCGCCTGGAGGTAGGGCTCAAGCCTGCTTGCGCCGCCGCCTGCCTGGCCGGGGCGCTGGATTTCGGTATCACCGAAACCAAGCCGGACAACCGACACCAGTTGGAGGCCCGCATCCCCGGCTTCCCGAGCCCCGAGATCAGCCATCCCAACATCCGCTTCCAACAGGTCAACAGCCTGCCCCGGGAACTCAAACGCACCGACTCCATGCCCTTGCGCTACGAGCGCGACGAGCAAGGGGAGGGCGGCGACTACAAGCCGAAGGTCGACCGCGACGGCCGCGCCCGGCGCTGGAACCTGCGCGGGCTGAGCACCCGGGAGAACCCCTTGGTGGTGTTTACCTTGGTCACCCAGGCGGTGGTGGGGGCCTTCCTGGCCCTGTTTCTAGGACCGAAGATCGGGCTCGGTGTGCCCACTCCCCAAAGTCACCCCCTGGCCTGGCCGCTGCTGGTGTTCGGGCTGATCGGCATTCAAACCCTGGCGCTGGTGCTGTCGACCCTGCACCTGGGGCGGCCCCATCGCTTCTACCGCGCCTTCAACAACCTGCGCTGGTCCCCGGTGAGCCGTGAAGTGGCCGGGGTGGCCCTGTTCTACAATCTGCTCGGCGCCTACGGGGTGTTGGCCGGGCTGCCCCAGCTCAGCGCCTGGCTGCCGAACGGCCTGGTCCAGGCCCTGACTGCCATTACCGGCTGGGGCGCCTGCTTCGCCGGACTGGCGGCGCTCTGGTTCATGCACCGTATCTATCGCATTCCGGCCCGGCCCTACTGGAATCATTGGCAGGTGCTCACCAGCTTCTACGGCAGCATGCTCACCCTGGGCGCGCTGGCGGTGGGCCTGGCGGCTATCGTCCTGGCTCAGGCCGGCGCTCAGCCCTATGGCGAGTTGCTGCGCTGGCTGGCCGTGCCCGCTGTGCTCGGTCTGGCCCTCGAAGGCCTGGGGCTGTGGCGCCATGCCCGCGACCTCAGCGCCCAGGGCGGGGAAGGGGAGGCCGGTCACTACCTGCAGAGCACCGACTTCGGCCGCACCTACCTGGCGCGCAATGTCGCCCTCTGCGTCAACGCGCTGCTGATCGTCGGTCTCGGCTGGCTGGCACCGGAAGGGGCCCTGGGTCTCGGCCTTTGGGGTCTGGTTACCGTCTCGGTGGTTCTAGCCGCTCTGGCTGGGCGTGCCCTGTTCTATGCGGTGGTGGTGCCCACCACCATGCCCGGCGCCTTTTTCTGGCGCAATGCCGGTTTCCAGGAGCACGCCCGGGAGACCGGTTTGGCCGAGATGCCCCAGGTCGGCGTGCTGGCCGACCTGCATTGAGCGACTTCACCGATGCCGGCCCGACTCGCCTGGGACCCGGATCTGGCCAAGGTCGGGCGCCGCATCGACGGTATTCATAACGAGTTCGAGCGCGGTGTCTGCGAGGCCCTGTACCGCTCCCCCGAACAGCGCCGCCGACGCATTGCGATCGCCTTTGCCCTAGGGCTCAAGCATGGCCTAAGGGGCCTGCTGTTCAGTTGGCCCCTGTACCTGCTCGGCTTCGCCGCCCTGGCCTTGCCCCACGCGGGCGGGCGTTGGCTGGCCCTGTTCCTGCTGCCGGGGCTCTGGGTATCCGGGCTGATCCTGGTGCGCGGGGTGCGCGAAGACTACCGGCGATTCCTGCACCGGGTGGTCCTCAAACCGCGGGTGCTGAAGCATTTGTTGTTCCCGGGATCGTCTTGATTCCGTCGCGTGTTCAACCGCGTATTGAGTAATCGGAGAGAATCGAAATGCAGATGTTCATCAAGGCCGCTGAGGTTTGGCAACCGGACGCCGCCGATGCCCGGCTGAAGCTCGCTGCCGGTCACTACGGCACCGGGGTTGAGGCGTTCCAGACGAGCAGCGAGTCCATGAGCTTCGGTTGCGGCGAGGGGCTGCCCGGTCAGAGCTGGGCCGAAGGACGACCGCTGATTTGGACCGAGCTGAACGACGGTAACTTCCTGCGTGCGGCGGCCGCCGACGAGGCGGGCATTGCCTGCGGCGTTGCCGTGCCGGTCTTCGCTGGCGAGTTTCTGCAGGCGGTGCTGGTGTTGTTCTGCGGCAAGGGCGACGAGATTGCCGGTGCCGTCGAGGTATGGAGCAACCCGCCGGGCAGCGATACCGAACTGAAATTGGTTGCCGGCTATTACGGCGAGTTGGAACGTTTCGAATGGGTCTCGCGTCGGCTCACGCTGATGCGCGGCCGGGGCTTGCCGGGGGGTGCTTGGGCCGCGGGAAAACCGCTCATCATCGGCGATCTAGGCGCGTCCGACGCTTTCCTTCGCTCCCGGAACGCCGCCGAATCCGGCATCACCACCGGCCTCGCGGTGCCGCTGCCCGAGGTTGGGGGCAATGTCCAGATTCTTACGCTGTTGTCGGCCAAGGGCACGCCGATCGCCCGCCGATTCGAGGTATGGGCGCCGAACGAGGACCACAGCGCGCTGGTATTCGAGTCCGGGTACGACGAAGCCGGGTCGGACTTGGCGGAACGCTACCGAGGGGTTTCGGTCTCGAAAGGGGAAGGGCCGTTGGGTGCAGCCTGGCTAACGGGAAAGCCCGCAATCAGTGCAACCGGAGACCCGGCGAACGAAATGTCGATCCTGCTCCCAGTGCTCGATGCGGTCCGGCTGCAATCGATCGTTGCGCTGGGTCTTTAAGGAAAAGCGGGAAATCCCTTCGCCGCACGGGAAACGCGATCGCTGACCGCCATGGAGAGCGAAGCGAAGGTGGTTAGTCTCAGATAGGCGTAGGCGCGGTTGTATGCCCGGAATTGCGACCGGTGGGGAGCGATGTAGGGCATACAAACAGCGCATCCGACACGCCGTGGAGTCATTGTGGACATCATAATGGAGTAGAGCATGAGCAGCGTAGCTGCAATGTGCGATACGCAGTCGCGATGACCGCAGGACACCGGAGCACAATAGCCTGTCAAAGATCGAGTAAGTTTTGGGGACTTGGATGTCCCGAAACGCATCACGCGATCGAAGACACCCTGGGAATTACGTGCTCGGGGTGACCCGGCAGCGTGTATCGGGGTAGACGGGCCATAGTTCGCAGATTTCCGCGAAATCAGCCTTCAATCG
>CBDUCL010000011.1:0-25569 GCA_965365625.1 uncultured Chromatiales bacterium | reverse complement strand
CCCGGGCCTGACGCTGGGCCGGGGTCTCGGCCTGGGGCGCCGCCACCGAAATCACCAACCGCATCTGCCCCCCCAAGCGCTGCTGCAGAGCCTTGGCCAGGCGCTGCTCGGAGCTGGCCACTCGCAAGTGTTGGCACGCCGGGTCTAGGCGCAGCTTGAGGACGCTGCCGTCCCAGGCCTCGAACTCGCAATGCCCGGCCAGTTGGCTGGCCACCCCGCCTAGGTCCAATCCGCCCACGAGACCGTGCCAATCGCTGGGATCGGCCGCTTCGGCGCTGGGCGCGGCGGCCTCAGGCGGCGCCGATGTCCGGGGCTCGGGCGCGGCACCTGGGGGCGCGGACTGCGGCTTCGAGGCGGGCGCAGGTTTGGCCGGCGGACGCGACTCGGAGGCGGGCAGCCCGCCGACCGGGACCACGGACGCGGACCCGTCGTCCGGGCGAAAGATCAGCATCCGCAGCAGCACCATCTCGAACCCGCTGCGCGGATCCGGAGCCAGGGGCAGATCGCGCTGGCCGATCAGGCCAATCTGATAGAAGAGTTGCACGTCCTCCGGGCTAAGACGCTCGGCCAGCACCGGCAGGCGCGGGTCCTGGTCCTCGCTGCCGATCCCGCCTTCCCCAAGTACCTGCAGCAGACCGATCCGGTACAGCAGTACCAGCAGTTCCTGCAGCGCGGCGGGGAAGTCCGGGGTCATCTCCGCCATCTCCGCCACGTGCCCGAACAGGGCCTGGGCATCGCCGCCGGCCAAGTCCTCCAGCAGCAGGTAGAGCCGGTCCTGGGCCACGCTGCCAAGCATGGCGCGCACGTCCTCCGCACTTACCGAGCCGCCGCCGAAGGAGATCGCCTGGTCCATCAGGCTCAGGGCATCACGCATGCTGCCGTCGGCGGCCCGCGCCAGACGCAGCAGGGCTTCCGGCTCGAAGCCTATGCCCTCCTCACCCAGCACATGCTCCAGCTGGCCCCGGATCTGCTCCACCGGCAGACGCTTGAGATTGAACTGCAGGCAGCGCGAGAGCACGGTCACCGGCATTTTCTGCGGATCGGTGGTCGCGAGCAGGAATTTGACGTGGGGCGGCGGCTCCTCCAGGGTCTTCAGCAGGGCATTGAAGCTGCTGGCGGAGAACATGTGCACCTCGTCGATCAGGTACACCTTGTAACGTCCCCGCACCGGGGCGTAGGGGACGTTATCCAACAGCTCCCGAGTCTGGTCCACCTTGGTGCGGGAGGCGGCATCCACCTCTAGCAGGTCGGCGAAACGGCCCTCGTCGATCTCGCGGCAACTCGAGCACGCGCCGCAGGGGCTGGCGCTCACCCCCTGCTCGCAGTTCAGGGATTTGGCAAAGATGCGCGCCAAGGTGGTCTTGCCCACCCCGCGAGTGCCGGAAAACAGGTAGGCATGGTGCAACCGGTCGTTGTCCAGGGCATTGGTCAGAGCACGCACCACGTGCTCCTGCCCCACCAACTCGCCAAAGCCGCGGGGCCGCCATTTTCGGGCCAGAACCTGATAGGACATGGAGGGACGGAATCGAGCCTGCAGTCGGATGATCGAAGCCGGCAGTGTACCCCAAGCGCCGACTCAGATCACGGGCGAGGCAGCACCGGATCCCGCCGCCTCCGCGCCAGCATGGCGGGATCGATTCCTAGCTGTGTGAGGAAAAGGCGGCGGCCCGCACCAGCCACACCACGGCACACGAGTCCACTGCTGCGGCTGCTCCCTTCCGGGCCTGACCGGGTTCACAGCTTCACGTTGCGCGGGGACCGATGCGGGCCACCATAAATCGAAGGAGCGCATTGTCCCAGACAATCGCAACGATTGCCAGGACCGAACCGTCCGCCTACACCCGCTCGATACGCACCTTGATCACCGAACGGGCATCGGCCTCGATAACGCTGAAGCGGTGGTCCTGCGCCATTACGAAATCACCCTCTTTCGGGATGTGGCGCAGTTGATTGACGATGAAGCCGCCGACGGTGTGGGCCTCGCCCACCGGCAACTGCAGGTGGAGCACGTCATTGACCTCGGACAGGGGGGTGCGCCCGCCCATGACGTAGGCGTCCTGGTCCTCGCGCTCGATGTAGACGCGTTGGCGCGGATGGTATTCGTCGAAGTCGTAACCGACGTCGATCTCGCCCACCACCTCTTCGAACACGTCTTCCATGGTGAGGATGCCGATCGCAGAGCCGAATTCGTCGACCACGACGGCCATGTGGTCCTCGCGCGCCCGCAGCAGCGGCAGGGCCTGATCGATGGTCTGCCGGGGAGACAGGTAGAGGGCGGGATTAATATAGTCGGACACCGGCTGATCCTTAATGTCGGGAGCCATCAGGTCCCAGGAACTCAGCGTAAGGATGCCCTTTACATTAGTGATGTTGCCGCGATAGACCGGCAGCCGGTTGAAGCCGTGCTTCCACACCGTGCGCACCGCCTCTTTCATGCTGCGTACCTCGTTGAAGCCGACCACATCGGCGAGGGGGATCATGGCCTCACCGACGGTGGTATCGGCAAACCGGATCACTCGGCGGATGCGCTGGCGGTCGATGGAGCTGGGGTTGGCGCTGGACTCGGACATGTCGAGCAGCACCCGCAGTTCCTCGCGGGTGATAAACATGGTCTGCTGGTTGGCGCCCCCACCCACCAAACGGGTGGCAAAGCGGGCCACCCGACTGAACACGAAGATTACCGGGTAGAACAGGTAGGAGAAGAAGCGCAGCCCATAGATGATCCTGCTGACGATGTCGTCCGCCTTCTGCTGAAACACGCTCTTGGGTACTACCTCGCCCAGAATCAGCAGAAACGGGGTGAACACCAGTACCGACACCAGATCGCCGGAGGGGCCGAGCAGGTCGATGAAGATCAGGGCCCCCAGGGTGGAGATGGTGACGGTGGCGATATTGGTACCGACCAGGGTGGTGCCGAGGATCACGTCCGGAGTCCGGAACAGGCGCAGCACCAGCTTGGCCCCCCGGTCCCCGAGCTTCGCCTGGTGACGCAGTTTCAGCTTGTCGGAATTGACCATGGCGATCTCGGAGCCCGAGAAGAACCCCTTGAGCAACAGGAAGACCAGGATTACCAGAATCTCAATCACCCATTCCATCTCTGGCCTCCTTCGGCTCGGGGCGGGACTCCGCCTGATCTTCGCCGGGGGGATCCGGCTCGGGCTGCCGGGTTTCACCTTCGGCGCCCTGGACCGGCTCCCCGGTCTTCCCCTCTTCGGGAGATGCCTCCGGGCTGGGGCCCCGGCGTACGTGCAGCGAACTGATACGCAGCCCGCTGACGCCCCGGACGGTGAACTCGTAGCCCTCGTGCATCACCTTCTCGCCGACCTTGGGCAGGCGATCGAACAGGCGGAAGGCGACGCCGCCAACGGTGGTCATCACCGGGTCCTCAATGTCGAAATTGGTCAGGTTGTAGAAGTCGGGCAGGCGCATGTCGCCGGGCACGGTGTAGCAATTCTCGTCTTCTTCCTGGTACAACTCCTGGCCCTTCATCTTGCCGGTGATCTCGCCGAAAATGAATTTGAGCACGTCCTTCATGGTGACGATGCCCAGCACCTCTCCGTATTCCCCGAGCACGATGGCGGCGCGGGTGTTGTAGGCCTGAAAGTAATCGAACATTTCGTCCACCTTCTTGGTGGGCGGTACGAAGTGGGCGGGCTTGAGGATGTCGCTGAGCTGGACTTGCTCGAGCTCGCCGCCGCCGCGAAGCAGGCGCAGCAGATCCTCCGAGTGCAAGAAGCCGATAACGTTGTCCCAGTGCCCGGAATAGACCGGGATGCGCGGGTGCCGGTACTGACGGAACAGCTCGATCAATTCCTCGAACGGGAGGCTGGCATCGAGAAAGCGGATGCGCGGCCCGGGCGTCATGATGTGGTCGATGCCGGTCTCCGAGGCCTCCAGCAGGTTGTCGATCAGCACCCGCTCGGTGGCGTCGATGATGCCGGTCTCCTCGCCCTCTTCGAGCAGGGTGCGCAGCTCGTCGGGCTTGAGGATGTTCTCACGGTCTACCGCCTCGCCGACCAGAAAGGTCGTGATGCGGTCCGCCACAAACCGCACCGCTTCCCGCAGCGGGGTGATGAACACCAGCCACTTGGGGATCACTCGGGCCGACAGGCGAGTGGCGTACTTGACCGGGAAGTTGACCGCTATGGTCTTTGGCGTGACCTCCCCCACCAGCAGCAGCATAGGCACCATGACCAGGATATTCAGCCAGCCCGCGGTGTCCTCGCCATAGAACATCATCAGGATCGCCGTCATGTTCGCTGCCGAGGCGATGTTCACCAGCTCGTTGCCGCAGAGGATCGAGATAATCAGCCGTCGCGGTTCGTCGAGCATGGCATGGATGCTCTCGGACTGCTCGTTGCGGGTGTTGCGCAGCTTCTGCAGGTCGATGCGGCTGAGCGAAAACAGGGCGGTCTCGGAACCCGAGAACACGGCGGACGAGGCCAGAAGCACCACCTGAGCGATGATCCGCAGCACCAATTCCCAATTGACGGAACCGATATCCAGCGAAGCGAAGAATAGGCGGAACTCTTCCATACGGGCAGGCCTGAGCGAAAGGTGGCGGCGTGGTCGAGACCGAAGGGGCGCCCGGCGCGGGCCTCTGTACGAGAAGCGTTAGAGCGACCCGGCATCGGCCAGTAAGCCTAGTCCGAAGCTGCGTAATATACAACAACGGACAGGGTTTTTGCTGATCCCCGTCAGCTCACAGGCGCCGAGCCCCTATCCGAGAAGGCAAGCACGGGAGGTAGGAGCGCCGCCCCCGGCGCGATTCGGCCCAACGGCCACTCCCAGCGCCCAATCGCCTGGAAGGCACGCCTTTTAAACAAGCTACGACGCTCACTCCTCACTCCGCACTCCCCCGTCCGCATCACCAGGTTCCCAACGCAGCCGTAGCCCCGGCTCCCCGCGCCCGGCGGCGCAATCCCCACACACCCAGAGATCGCCCACCGCTGCCAGTTCGCCGTCGAGCCAGAGCAGGGGAATGCGTCCGCGCTCCCAGGGCGGCACCGCTGCCTCCTGAAGCAGTTGTTTGAGGCGGCGGCTATGGGCCGAACCGGCCGGCCGGCAGCGTTCTCCACCTTGGCGGAAGCCCACCGTCAGCTGCGCCCCCCGCAAGCGCCCGACCGCGATCCCCTGCCCCGTCGTCGGCTCCAGTGACAGTCGACCCAGCCCCGCCGGCAGCACCAGGGGCTTTGCGCCGTCCCAGGTCCGACGCCAATCCGGGTCCAGGACTGGCAAGGGACGCAACAGACAGACCCCGTCGCGGAAGCGCCGCACCTCGCCGCCGGACCATTTCACCTCCGGGCAGCGGTCTCGGGCCGCCGGCAGTATCTCGTCCAGGACGCGGTCCAGGGCCGCTGTAGGGGGTACCGGCAACCCCCGTTCGCGGATCCACTGCCGCAGCAGAGCGCGACAGCGGGGCGCCGGCAGCGCCCCCAGGACCTCAAGGCGCAGCCGATCGCCGCCCTCGCCCCGAGCCGCGGCCAGATCGCGGCGGGCCAGCTCGTCGATCAGGGTCTGGGCCTCGCCGCAATGACGGGCGCTGCGGGCCAGGCTTCGCCCGAGCCCGGGCCAGCGTGCCCGAAGCTGGGGCATCACCTCATGGCGCAGGTAGTTGCGGTCGAAGTCCAGCTTGCGGTTGCTCGGGTCGTCGATCCAGGCCAGCCCGTGGCCGCGGGCATAGTCTTCGATCTCGCGGCGGGCGAAACCGAGCAGGGGCCGGGCCAGCCGGCCAGCCCCCAGAGCTGCCAAACGCGGCATGGCCGCCAGGCCGCTGACGCCACTGCCGCGCAGCAGTTGCAGTAGCAGGGTCTCTGCCTGGTCGTCCTGGTGATGGGCGGTAAGCAGGAAGTCATCGGGCGCCAGCCGAGCGGCCAGGGCCAGGTAGCGGGCCTCCCGGGCCAGGGCCTCCAGGCTCTGACCAGGAACCGGCGCCAGTTCCAGGCGCATAATCTCCAGGGGAACTTTCAGCGCCGCACACTGGCGCTGGCAATCCTGGGCCCAGGCCGCGGATTCGGGCTGCAGACCATGATCGGCGTGCAAGGCTCGCAGCCGGGCGGGCAGGCGCTCGCCCAGGGCGGCCAAAGCATGCAGCAGGACCAGGGAGTCACAGCCGCCGGAGAAGGCGACCCAATAGGTATCGGCAGGGGGGAACCGCTGCAGCTCCTCGAGCAGGGCGGCGGGCGAGAAGCCCATCGAGTCGCATCAGTCGGCGACGGCGAACTGGCCGTAGCCCATCAGGCGTTGATAGCGCTGCTCCAGCAGTTGCTCTGGCTCCTGGCTCTGTAGGCCATTGAGCTGCTCGATCAAGGTCTCCTGGAGAAGTTTGGCCTGGGCCACCGGATCGCGATGGGCGCCGCCCAAGGGCTCGGGAACGATGGCGTCGATCAAGCCCAGTTCCTTGAGTCGATCCGAGGTGATGGCCATGGCTTCGGCCGCCAGGGAGGCCTTTTCCGCACTCTTCCACAGGATCGAGGCGCAGCCCTCGGGGGAGATCACCGAATAGGTGCTGAACTGCAGCATCAACACCCGGTCGCCGACACCGATGGCCAGGGCCCCGCCGGAGCCGCCCTCGCCGATCACGGTGCAGATGATGGGAGTCTTCAACCGGGCCATCACCTTGAGGTTGCGGGCGATGGCTTCGCTCTGACCCCGTTCCTCGGCGCCCACACCCGGATAGGCTCCGGGGGTATCGATAAAGGTCAGGATCGGCAGCCGAAAGCGCTGGGCCATCTCCATCAAGCGCAGGGCCTTGCGATAACCTTCGGGCCGCGGCATACCGAAGTTACGGTGCAGCTTTTCCTTGGTATCGCGACCCTTCTGGTGGCCGATCACCATCACCGGGCGGCCATCCAAGCGCGCCGGGCCGCCGACGATAGCACGGTCATCGGCAAAGGCGCGGTCGCCGTGCAGCTCCTGAAAGTCGGTAAACACCCGCTGGATGTAGTCGAGCAGGTAGGGGCGCTGCGGGTGGCGCGAGAGCTGGGAGATCTGCCAGGGAGTAAGGGAGGAAAAGATCGATTCGGTCAGGGACCGGCTCTTGGTCTGCAGGCGACCGATCTCATCCTGGATATTGATCTCGGCGTCGTCGCCCACCAGGCGCAACTCCTCGATCTTCGCCTCCAGCTCGGCGATCGGTTGTTCGAATTCCAGGAAGTTCAGATCCATCGGCGAACTATACCGGAATCGCCTTGTTTATTGTAGTGAAAGTGGCTCACTCGGCGAGGCTCCTGACCTCGAATTCGACTCGATCCGAGCGTCCCCGGTGATCGATCAGCGTCAGGCTCACCGGGCCGTTTCCCGACGGCCGCCAAGCCAGCCTGGGGCGCTCCTGGGAGCTGGTGAGGTAGCGTCCATCAAGCAGCCAATAGTAAGGCGCCTGGCCGCCGGCCGCCTCCACCAGAATGCGCGCCTCGGGCCGCGCCTCCAGCTCCACCAGACTGCCCGCGGGGGGGTAGCGAATGCGCGGACCGGACCCCGCCGAGGTTGGGCCCGTCCGCCGCGGGCCCGGATCGCCGAAGCGTTGCAGGACCGCCGGCAGCGCGCCGACACCGGCCAGCAGGACCCCGGGGGGACGGGCCTGCAGTAGAGACTCGATCCCAGGGTCGGCCAGCAGGTCGAACACCTCTAACAAGACCGGGGCCGCGGTCCCCAGGCCCGAGAGCCCGGGAGTGTAGCCACCGTCCGGGCGCCCGACCCAGACCGCCACCGTGTAGCGGGCTCCATAGCCCAGGCACCAGGCATCGCGGAAGCCGTAGGAGGTGCCGGTCTTAAAAGCGAGGCGGCGCGGCCCAGGAGCAAATCCGGCGGGCAGCGGTACCTCGGCCAAGATATCGGTCAGATACCAGGCGGCGGCCGGCGACAGTAGGGCCAACTCCGGTTCGGCGGGCCCTTGGGCCCAGAGCCCGGGCGCCCGATAGCGCCCGCCCTCGGCCAGCGCCGCATACAACCCACCCAGTTCCTCCAGGGTCAGTCCCACCCCGCCGAGGGCGATGGGCAGACCCGGGCGCTCCACCGCTTGGGGCAGTCGCAAGCGCACCCCCGCTTGCTCCAGGCGCCGGGCGAAGGGCTCTGGACCGAGGCGGTCGAGCAGCCGCACCGCCGGCAGGTTGCGGGACTGCACCAGGGCCTGGCGCACCCGAATCTCGCCCAGGTAGCGACGATCGAAGTTGCCCGGGGCATAGCCGCTGACCGGCCCCGGCCGGTCCTCAATCAGGGTCTCCGGGTGGATCAGCCCGGCGTCGAAGCCCAGGCCGTAGATAAAGGGTTTGAGGCTGGAGCCCGGGGAGCGCACGGCCCGCAACATATCGATCTGGCCGGGGAAGGTCTGGGCGAAGTACTCCCCGGAACCCAGGTAGGCGCGCACCGCCGCTGCCCCGTGCTCGATCACCAGGGCCGCCAGGGTCAGTCCGTCGCCGAGACGGCGCTGGTGCCGAGACGCCAAGGCCTCCAGCCGGCGCTGCAGGCGGCCGTCGATACTGCTGTGGAGAACCCGCTCGCCTGGACGCTCGGCGCGCAGCCGGTCCGCCAGGTGGGGGGCGAAAAAGGGCGTCGGACGGCGGCCCCGGGGCACCGGTTCGGCCATCGCCCGGGCCGCCTCCGCCGGAGAGATTACCCCGGCCGCCGCCAGGCGCTGCAGCACTTGGTCTCGGGCCTCGCGGGCCGCTTGCGGGTGGCGGTCCGGGCGCCTTCGCTCCGGCGACTGAGGCAAGGCCACCAGCAGGGCCGCCTCGGCCAAGCCGAGAAAGCCGGGTTCCTTGCCGAAGTAAAAACGGCTGGCCGCCCGCACCCCCTGCAGATTGCCACCGTAAGGGGCCAGGTCCAGGTAGAGGTCGAGGATCTGCTGCTTTTCGAGGCGGCGCTCCAACTGCCAGGCCCGCAGCATCTGCTGCAGCTTGGCGGTCAGGGTGCGGGGCCGGGGTTCGAGCAGGCGGGCCGCCTGCATGCTCAGGGTGGAGCCCCCGGAGATCACCCGGCCCTGGGTCAGGGCCTGCCAGGCGGCTCGCCCCAGGGCCAGCGGATCGACTCCGGAATGGTGGTAGAAGCGCCGGTCCTCGTAGGCCAGCAACAGGCGCAGGAACTGCGGGTCCACCGGACGCCCGGCCGACGGCAGCCGCCAGTAGCCATCCTCGGTGGTGAACAGGCGCAGGGGTTCGCCAGCGGCGTCCAGTACCTCGACCGTATAGTCCAGGCCCTCCACACCGGGCGGTGGCAGAGCCCGATCCAGGGCCCAGGCCAGCAGGGCCAGGGCCGCAGCCAGCCCGGCCCAACCGCTCAGGGTGCGGGGGCTACCTGTAGCCATCCGGCCTGGCCCCGGCCCCGGTAGCGGGGCTTGTACATATCTTCCACTTCCGGCGGCGGCAGCCGATAGCTGCCCGGGTTCACCGCCCGAGCCAGGTAGGCGAGGCGGAAACCTCGCTCGTCCCCGCCCAGGTCCAGGGCCGCCACGAAGCGGTCGTCCAGGGCATCCGAGTACATCGGCTGGCTCAGTTCCCCGAGCCAGCTCAGGTCGGCGGCGCTGCGGGACTGGGCCAGATTGGGGCTCTCCACCTCCAGGCCGGCGGCCAGCGGGTCGACGATCAGGGCCTGGTGAGTCAGTCCGTCGGTCTCTGCCTGGCCCTCCAACAGCACCAGCATCATCTGGCCCTGGCTCAGGGCCTGTGGATCCAGCGGCCGCCCCTGCAGATCGAACAAGCGGCGTTGGATGCGGAAGCCGCTGGCCAGGGGTGGCGGCTCCTCGATGGGACTGCCGATGACCGCGGCGCTGTACCAGACCGCCTCGTTACCGCGGTTGCCCAAACGCAGGCCGGACTCCAGGACCCCTCCGCCGGGACGCAGTACTAGAGGCCCCGGGCGATCCGGCAGCGGGCTGGCGTCCAGGCTCAGCGCCAGTTCGGCGCCGGAACCGCTGAGCGCGTCGGCGGCCCGCACCAGCCAGGCCTGTTCCTGGGTCGACAGCCATTGGTCGTCGGCCAGGGCCTCCGCCAGACGCTGCACCCGGTCCGCCAGGGCCGCGTCGGCCAGCTCCGGGTCCAGCTCCGGCAGCTCGCTGCGCAGCAGCACCCGGGCCGCCTGGTCGCGCAGATCCGAGCCGTAGTCGCGCAGACCCGCTTCCCGCTCGGCGGCGTCCGCCAGGGCCAGGGCCCGACGGGCGCGCTCCCGGTCGCCCATCAGGGCCAGGGCCGAGCCCAGTTGGTCGAGGGCCAAGGGGCCCGGCAAACGATCGCCCAATTCGTCGAGCAGGTAGCGGGCGGTCTCCGGGTGGCCCTCGCCCTCGCGGGCCAGCAGGTAGAGGGCGTAGACCTGGGCCGCCATGGCCTCAGGTTCCTCGGTAGCCGGGTACTCGACCTGGCGCCGCAGCCAGTCCAGCCCGCGCTGCCAGGCGAAGTCCGGCACCGCCACACCGGCCGCCCGAGCCCGTTGCAGGAACTCCAGGGCATGGGCGCTGAGCCAGGGTTCCTCCGCGCCGTTCGGGTTCCAGAGGGCGAAGCCGCCGTTGTCGAGTTGTTTTTCGAGGATGCGGGTCACCGCCTCGTCCAGGCGCTCGGCCACCGGGGCGTCGCTGGCATAGCCCCAGCGCTCGCTCAGGCGCTCGAAATGCAGCAGTGGAAATGCGCGGCTAGTGACCTGCTCCAGGCAGCCGTAGGGGTAGAGATCGAGCTGACGCAGCAGGCCGGGTACGTCCAGCGCCGGATCCGCGCTCAGGCTGACCGCTCCGCTCAGGGTTTCGCTGCGCAGGCCGGCAGCCAGCTGCGGCCCCAGCTCGATCTCCGCTCCTGGCTCCAGTCGGCCATAGCGGCGCCGGGTCTCGGGGATAAAGGGGGCGCGGATGCCAACCCGCAACCGCCGCTCGAGGTCCCAGCCATCCGGCCCCCGCAGCCGCAGCGCCAAGCTGCCCAGGCCTACCGCCTGGGCCTGGAGCGGCAGACTGAGGGCCTGGCGCTGGCCCTGGGCCAATTCCACGGTCAGGCTCTCGGCAGCCGGAGCCAGGGCGCCGCCGGTCTGCCAATCGAGGCGATAGGCGCCGGGGGGGCCTTCGAGATTCTGAATCAGCAGGCTGGCCCGGCTGCGGTCGCCGGCGGCCAGGAAGCGCGGCAGCGAAGGCAGCAGCACCACCGGCTCGCGCACGGTCAGATCGGCCCGAGCGCTACCCAGACGCTGGGCGGACCAGGCCACCGCAGTAAGCCGCAACCGGCCGTCGAAGGCCGGCAACTGCAACGGCACCTGGGCCCTGCCCTGGGCGTCGAGGCGCAGCACCCCGGAAAACAGGGACACCACCTGGATATTCGATTCCGGCATGCCCTGGCGCCCGGCCCCGGCCCCGCCGCCGGCGCGAATGCGCCCGAGCCGGCCCTGACGGCCGTCGATCAGGCGACCGTAGAGGTCGCGCATGCCGACTCCGAGCCGGCGCTGGCCAAAGTAGTGGCCCAGGGGGTCCGGGGTCCGGTAGTCGGTGAGTTGAAGCACGCCGTCGTCCACCGCCGCGAGGGTAACGAACACCGCTTCCCCTGGCGCCTGACCGCTGACCTGTAGAGCCACCTCCTGGGTAGTCTCCGGTCGGCTGCGCTCGGGGGCCTGGATGGCAACGGCCAGGCGTCGCTCGTCTTGGCGCAGGCCGAGCCAGACCACCCCCACGGCGCGGCGCGGACCGCGTCCCGCCTCGCCGCCGTCCGGGCGGTAGACGGTGACCAGGGCATAGGCCCCGGCGCCCCAGTCCGGGTCCACCTCCAAGTTCAGCTCGCTTCCGGTCTCGACGTGATCGATCTGGCGCACCGAGAGCACCCGGTCATTGGCCAGCACCAGCTCGGCGCGGCCCGCAAACGGGGCCTGCAGATGGATGCGGGCGTCGGCTCCGGGGGCATAGTCCGTTTGATCGCTGGTCAGACGCAGCATGTCCGGGGTCTCTGCGTCGGCGCCGGCAGACTGCCAGCCGACCCGCACCCGGGCGCTGCTGAGCAGGCCGGTCTCCGGGTCCCGCAGCTCGAAGCGGTAGCGCCCGGCGACCAAAGGCAGGCCGACCCGGCCCGGGGCCTCGGCGCCGAGGGCGATCTCGCCCTCCCGCAGCAGGCGGTCGCGACGCTGGCGCTTGTACTGCCATTGGCTGCCGTCCCGGTACCACTGGTAATGGATCTCTTCCTCCACCAGGCGATACTCCAGGCCGCTGCGGGCCAGGGGCCGGCCCGCCGGATCCAGGGCCAGCAGCTCGAAAACCGCCTCGGTGCCCGCGGCCAGCTCGGCGCCCTGCCCCGGTGCCTTGATGCCCAGGGCTAGGGGCTGGTGGCGCACTGGAACCCAGCGCGAGGCGGCCACTGCACGCCCATCTACGTCCGCCACCTCCGCCCGCAACAGGGCGCGCAGGGGCCGGCGCACCTTGGGCAGGCGATCGATGGACAGGGAGAAGCCGGCCCGGCCTTCGGCGTCGGTGCGTTCAGGCTCCAGGGGCAACAACACGCTGTCGGAGGGTTCGTCCACCGGGCCGAAGCGGTAGCCCGGGTAGTCCGGGAAGGGGTCCGGGTCCGGCTCCACCCGCACCTCGGCCTGGGCCGTCAGATCGGCAGCCGGGGCCCCGAACAGGTAGCGGGCCTGGATGGCGAAGTCGGCCTCGGTATCCGGCCGCAGGGGCTGATTCGGCGCCTCTGTCAACTCGACCTCGATGCGCGGCGGGACAATCGCCTCGACCAGGAAGGCGGTCTGCCCCACCGGCGCCGCCTTCGGGTCCACATAGGCCAGGGCCTTCCAGCGGCCGGTGGCGGCGCTGGCGGAGATCGGCAGCTCGATCTGGTACCCCCCCGCTCCCTGGGGGTGCAGCAGCCATTCGCCGGCCTGCTGCTCGTCCGGGCGCAGCAGGCGCAGGGTCAGGGGCAGGCCGTCCACCGCCAGGCCCCGGTCATTGCGCAGCAGCAGGGCGAGCTGCACCCGGTCGCCGGGGCGGTAGACTCCGCGCTCCGCATACACGAAGGCATCCAGGGGCCCAGGCGTGGGCCGGCCGCCGACCCCGCGGTCGCTGAGGTCGAAGGCGCTCGCCTCCAGGTCGAGGAAGTTGAAATCGTCGCCCGGGCCAAAGGCGAGCACCAGGCTCGGGGCAGCACCGCCGCGGCCAGCCAGGCTGGCGGCGGGCAGGCGCGCCACGCCGTCGGCGCCGGTCTCGGCCTCCGCCAGCAGGCGGTTGTTGCGGCCGTACAGGGCCAGGCGCACCCCGGCCAGGGGCTCGGCGCTGGCCAGGCTGCGGGCCACCAGGGTCAGGCCCTCGCTGCCCCGGTAGCTGGTGAGGCCCAGGTCCGAGACCACCAACCACTGGGCGGCACGCTGGTGGGGTTGATTCTGGCCCTCCGCCGGGGGTTGGGCGGCGGTGAGCACGTAGACCCCGGGCTGGGGTGCGATCAGGTCGGCGATCGGCAACTGGGTCAGGGCCTCGCGGTTGCGCCGCAGCGCCAGCTCGACTCGGCCGCTCCAGACCTGCTCGCCGAGCTGGTCGCGCAGACGCTCGGCCTCCCAACGGTCGATATCGGCATGAAACTTGTTGCGCACGAACTCCTGCTGCAGGTTGCGCTCGTCGATGCGGTACAGGGCCAGCTCCGCCTGTTCCAGGTTGACGCTGTGCAGGGGCACCCCGCCACCACCCCGCGGCAGCACGTGGAGGCTGTTTTGGAACCAAAGACTGGGGCTGCGGTCTCCCACGCTGACCTCCCGGTTCAGGGCCTTGGCCAGCTCGCCGCCGTCGTTGCCGCTGAGCCCAGGCAGGATACGCACCCGGTAATCGGTACCGAATTCAGCCCCCTCGGCGCAGACCTCGTCGAAGGCGGCGAGTCGAAAGCTGGCCGGAAAATCCGGCTCGAAGCGGATATAGTCGCCGTAGCGCTGATTTTCGGGCTCCGGCATACCCTCGCTGAAGTCGAGGCAGATGGCGGGCGCGCCGGCGTCAGTCTGGGTAAAGTCGCGGTCGATGCGCAGGCCGCTCTGTTCCGCCAGCTCGGTCTCCAAGCGGGCGATGCGCTCTTCGATGCCCCCCACCGTCCCCAGCCGCGCCGCCTCCCGATAGGCCACCAAGGCCTCGGCGGCACCATAGCGCCAGTGCCCTTCCAGGGCCTGGGCCAGCCGCAATAGGGCCCGCTGGCGCCGGCGCGGGTCCGCGGCGCTCTCGGCCGCCTGGTAGGCCGCGTTCACGGCATCCTCCCAGCTACGGGCGCAGCGGGCATCGTCCGCCAGGGCCAGCCAATCGCGGTATTGGGCCGAAGCGCTCGCCACCAGCTTGCGCAGCCCCAGGGCCTGGCCGCACTGGCTACGGCTCGTCAGCACCTGGGCAGCCGCGGCGAGGGACTGGCGCTCCGAGTCGGTGTAACCCCGCCCGGCCTGCTCGAGCTCGGCGGCGTAGGTCTCGGCTTGCTCCCTGATCGGTTGCAAAGGATCGCCAGTCGACCAGGCGGGGCTCGACAGCAACCAGAAGGTCAGGGCAGCACTAACGGCGAGTCGCAAGCTCATCGGAACGGGTTCCTCAGCGGCGGGAAGGGATAGCTAATCTTAACAGGTCGAGGGGCTACCGAGACGGGGCGAGCACCGAGGAAACCGCGGACCTTGGCGGTCAGCAGCATGGCCGGGGGTCGAAGACCGCCCGAGGTCATAGGTCCGATCGTCACTCGCAGCCAAACCACCCCGTGGTCTGGCGTCTTCAATCCCCTGCCTCGGATCTAGCTGCGGGAACGGGGATTGTAGTGGGGAGAACCGCGCGGCGGGTAATCCAGGGTACCCTCGAGCCGGTCCAGGTCCTCTTCCTCGAGATCCGGAAACGGTAGCTTGCCGCGTTGGCGCCACTGGGTCACCTCGGCTTCCCGTTCCTCTCTTTGCTCTGCATCGAGTTCGGCGTCCCGGCCCAGATAGTTGACTTGCGAAGGGAAAGCAAAGGCGGTACCGCCCTGGTTCACGATGTCCATTACCCGCAGCAGCAGATCTTCGGCGATAGCGAGATAGCTGTCCTGGGTTTGGCACTTGAGATACGCGTAGATCTCCAGGTCGAGGGAATAGGCCCCGTAGCCGATAAAACGGACCCGCAGCCTTTCCGGCGACACCATTGGATGAGAGATCAGCATTTCGCGGGTCTTCGCCAACACCCAACGCAATTGGTCCGGCGTAGTCTCGTAGCGCAGGCCCAGGGTCTTTTTCAACAGGCGCATATCGCGCAGGCCCAGATTGTCGATCTTCATCATCGCCATGTCGGCGTTGGGCACGGTGACCAGGGAGCGCTCCAGGGTGCGGATGCGGGTCGAGCGCAAACCGATGGCCTCCACGTGCCCAATGTCCTCGCCGATGCGGCAGAGATCGCCGACGCGGAACGGCTTGTCCGCAAACAGAATCAGGCCGCCGATGACGTTTTCGATGGTGGGCCGAGCGGCGAGCGCCACCGCCAGGCCGCCAACGCCCAGTCCAGCGACCAGCGGCGCCACCGCCCAGCCCAGGTAGGCGCTGGCCTCGATCAGCACGTAGACCAGAACGCCGATCGCGACGATTCGGACCAGGACCCGGATCAGGTGGGCATCGACTCCGTTGACCGGACTGCGCGAGGACGCCACTAGCGCCGAACCGAGAATCTCGAAGCCGGCGAAAATGCAGAAGACGGCGGCGGTGAAGGCGAAGATCAGGGCGCCCCGCTTGATAAACGACTCTGCGGCGCCGCGCAACCCGATCACGTCATCGACGAAGACGTCCAGCGCCCAGGCGAGAAAGATCAGGCTCAAGCCGACCATCAAGGCACCCAGCCGGAGATAGCCGGCGCGCTCGCCGACCCAGCGGTCCCAGCGGCGGCCCAGCCGGTGCACGCCGACGACTGCGGTTGCCCCGAAGAGCACGAATGCCAGCAATGCCGCCCACTTCCAAACCGGCCGTTCGAACACCCGGATGCCGGCCCAGGCCGGCAATGCCGCTCCCCAGTGAAGCGGGACCATCCCGCCCGGGTTGTTCAGGTAGAGATCGAGCAGCCCCTCGCTGGCCCCGGGCCTGTATGGCAGATGCTTGACACGCTGATAGAACTCTTCCGCCCGCTTGACGGTAGCGGCGCTGACCAGGAACTGGTCTTCACGGTCGCCCTCCTCCACCCGGTGGATGACGATCTCCGTACCCGGCAGGATCCAACGGTCGAGCTCGGCATCGGCGCCCGGGATGTCTTCGAAGGCAGGAAGCTTGATACGGTCGAGCACTTCCTTGAGCAGCAGTACGGTGAAACCGCCGACGTCGAAATGCAAGGTGGGAGCCACGTCCCGCAAATCGAGACATTCGACCGCGCGCCGAAAGGCATGGGCCGCCTCATCCGCCTCCCGGTTGCCCAGGTACGCCCGGTAGGACTGATCTGCGCTGGTGATGAAGCTGTGCAGGGTCGCCCGGGGGCTAGACCGATCCGGCGGCGCCAGGGGATGGATGCCCGTTGCCTCCGCCGCAACCGCGCTCCAGGCGCAGGCCAGAAGGGCGGCCGCTAATCGGGCGACAAGCGCTGCTCCGGTGTTCCGGCGAAACTGCATTGAGGGGTCCCGAGTCCGTTGCAAAACCTAAAGCTTAGTGCTTCCGGGACACGCCTGCTAGCTATCGAGGCCAGGAACTGGGCTGGGCCTTGCGAGCCCAGTCCCGACGCTCGGTGCCGAAGGTTACAAGGTTATCGGTGATAGAACCACCAGCCGTCGTTGTGCAGATAGTCCCATTCCTTTTGCTGTTCTTCCAGCGACCAAACGGTTTTGCCGCCCACCCGCATCTCGTCGACCTTGATGGTGCGGTACTTCTCGTCCAGGTCACCGCTGATCTCCACCGTACTCAGCGCATGGCGCACCTTTACGTCACGCGGAAGATTAGACAGGAAGTAGTAGTCTTCGCTGCCCTTCTGCAGAACAAAGTCCGGTTCCAAGGCCAGGTGCGGATCCAGGCGATCGGTGGGACATACCGTGCCCCGGTGCGCACAGCCGTGGCCGATCAGTTTGCCGGAGTAATTGCTGGCCGCCAGCGCCGGCGCCGCCGACAACAGAAAAGCACCGACCGCCAGCCAGTTAGTCGTTGTATGTAAACGCTGTTTCATAACCTGATCCTCGCGGGTTGTGTTTGACGTCCGGACGGCCGGGCGCCGGAGCCCCGGCATCGAGTGACATCTCCATCGACAATGCGCCAATGCCTTCGAGCCTCCACTGAATAGGACCCGCTCCGCCTCCGCGTTCTTGCGGTCTCGGCGGCATCAGGTGGTATGCTTGGCGCTTGTTTGCCGGGGCGACAACCCCGTCTCGGCCCCGGGCAACCCCGGGGTTGCTGTTTTCTGCAGATCGGGATTCCAGCCATGAGGAACACCTCCGCCAATAGCCCCTGGCGCTTGACCAACCGCCGGCACGGCGCGGCCTGAACCAGGCCCGCATGCGGTTCCTTCGCCACATCGTCGGCGCCTATCCGCGCCAAACTCTGATCACGCTGCTGGCCCTGCTGGTCGCTGGCCTGGTGCAGGGGGTGAGCCTTTCGGCCCTGTTGCCGGTGCTCAATCTGGCGCTGGACGAAGAAGGCGCCGGCAGCGACAACCTGTTGGTCGAGTCGCTGCAAGGGTTGGGGATCACCCCTTCCCTGGGCATGTTGCTGGGACTCGTCGTCGCCGGCATGTCCCTGAAGAGCCTGCTGGTGCTGTTCGCCAACCGCAAGGTGGGCTACACGGTGGCGCAGATCGCCACCGATCTGCGCCTGCGGCTGCTGCGGGCCCTGCTGGAGACCCGCTGGGATTACTACCTGACTCAACCGGCGGGCAAGCTCACCAATGCCATGGCCACCGAGGCGGCCCGCGGCTCCGCCGCCTATCTGAATGCGGCGCGCACCGCGGCGGCGGCCATCGAGGCCTTGGTCTATGTCACTGTCGCCCTTTGGGTATCCTGGCAAGCGGCGCTGGCGGCGCTGGCGGTGGCCGGCTCGATCAGCTTCGCCTTCGGCTTTCTGGTGCGCAAGTCGCGCAAGGCCGGCAACCGCCAAACGCGACTGCTCAACTCCCTGATCAGCCGCATGACCGACACCCTGCAGTCGGTCAAGGCGTTCAAGTCCATGGGCCTGGCGGATCGCGCCAACGTGGTGCTGGAAGCGGAGACTGGGCGCCTCAACAAGGCCCTGCGCAAGGAGGTGATCAGCACCGAGGCGCTGAATGCACTGTACGAGCCGGCCATTGTCGCCTTCGTCGCCGGCGGCCTGTATGTGGCGGTGACCTTTTTCGCCATTCCCCTGGCCAACCTCCTGGTGCTGGTCGTTCTGCTGGTGCGGGTAATGGCCTCGCTCAGCAAGGTGCAACGCAACTACCAGCGCATGGTGGCCCAAGAGAGCGCCTTCTGGTCCCTGTACCAAACCATCGAGGCCGCCGAGCAGGCCCACGAGCAGGCGGAAAGCGGTGACTGCCCGGTGTTCGAGCACGAGATCCGCCTCGACCGGGTGGATCTGGCGTACGGTGCCAAGTCGGTGCTGCAGGGACTCGAGTTGGAACTGCCGGCAGGCACCTTCACCACATTGATCGGCCATTCCGGCTCCGGCAAGACCACAGTGGTGGATCTGATTACGGGTCTGCTGAAGCCCGACCGGGGCCAGGTCCTGGTGGACGGTCGGCCCCTGGCCGAGTGCAGTCTGCTGCAGTGGCGTGCCCAGATCGGCTATGTACCCCAGGATACCCTGCTGCTGCATGACAGCGTGCTGCATAACGTGACCCTGGGCGACCCGGCTCTTGGGCCGGGAGACGCCGAACGGGCACTGCGCGCCGCTGGAGCCTGGGACTTCGTCAGCGCCCTGCCGCAGGGATTGGAGACCTTGGTCGGCGAGCGCGGCGGAAGGCTCTCGGGGGGCCAACGCCAGCGCCTGTGTATTGCCCGCGCCCTGGTGCGCCGGCCCCGACTGCTGATCCTAGATGAAGCTACCAGCGCCCTCGACCCCACCAGCGAAGCGGAGATCTGTGACACCCTGGGCGGGCTCCGGGGCCAGATCAGCATTCTTGCCATCTCCCACCAGCGCGGCCTGGCGCGCATCGCCGACCGGGTGTTCCGGCTCGAGAACGGTCAGCTGAGCACCACGACAGTGGACTGAGCCGGCCTCGCATGATTGGCGAAACCCCGGCCAGTCTGCGACAATTATGGGTTAGTTTCATACCCGCCACCCCGAGCCTCCATGACCCAGCTTAGCGACCGCGCCCAACGCCGACTGATCCTCAAGTCCACCGCCCTGCTGCCCAAGCCCTGGCGCATTGCCAGCCGCTACCGCAGGCTGGCCGCTCTGGAGCTGGGCAAAATGGAGCGCGGCGACGTCTTTATCATTGGCTACCCCAAGAGCGGCAACACCTGGCTGCGCAGCATGTTGTCACGGGCCTATCAGCTCAAGTACGGCCTGCCCCAGGATCTGATGCTGAAGACCGACGAGCTGGCCCGGGCCGATGCCCGCATTCCCCGTTTCTGCGTCACCAACGGCCACCTGAGCTATGAGCGAGTGGTGCGCGAGGCCTTCGCCGACCCGGCCCAGGCGGCGCGCCTGGGCCAGCGACCGCTGATCTTTCTCACCCGGCATCCGGGTGACGTTGCGGTGTCCTGGTACATCCAGTTCACCAAGCGGATCTCCCCGGGCAAGCGCGAGCTGATCAATGCGGGGCTAAAGCAGCCAGTGGACCACGAAAACATTGGTCTTTGGGAGTTCGTTATGCACCCGGAGATCGGCCTGCCCTGCGTTATCGACTTCATGAACCAGTGGGAGCCGATCGTGCGCGCCTTGCCCAGGCACCTGATCATCGGTTACGAAGACCTGCGGACCCAGCCCCTGGAGACCTTGACCGAGATCGCCGCATTCGCGGAACTGAACTTGAGCCAGGACGAGTTGCGTCAGGCGGTGGAATTCGGCAGCTTCGAGAACCTGCAGCAACTGGAGCGCTCCGGCTTCTTCAAGCAGGGCGGCATGTCCCTCAGCAAGGTGCGCGACGGAAAATCGTTCAAGGTGCGGCGCGGTAAGGTGCTCGGCTACCGGGACGATTTCAGCGCCGAGCAGCTGGAACAGATCGATGCCCTGATCGCCAACAACCTGTCGCCGACTCTGGGCTACCGGACCGACGCCGCGGCGGTCGGCGCCTGATACGCCAAGTCATGCAGCATCCACCCCGAGTCTGGGTCCTGCTGGGCAAGGGTCAGGGCGGCAATGCCCAGATGTTGAACCTGGCCCAGGCCCTGGGCTGGCCGTTCGAGACCCGTCAGCTCTACCACAACGCCTGGAATCGGCTGCCCAATCTGCTGCTCGGGGCCTCTCGCCTCAGCGTCGACCGCGCGCGCTCGGACGCGCTGACCCCGCCCTGGCCGGATCTGGTGATCGCCGCCTCGCGCCGAGCGGCCCCGGTGGCGCGCTGGATCCGGCGCCAATCCGGGGGGCGCAGTCGCTTGGTGCACCTGTTCCATACCCAGGCCCCGCTGCACGAATTCGACCTGATCATCACCTTGCCCCAGTACCGGCTCCCGGAGCGGGACCACATCCTGCACCTCAGCGGTGCCCTGAACCGTATACCGCCAGAGAAGCTGGAACGCGCCGCCGCCGACTGGCGGGAAGCGTTCGCCTCCTTGCCCCGGCCCCGCATTGCCCTGATCGTCGGCGGCAGCAGCTCCAGCTACGAATTCGATCCGGACACCGCCGCCCGCTTGGGGCGGGAGGCCGATGCCGAGGCCCGGGCGGCCGGCGGATCGCTGCTGATCAGCACCACGCCGCGCACCCCGCCGGCTTCCGCCGAGACCCTGTTCGCCGAGATCCGGGGCCCCGCCTACCGCTACCGCTGGCAGCCTGGGGACCAGCGCAACCCCTACTTCGGCTTTCTGGCCCTGGCCGATCGATTCATCGTCACCGTCGACAGCGCCTCGGTGCCGGTAGAGGCCTGCGCCACCGGCAAGCCGGTGGCGCTGTTCGCCTGGCCGCGCCGGGACGCCCGCGGCGAGCGCTGGCGCCGAATGGTGCAAAGCCCGCCATTGGATCGTCTGTACCAAGGCCTGATCTACGGGGGCTTGATCAAGCCGGCCCGGGACTTCGACGCCTATCACCGCATGCTGCAGGCGCGCGGCCTGGTGAGCCCCCTGGGCGCGCCGCCAGCCCAGCCGCAAGCAGCGCTGGAAGACGGCCTCGCGCTGGCGGTGGAACGCATTTCACAGCTGATGGGCCATCCGCCCGCCGGCACGTCCGACCCAACAGGGGCCGCCCGCCCCGGAGATCAGCATGGCTAAGGCCCCGAGCCCTCCCGCACCCACCGATCCGCAAGCCTCCCGCGCCATCCTGGTGGTGGGGGCGGGGCGCAGCGGAACCAGCGCCATCGCGAGGGCGATACAGGCCCTGGGGGTGGAATTGGGCGACAACCTCAAGCCCCCCACCGACAAGAACCCGACCGGCTTCTTCGAGGACCGGGACCTGCTGCGGATCGCCAAGCAGGTGCGCAGCGCCCTCGGCCTGCGCACCGAATGCGTGGCCCTGATCGGCCAGCAGCAATGGGCGGCACCTACCCTCGAGCCGCTGCGCCAGGCGGCGGTGGAGACGATCGAAAAGCGCTTCGCCCGCTATCCCCTGTGGGGCTTCAAGTACGCCCAGACCCTGCGCATGCTGCCGTTCTGGGAACAGGTGGCGGAGCGCGCCGGGGTTCAGCTCAGCTTCGTGGTGGCGGCGCGCAGCCCGCTCAGCGTCGCCCGCTCCCGCAGCAAGCTCGACCCCCTGCGCGGGGTGCAGGAAAAGACCGACCTGGAATGGCTGGTCAATGTGGTGCCCTACTTCCGGCAGCTGGGCCGCTATCCCTTCGTGGTGGTGGACTACGACCTGCTGATGGCGGACCCGCGCGGACAGCTTGAGCGCATGGCCGAGCAACTGCAGATCCCCCTCGACGACCAGGCGCGCCAAGGCATCGAGGAATATGCCGGCGCCTTTCTCAGACCCGGCATGCGCCATACCGCCTTCGACGACGCCGATCTGGACCGGGAGCCGCGGCTCAACCCCCTGACCCGCGACGGCTATCGCTGGCTGCGGCGACTGGCGGAGGACCGCATCGGCTCCGACGATGCCCAGCTATGGCAGGATTGGGAACGCATCGAGAGCGGGGTGCAGGCCATGGCACCGGCCCTGCGGCACCTGGATTATCTGGAAGCCGAGGTACGGCGCCTGCGCGGCGGCCGGCTGCGCCGGGCCGCCGCCAAGCTGTTGCGGCGCTGAGTCTAGCTCGGGCTAGGGACAGGTCGCGAAGGCCGAGGTATCGGTGATCGCCGGTGCCAGATTTCCCAAGGGGTTGGAATAGTCGCGGGTCTGACCGGAGACCGTGTCCGTTACGCTTATGGTGTATTCCACATTCGTGGTAGCGGCGGCGAACACCCAAAAATGATCGTTGGTGCTGCAGGCGTCGAGCACCCGCACCACCAACTCGATGTTGTCGGGCGTGAAGAACCAGAATCCGCCGTTGAAATCGGTATAGGGGACCGCCGTCCCGACACCAAAGCTGCTGGCGGTCTGCCAATCGACTTCGACTACAAAGCGCCCATCGTTCAACACCAGCGTGTCGTCGGGCATATTGGGACTGGCCTCCCAACAGACATCGTTGAAAAAGTGATTGCCCGCGCCGTTCATCTGGCCCGGCGTCACCTCCCCCCGGAACCATGAGGCGCCGCCTTCGAGCAGAATCTCTACCTCTGATCTGGTTTGCATCCAGGTGCCGGTAAAGTCATCGAACCGGACCTCGCCGGCGTCGTCGAACACCAGGATCGACGTATTGCCCAGGCTGCCGCCGCAGGGACCCCACTGAACCGTCCAAGCCGGCGTGCGATGGGCCTCCACCACCAGACCGGCGTCCTGGATGTCGAATGCGATATCCGGGCTGGTCTCAGCCAGATTGAAGTCCGCCCAAAACGCCTGGGGACCGACCCAGACGCAGGACAGGTCGAGATCGCCGCTGGGGCCATCGAAGATATTGCGCGTGACCACGCCCGGGAGGCCCGGTTCCACGTCCAGCAGGGTGATCCCGAGGTGGTTGTCGACGGAGAAGTTGCCATCGAAACGGTTCTCGCCCACCAGCACATTCCTGGTCTCCAGCGACATGCCCGGGGCGTCGTATTCGGAGAAGAAGTTCGGATCGCAGAGATCGGGCTCTGCCATGGTTTGACCCGAAAACGGCACCAATCCTATAGCAACAACGAAACCTAGATAAAATGTCTTCACGCCAAGTCCCCCTTAAGCGCCAGTGCATGTTGGGAATCCGCACTCCGAACCGAAGCCAAACCCTGGCGAAGGTTCTCGATGCAGCTGTTATCGGCTGAGTATAGTCGGAGATGGGAGGGGTTGCGCCCTCACCCGCGCTCCTACTGGTCGCACCTACCCGGTTTCCTTGCCCGCCATGGGCGGATAACATAGGGCCTCGCTCGCCCCGGCGACCGGCGGCGACCCTCTGACCACTGGACCTCGCGACTCGAATGCTGTCCCTGCTAGTTTCACTGCCGTTTCTCGGCGCCCTGCTGGTGGCCCTGCTGGGTCCGCGCCTGCGCCTGTCGCCGGCCTGGCTCGCCGGACTGGCGCCGGCGCTGGGCCTGGGCCTGGTGCTGAGCCAAGCACCGGCCCTGTTTGCCGGGGAAATGCGGCTGGAGCATCACCCCTGGCTGCCGGAAATCGGCCTGTCCCTTGCGTTCCGGCTGGACGGCCTCGGGCTATTGTTCGCCCTGCTGATTCTGGGCATCGGCCTGCTGGTAGTGATGTACGCCCGCTACTACCTCACCGGGGCCGAGGCCGGCCCGCGCTTTTACGCCTTCCTGTTGTTGTTCATGGGAGCCATGCTGGGCCTGGTGCTGGCAGAGAACCTGCTGCTGATGATGGTGTTCTGGGAACTGACCAGCCTCGCCTCCTTCCTGCTGATCGGCTTCCGCAAGCACCAGGCGGAGGCCCGCCAGGGGGCGCGCCTGGCCCTGTTCGTTACCGGCGGCGGCGGGCTGGCACTGTTGGCGGCGGTGGTGCTGATGGGCCAGGTGGTGGGCAGCTACGAGCTGTCGGCGGTGCTCGACAGCGGTCAGGCGATCGAAAACCACCCCCTGTATCCGCTCATTCTCACCCTGTTTCTGCTCGGGGTGGCCACCAAGTCGGCTCAGTTCCCGTTCCATTTCTGGCTGCCCCACGCCATGGCCGCGCCCACCCCGGTGAGTGCGTATCTGCATTCGGCCACCATGGTCAAGGCCGGCATCTTTCTGCTCGGGCGCTTTTTTCCAGTGCTCGCGGGCACCGAACTCTGGTTCTACGCGGTCAGCGGCCTGGGGCTCAGCACCCTGCTGCTGGGGGCCTATTTGGCGCTATTCCAGCACGACCTCAAGGGGCTGCTGGCCTACTCCACCATCAGTCACCTGGGCTTGATCACCCTGCTGTTCGGCCTCGGCACCCCGCTCGGCGAGGTCGCCGCCGTCTTCCACATCATCAATCACGCGGTGTTCAAGGCCTCCCTTTTTATGGCCGCCGGCATTATCGACCACGAAAGCGGCACCCGGGACATGCGCAAGCTCAACGGCCTGTTCAAGTACATGCCGCATACCGCCGTGCTGGCCATGGTGGCGGCTGCCGCCATGGCCGGGGTGCCCCTGCTCAACGGCTTTCTTTCTAAGGAGATGTTTTTTACCGAGACCCTGGTCTTGCGCTGGCTGGTCGAACTCGAGTGGGCCTGGCTGTTCCCCGGGCTGGCTACCCTGGCCGGGGTATTCGCGGTGGCTTACTCCTTGCGTTTCATCCATGATGTTTTCTTCAACGGCGAGCCGGTGAATCTGCCGAAGACACCCCACGAGCCGCCGCGGTGGATGAAGGTCCCGGTAGAAATCCTGGTGCTGTTATGCCTGGCGGTGGGCATAGTGCCGGAATACACCGTGCGGCCCCTGTTGGAGCTGGCGGCCGGGGCTGCGCTGCAGACTACGCTACCGGATTTCAGCCTCAGCATCTGGCACGGCTTCACCACCCCCTTCATCATGAGTCTGGTGGCGATGGGGGCCGGTGTCGCCCTCTACGGGGCCCGCCAATGGGTGTTTGCCGCCCACGACCGCATCGGTCTGGAGATCAGCGGCAAGCGTTTGGCGGAGGGGCTGATCGAGCGTTTGTTCCGCCTCGGCCATTGGCTCGACCGGCTGCTGGACAACCGCAGCCTGCAGCGCTACAGCTTCCTGCTGCTGGCCGCCACCCTGGCCCTGGGGGCGGTGGGCCTTTGGGGCCAACCGATCGTCGGCAGCGCCGAACTGACGCCGCTGGGCCCCGGGGCCTTGCTCGGAGGGATGCTGCTCGGGGCCGGCGCCCTGAGTACCGCCTACCTGCACCGCAACCGGTTGCTGGCCGTGCTGATGATCGGCCTGGTGGGATTGATCACGGCCCTGGCCTTCGCCAAGTTCTCGGCCCCGGACCTGGCCCTGACCCAGTTGCTGGTGGAGATCGTCACCGTCATCCTGTTGCTGCTTGCCATGTATTTCCTGCCCGAACGTACCCCGGCGGAGTCCCCTCCCTGGCGGCGCGGGCGCGACCTGCTGCTGGCTCTGCTCTGCGGCATCGGCATCGCGGCGCTCTGCTTCGCCATGTTGAGCCAGCCGG
>CBDUCL010000010.1:0-25657 GCA_965365625.1 uncultured Chromatiales bacterium | reverse complement strand
AGCGATGGCGAGGATGTAGAGCAGGCCGATATTGATGTCGGCCAGCACCAGGTGGTCGGAAAATGGAAACACCGCCCAGGCGGCCAAGGCGGTGCCCAGGGCGATGGTGGGCGCCATCAGGAACAACAGCTTGTTGGCCCCGCTGGGAATGATGATCTCTTTGAACATCAGCTTGACCGCATCGGCAATCGGCTGCAGCCAGCCCCGCGGTCCCACCCGATTCGGCCCGATGCGGATCTGCATGTAGCCGATAATCTTGCGCTCGGCGTAGGTAAAGTAGGCCACGAACAGCATCAGCGGCGCCAGGATCAGGGCCATCTTGATCAGGATTGCCAGCAGCGGCAACTCCTCGCCGATGAAGTTCCAGATTCCGATAAGCGAATCCATAGGGCTAGCCTTTTTCCAGCATCACGGCGGCGAATTGCCCGCCCAACATCCCCGTGCCCGGCACCCCGGCGGGAATGCGAACACAGTCGTCCGGCACCCCGGCGTCAATCTGCAACGGCAGCTCGGCCCGGGCCTCGCCCTGCACCGCCACCGCCCGCTCGGCCCCGTCGAGACCCAAAGCGGCCGCCGTGGCCGAGTTGATTCGAATGCCCGCCTGGACCGCATCCGCGGTCTGCTGCAGGGCTTCGGCACGCCGTACCAGGGGGTCGAGGGCGTACAGCGGCACCTCGCCGATGCGAGTCAGGCCGGGGGCGGCGGCCGGCTGGTCCGTCACCGCCCCCTCCAGGGCATTGCCGGGCTGCAGTTCGGCGCACAGGGCCTGGAGTTCCTCGCACACCTGCTCGGAACTCACGTAGTCGAAGCCCTCCAGATCCAACAGGTTGCCCAGCACCCGCAGCACCTTCCAGGCCGGGCGTGCGGCCCCGGGGGGTGCCACCGCGCCGCGGAAACTCTGCCAGCGGCCATCCGCATTAACAAAGGTGCCAGAGGTTTCGGCGAAGCCGGCGATCGGCAACATGATGTCGGCACAGGCCTCCAGCGATGAGCTGCGGTAGGCGGTGAGCGCCACCACCAGATCGGACCTGGCCAGACTGGCCTGAGCCTGGGCCGGATCCCAGCAATCGGCGTCCGGCTCCAACCCCAGCAGCAACACGCCCTTGCGCGGCGAGCCCAACAACGCTCCAGCGGCCGCCCCGGCGGGCTCAGCCGGCCGGCCGGCCGGGCCTCGGTGCGGCAGGGCGCCGGCGAGGCGGGCCCCCACCGAATTGGCGGCCTCGGGCAAGAAACCCAGGCTGGCGCCACCAGCGGCGGCAACCGCGGCCGCCAGATCGCGCAGGATCGCATAGTCGGGGTGGGCCAGGGCCAGATTGCCGAGTAACACCGCGGCGCGATCGCCCTGCTTGAGGGTCTCCGCCAGGGCCTTTTGTTCGGCATCGGGCTTGGCGGCGGCAATTAGCTTGCCCGCGCTTCCTTCGGCCTTCCCCCGTAGGGCCTTGGCGATGCCGGCTAGGGCGGAGACCATGGCCCCAGGGGCCAGCACCAGCTGGCGTGCCTGGTAATTTAGCTCCACGGGCAGCGGATTGAGGTAGCCGATCTGGGCCCCGGCCAAGGCGGCCTTACGCAGGCGGTGGCCGAGCAGCGGCTGCTCCTTGCGCGGGTTGGCGCCGATCAGCAGGGCCGAATCCAGACGCTCCAGCTCGGCGATGGGCATACCAAGCCAGGCAAAGGCGGGGTCGGCGGGATCGCCCCGGAAATCGGTCTGACGCAGGCGATGGTCCAGATTGCCGCTGCCGAGGCCACGCACGACGCGCTGGGCTAGGTAGAGTTCTTCCAGCGTGGCGCTGGGGGCGAGCAGCCCGGCAAGCTGGTCGGCACCGGCCCTGGCCGCTTCGCGCAGGCCGTTGGCGGCCAGCTCCAGGGCCTGCTCCCAGTCCACTTCCTGCCAGGCGCCGTCGCGCTTTACCAGCGGTTGCTGCAATCGGTCCGAGCTGTTCAGCCCCTGATAGCTGAAGCGGTCGCGGTCGGAGATCCAGACCTCGTTGACCGCCTCGTTAGCCCGCGGGTGGACCCGCATCACTCGGTTGCCGCGCACATGCAGGAACAGGTTGGACCCTACCGAATCGTGGGGCGCGATGGCCTCCTTCTGCACCAGTTCCCAGGCTCGGGCCTGGTAGCGGAAGGGCTTCGAGGTCAGGGCCCCGACCGGGCACAGGTCGATGACGTTGCCGGACAGCTCAGAGGCAACGCTGTGCTCGATATAGGTGCCGATCTTGGTGTGCTCGCCGCGCCCGGTGGCGCCCAGCTCGCGCAGCCCAGCGATCTCGTCGCCAAAGCGAACGCAGCGGGTGCAGTGGATGCAGCGGGTCATGTCCGTGGCGATCAGGGGACCGATGTCCTGATCCTTGACCACCCGTTTGCGCTCGGCGAAGCGCGACACCCCGCCGCCGTAGCCCATGGCCACGTCCTGCAGTTCGCACTCGCCCCCCTGGTCGCAGATCGGGCAGTCCAACGGGTGGTTGATGAGCAGAAACTCCATCGTGCCCTTTTGCGCCGCCAGGGCCAGCGGCGATCGTGTGTACACCTTCATGCCGTCGCTCACCGGAGTGGCGCAGGCGGGCAAGGGTTTGGGGGCCCGCTCCACTTCCACCAGGCACATGCGGCAGTTGGCGGCCACCGACAGCTTCTCGTGATAACAAAAGCGCGGGATGGCAATGCCGGCCGCGTCCGTCACTTCGATCAGCATCGCGCCCGGCCGGGCCTTAAGCTCCTGGCCGTCGACCTCAATGGTTATCAATGCGTCGTCAGTCATGGTAACTCGTCTCTACCAGCGCCAGCCGACGGCACTCAGCGGCCGGACTCGACCAGGCACTTGCCGTGGTCGATGTGATATTGGAACTCGTCGCGGAAGTGGCGCAGCATGCCCGCCACCGGCATCGCCGCGGCATCTCCCAGGGCGCAGATGGTGCGGCCCTGAATCTTGGCGGCCACATCGTCCAGGAGATCCAGATCCTCCTGACGACCCTGTCCGTTCTCGATGCGGTGAATCACCCGGTACATCCAGCCGGTCCCCTCGCGGCAGGGGGTGCACTGACCGCAGGACTCTTCATGGTAGAAGTAGGCCATGCGCTCCAGCACCTTGACCATGCAGGCGCGGTCATCCATTACGATCACCGCCCCGGATCCGAGCATGGAGCCCGCCTGGGCAATGCTGTCGTAATCCATATTCAACTGCATCATCTGCTCGCCTGGGATCACCGGGGCCGAGGAGCCGCCGGGGATCACCGCCTTGAGCGGGCGCCCGTCGCGCATGCCGCCGGCCATCTCCAGCAACTCGGCGAACGGGGTGCCCATAGGCACCTCGAAATTACCGGGCTTGTTGACATTACCGGAGACCGAAAACAGCTTGGGACCGCCGCTGTTCTCGACCCCGATTTCGCGAAACCAGTCGCCACCGTTGCGCAGGATGTCCGGCACCGAGGCCAGGGTCTCCGTGTTGTTGATAATGGTCGGCCGGCCGAAAAGCCCGTACTGGGCGGGAAACGGCGGCTTGTAGCGGGGCTGGCCCTTTTTGCCCTCCAGCGACTCCAGCAGGGCGGTCTCTTCGCCGCAAATGTAGGCGCCGGCGCCCAGGTGCGTGTAGAGCTCGAAGTCGAAACCGGAGCCGAGCAGGTCGCGCCCCAGGAAGCCGGCCTCCCGCGCCTCCTCCAGGGCCCCTTCGAAGCGCTCGTAGGGCTGCCAGAACTCACCGCGGATGTAGTTGTAGCCGGCGTTGGCGTTGATCACGTAGCCGGCGATGGCCATGCCCTCGATCAGGGCGTGGGGGTTGTAGCGCAGGATGTCTCGGTCCTTGAAGGTGCCGGGCTCGCCCTCGTCGGAGTTGCAGACGATGTACTTGGGCCCCGCGCTCTCGCGCTTGATGAAGCTCCATTTCAGCCCGGTCGGGAAGCCGGCCCCGCCGCGCCCGCGCAGGCCCGACTTCTTGACCTCATCGACAATCTGCGCCGGCTCCAGCTCTCCGCGCAGGACCTTGCTCAACATCTCGTAGCCACCGCGCTTCTGGTATTGCTCCAGCAGCCAGGGGCGGTCGAGATCCATATTGCGGAAACAGACTTCGTTCGCCATGCGTCACTCCAGTCCGTCGAGAATGGAATCCACGATCTCGGGGGTCAGGTTCTCGTAGTACTGATTGCCGATCTGCATCATCGGCGCGCCCCCGCAGGCCCCCAGGCACTCCACCTCCTTGAGGGTAAAGCGGCCGTCGGCGGTGGTCTGTCCCAACTTGATCCCGAGCTTACGTTCCAGATGGGCCTGGATTCGCCCACTGTCGTTGATCATGCAGGAGACATTGGTGCAGAGGCAGATCTTGTGCCGACCGACCGGCTTGAGTTCATACATCGAGTAGAAGGTGGCGACTTCGTAGACCGCGATCGGCGGCATCTCCAGGTACTCGGCCACCTGGTCCATCAAGTCGGTGGTAAGCCAGCCACCGTTGGCGTCCTGCACCACCCGCAGGGCGGCCATTACCGCCGACTGCTTCCACTCCGGGGGATACTTCGCGACCTCGCGGTCGATCTCGGCCCGCACCTCGGGGGCCAAGGCTTGCTCTTGGTTCGGCGCCATATTCGTGTCGCTCATGTCCTACTACCGATCGATCTCGCCGAAAACGATGTCCAGGGTACCGATAATGGTCACCACGTCCGCCAGCATGTGGCCCCTGGACATCTCGTCGATGGCCGCCAGGTGGGCGAAGCCCGGGGCCCGCACCTTGAGGCGGTATGGCTTGTTAGCGCCGTCGGAAACCAGATAGACCCCGAATTCCCCTTTCGGCGCCTCGACCGCTGCATAGACCTCGCCCGGCGGCGGGCAGAAGCCTTCGGTGAACAGTTTGAAGTGGTGAATCAGGGCCTCCATGTCCTGTTTCATCTCGGCCCGCTTGGGCGGGGCGATCTTGTGGTCCTCGATCATCACCGGGCCCGGGTTGATGCGCAGCCAGTCGACGCATTGGCGGATGATGCGGTTGGACTGGCGCATCTCCTCGACCCGCACCAGATAGCGGTCGTAGCTGTCGCCGTTGACTCCTACCGGGACGTCAAAATCGACTCGGTCGTAGGCCGCGTAGGGCTGCTTCTTGCGCAGGTCCCAGGCCACCCCCGAACCGCGCAGCATGGGGCCGGAGAAACCCAGCTGAAGCGCCCGCTCCGGAGACACCACGCCGATGCCCACGGTGCGCTGGCGCCAGATCCGATTCTTGGTCAGCAGGGTCTCATACTCGTCCACATAGGTGGGGAAGCGCTGGCTGAAATCGTCGATAAAATCCAGCAGCGAGCCCTGGCGGTTGGCATTGCGGCGCCGGGTCTCTTTCTCGTCGCTCCACTTGCCGGGGCGGTACTGGGGCATCTTCTGGGGCAGATCCCGATATACGCCGCCGGGGCGGTAGTAGGTAGCGTGCATGCGCGAGCCCGACACCGCCTCGTAGCAGTCGATCAGGTCCTCGCGCTCGCGAAAGCAATACAGGAACATGCTCATGGCGCCCACATCCAGGGCGTGGGTGCCGAGCCACATCAGGTGGTTGAGGATGCGGGTGATCTCGTCGAACAGGGTGCGGATGTATTGGGCCCGCAACGGCGCCTCGATGCCCAGCAGGGCCTCGATGGCGCGCACATAGCCGTGCTCGTTGCACATCATGGACACGTAGTCGAGACGGTCCATGTAGCCGATACTCTGGTTGTAGGGCTTGCTCTCGGCCAGCTTTTCGGTGCCCCGGTGCAGCAGGCCGACGTGGGGATCGGCCCGCTCGATCACCTCGCCGTCCATCTCCAGCACCAGGCGCAGTACGCCGTGCGCGGCCGGGTGCTGAGGGCCGAAATTCAGCGTGTAGTTGCGAATGTCAGGCATCGGCGGTATCCGAATCGGCGGAAGTCTGGGCCTCCGGATGCTGGTAACGGTTGTCTTCCCGTATCACCCGCGGCACCAGCACCCTGGGCTCGATGGCCACCGGCTCGTAGACCACGCGCTGCTTGTCCGGGTCGTAACGCATCTCGACATGGCCGCTGAGGGGAAAGTCTTTGCGGAAGGGGTGGCCAACGAAGCCATAGTCGGTAAGGATGCGGCGCAGGTCCGGGTGACCGTCGAACAGGATGCCGAAAAGGTCGAAGGCCTCGCGCTCGAACCAGTTGGCGGAGTTCCAGACTCCGCTCAGGGAATCCAGTACCGGCTGCTCGTCATCCAGGAAGATCTTCAGCCGCAGGCGCAGATTGAAACGGTGCGAGAGCAGGTGCACCACCACCGCGAAACGCGACGGATAGGCGCTGCTGGCCTCCCGCTCCACCCCGCGCACCGCGCCGCGGCCGAAGCCGCTGGAACTCGCAGCCTCGGTGTCCCACTCGGCCAGGCCGTGGGCAGAGTAGTCGATACCGCACAGATCTACCAACTGGGCAAATTGAAAGTCCTTGCCGTCGCGCAGCCGTGTGGCCACCTCCAGCAATTCATCCCGGGCCACTACCAGGGTCAGTTCACCGCGGTCTCGTTGAATCTCCAGTTCGGCCTCTTCGAAGGCCTCTTCCAGTTTCTCGACCAGTTCGTCGAGGCGCTCGTCGGGGGTCGCGTCAGCAGAATAGCTCATAGAACCGGCTCAGCGGGCGATGGTGTTGGTGCGGCGAATCTTGTTCTGCAACTGCAGAATGCCGTATAGCAAGGCTTCAGCGGTGGGGGGACAACCTGGGACGTAGACGTCCACCGGCACGATGCGGTCGCAGCCGCGCACCACCGAATAGGAATAATGGTAGTAGCCGCCACCGTTGGCGCAGGAGCCCATCGAAATCACCCATCGCGGTTCGGCCATCTGATCGTAGACCTTGCGCAGCGCCGGAGCCATCTTGTTGACCAGGGTGCCGGCGACGATCATGACGTCTGACTGGCGGGGGCTGGGGCGGAACACGATGCCGAAGCGGTCCAGGTCGTAGCGCGATGCCCCCGCCTGCATCATTTCCACCGCGCAACAGGCAAGCCCGAAGGTCATCGGCCACATGGACCCGGTGCGGGCCCAATTGATCAGCTTGTCGGCATTGGTCGTAATGAACCCCTGCTCGAGGATGCCTTCTACTCCCATTCCAGCGCCCCCTTCTTCCATTCGTAGATGAAGCCGACTACCAGGATACCCAGAAACACCATCATGGCGACGAATCCAACCATACCGATCTGCTCCAGGACCACCGCCCAGGGAAACAGAAACACGATTTCCAGATCGAAGATAATGAACAGGATGGCAACTAGGTAGTAGCGCACGTCGAACTTCATGCGCGAGTCCTCGAACGCCTCGAAGCCGCATTCGTAGGGGGAGGACTTTTCACTGTCGGGACGCTGGGGGCCCAGCAGGTATCCGATTCCCCCCACAGCGATCCCGATCACGCCGCCAACCACCAGGAACACTAAGATCGGCAGATAGTTATCGAGCATTCCGCTCTCCTCCCGGCGGCGCCTGGATCGCCCGGCGCCAGCGTTGGCTTTATCTATAGTGCCGGGCAGTCTAGTGCAGTTGAGCAATCCCTGTCAAGTTTGTAAGAGGATGCTGATTTTATTGTGAATCAGGTAGTTAGAGCCATTTTTCTGGCAAAAAAATCGGCTTGGGCAGCAATAAAAAAGGCGTCTCCGGAGCCCGGAAACGCCTTTCAGATTTGGTGCCGATGGCCGGATTTGAACCGGCACGGCTTTCGCCACCGCCCCCTCAAGACGGCGTGTCTACCAATTCCACCACATCGGCTGCTAACTCATTGCTGCTGAGGCTGTTCTTGCGCCGGGACCGGGTCTTCCACTGCCGGTAGCGAAGTATCTCCAGGGGTCGGGATCGCGCGCTCCTCGGGAGTCATCGGGACCTCGGGAAGCGCGTCCCCCGGGGTGCCTGCCTTCGGCTCCCCGATCGCCGGAACCTCGCTCTCCGCCGGTCCCGGCACGATCTCCGTTGGCACCGGCACTTCGCCCTCCCGCTCCGCTACGATCGCCGGGGTCGGGGCTGGCACATCCATCAGGCCCGGCACCTCGGTAACCTGGCTGGCGAAATAGGCCAGAGCCAGGCTGGTGAGGAAGAACAGGGTCGCCAGCGCCGCGGTGGTGCGGGAGAGAAAAGAGGCCGAACCGCGGGCACCGAATACGGTGGACGAGGCCCCGCTGCCAAAGGCGGCGCCCATGTCTGCCCCTTTGCCGTGCTGGATCAGGATCAGCCCGACCAAGCCGATGGACAGCACTAGATGAAAAACGATCAGTATGGTTTGCATGACGCTCTAATTAATTTAGCCTGATTCAGTCGGCCGCCCGGCAAATGGCAAGGAAGTCCTCGGCCTTGAGGGAGGCGCCACCGATCAGGCCGCCGTCGATATCGGGCTTGGCGATCAGCTCCTTCGCGTTGTCCGGCTTCATGCTGCCGCCGTAGAGGATCTGCACGCCGTCCGCCACCTCAGCGCTGTGAGCCGCGACTCGCGAGCGGATAAAGGCATGTACCTCCTGGGCCTGTTCCGGGCTGGCGGTTACGCCTGTGCCAATGGCCCAGACCGGCTCGTAAGCGATCACTCCCTCGGCCAGGGCCGCAACCCCTTCCAGCTCGATTACGGCGTCCAGCTGACGGCCGACCACGGCCTCGGTAATCCCCTGCTCCCGCTCCTCAAGGGTCTCGCCAACGCACAGAATGGGCTTGAGTCCAGCAGCGCGGGCCAATGCGTACTTGCGAGCCACCAGCGCATCGTCCTCACCGTAGTAGGAGCGGCGCTCGGAGTGGCCGACGATCACGTACTTACAGGCGAAATCCAGGAGCATGGAGGCGGCTACTTCGCCGGTGTAGGCCCCGGATGTCTCGCTGGCCAGGTTCTGCGCTCCCCAGGCCACGCCGCTACCGGCCAGCTGCTTCTGCACCTCGGCCAGATAGACGTAGGGGGGACAGACCGCTACCTCGGCCTTCATCGCCGGACTGACGCCGCCGCTGATGCCCGCGAGCAGCTCTCGGACGCTGTCGAGGGACCCGTTCATCTTCCAGTTGCCGGCTACCAGTGGCTGACGCATCTACTTCTCCCGGTGCGAAATCAAGCGCGCTAGCTTAACGGCGCCGCGCTACAAAATCAATCGCCAACGGCGATCTTTTTTGCAACCGGTTCAGCCCAGCAGCTCGCGCACGCTGTCGGCAATCTGATCCGCCAGGCGCCGAACCTGTTCCTCGTCGCGGCCTTCGACCATCACCCGAATCAGGGGCTCGGTGCCCGATGCGCGCAGCAACACCCTGCCCTGCTCCGCCAGTTCAGCCTCGGCCGCGGTAACCGCCGCCCGCACCGACTCCGCCCCCAGCACGTCCATGCTCCGATCCAGGCGCACATTGACCAAGCGCTGCGGGTATTTCTCGACCCCTTGGCGCAGCTCGCGCAGAGACTTACCGCTGCGCCGCATTTCCGCCAGCACTTGCAGGGCCGAGACGATGCCGTCGCCGGTGGAGGTCCGATCGAGGCAGATGACGTGGCCGGAAGGCTCGCCGCCCAATACCCAGCCCGCCTCCTGCATCCGGGCCATGATGTAGCGGTCCCCCACGGCGGTGCGCTCGAAGCCGATCCCCAACCGTCCCAAGGCAAGCTCTAGCCCGAGGTTGCTCATCTGGGTGCCAACCACCGACTGACCATCGAGCTCACCGGCAGCCTTGCGGGCCTGAGCCACGATGTAGAGGATGTCGTCCCCGTCTACCAGATCGCCGTTGCTGTCCACCAGCAGGCTGCGGTCGCCGTCGCCGTCCAGGGCCACGCCAATGTCCGCCCCGTGCTTGAGCACTGCCTGGCGCAGGTTCTCGGGGTGGGTGGAGCCAACCTCGTCGTTGATATTCAGTCCGTTGGGGCGGTCCCCGATGGCGATCACATAGGCGCCCAGCTCGTCGAACACATGGGGGGCGATGTGATAGGTGGCCCCATGCGCGCAATCGACGACGATGCGGATGCCACGGAGGTCCATCAACGGCGGTACGCTGCTCTTGCAAAACTCGATATAGCGGCCCGCGGCGTCGTCCACCCGCTCCGCCTTGCCCAGGCGGCGCGATTCGACGGTGGTCATGTCGCGCTCCAGTTCGGCCTCAATGGCACTCTCCACTTCGTCCGGCAACTTATTGCCGTCGCTGGAGAAGAATTTAATGCCGTTGTCATAGTGGGGGTTGTGAGAGGCGCTGATCACGATGCCGGCCCGTGCGTGCAGAGTGCGCGTGAGATAGGCGATGCCGGGGGTCGGCATCGGACCCAGCAACAGGATGTTCACCCCCGCCGCCGACAATCCGGCCTCGAGCGCCGACTCCAGCATATAGCCAGAGATCCGGGTATCTTTGCCGATCAGTACCTTACTGTGGGACCCGTTGCCCAGCACCCGACCGGCGGCCCAGCCCAGCTTGAGCACGAATTCGGGGGTAATCGGGGGGCTTCCGACCCGGCCACGAATGCCGTCGGTTCCAAAATGCTTGCGACTCACGGGATTGCTCCTAAATGTAGTTGTCGCCGGCCATCATTGGTGGCCGGTATCGGGATTATCCGGGTCCGGCCAGAGCCTGCAACACCCGCAGCGCATCGGCGGTGGGCTTGACGTCGTGCACCCGCAGGATGCGGGCCCCCCGTTCGGCTGCGAACAGGGCTGCGGCCAGGCTGCCGTAGAGGCGCCCGCCCACTGGCGCATCGCCAAGCAACTGGCCGATCATGCGCTTACGCGAGACCCCCACTAACAGCGCTACCCCAAGCCCGGCGAAGCGCTGCAGGCCGCGCAATAGGGTCAGGTTATGCTCCAGGCTCTTGCCGAAACCGAAGCCGGGATCCACCAACAGCCGCGAGCGGGGAATACCCGCCGCTTCGGCCGCCCGCAGGCGCTGGCGCAGAAAAGCATACACCTCCGCGAGCACGTCGGCATAGCTCGGAGCCTGCTGCATGCTCCGAGGCTCGCCCTGCATGTGCATCAGACACACCGGCACCCCGCAGTCGCGGGCCGCCTTCAGGCTGCCCGGCCCACGCAGGGCCCACACGTCATTGATCATTCCGGCCCCGGCCGCCACCGCCGCACGCATTACTCCGGCCTTTCCGGTATCGATGGAAATGGCCACAGGCAGTTCCCGGTGCAGGACCCGGATCAGCGGTACCACACGGTCGATCTCTTCCGCCTCGCCCACCGGACTGGCGCCGGGGCGGGTAGACTCGCCGCCGACATCGATGATGTCCGCGCCCTCCTCTACCATCCGGCGGGCATGGGCCAACGCGGCCTCGACATCAACAAAACGACCCCCGTCCGAAAAGGAATCGGGGGTCGCGTTGAGGATGCCCATCACCAGCGGGCGGGACAAGTCCAGAGTTCGGCCGGCACAATCCAGACGCAGGCTCACCGGCGTAATTGCCTCCCCGCGGGGGCGATGCCCCCTCGGTTAGTGCTGATTCGCCGGATCGCCGATGCTGCTGCCCTTCGGGCCGTCGGCCTGTCCGGCCGGGGCGGAGCTGCCCGTCTTGGTCTCGGAGCCCGCACCCGGCTCGTCCTCGTCCCAATCCGCAGGTGGACGCGGTTCCTTGCCGTTCATGATGTCGTCGATCTGGCCCGCGTCGATGGTTTCGTACTTGATCAGGGCCTCGGCCATCAGGTGCAGCTTGTCCATATGGGCCTGCAAGATGTCGCGCGCACGCTCGTAATTGCGGTCAATGAACTTCCGGATCTCCTCATCGATGGCATGGGCCGTCTCGTCGGACACCGACTTGTGCTTGGCCACCGAGTGCCCCAGGAATACCTCTTCTTCCTCTTCGCTGTAGGTCAGCGGACCCAGCCGGTCGGACAGGCCCCACTTGGTAACCATGGCACGAGCGATCTCGGTGGCGCGCATGATGTCGTTGGAGGCGCCGGTGGTCACGCGCTCCGAGCCCAGCACCAGCTCTTCGGCCAGGCGCCCGCCGAAGAGACTGGAAATCTGGCTCTCCAGGTGCTCGCGGCTGTGGCTATAGCGGTCTTCCTCGGGCAGGAACATGGTCACACCCAGGGCCCGGCCGCGCGGGATAATGCTGACTTTGTAGACCGGGTCATGCGACGGCACCATGCGGCCAACGATGGCGTGTCCGGCCTCATGGAAGGCGGTGAGGCGCTTTTCCTCGTCGCTCATCACCATCGAACGGCGCTCGGCGCCCATCATGATCTTGTCCTTGGCCTTTTCCATCTCTTCCATGTCCACCACCCGCTTATTGGCGCGGGCCGCAAACAGAGCTGCCTCGTTCACCAGATTGGCCAGATCGGCGCCGGAGAATCCCGGCGTGCCGCGGGCAATAATGCTCGGGTTCACATTCTCGGACAAAGCCACCTTGCGCAGATGCACCTTGAGGATCTGCTCGCGCCCCCGCACGTCCGGGAGCGGCACTACCACCTGGCGGTCGAAGCGCCCCGGACGCAGCAAGGCAGGGTCCAGGACATCCGGGCGGTTGGTGGCGGCGATCACAATCACCCCCTCGTTGCCCTCGAAGCCGTCCATCTCCACCAGCAGTTGATTCAGGGTCTGCTCGCGCTCATCATGGCCACCGCCCAACCCGGCGCCGCGGTGACGTCCGACCGCGTCGATCTCATCGATGAAGATAATGCAGGGGGCGTGCTTCTTGGCCTGCTCGAACATGTCGCGCACGCGGGACGCGCCGACGCCGACGAACATCTCCACGAAGTCCGAGCCCGAGATGGTGAAGAACGGCACCTTGGCCTCGCCGGCAATGGCCCGCGCCAGCAGCGTCTTACCGGTACCCGGGGAACCGACCATCAGCACGCCCCGGGGTATCTTGCCGCCAAGCTTCTGAAACTTGGACGGATCGCGCAGGAAGTCGACCACTTCGGTCACCTCTTCCTTCGCCTCTTCCACCCCGGCGACGTCGTTGAAGGTTACCTTGACCTGATCCTCGCTCAGCATGCGAGCCCGGCTCTTGCCGAAGGTCATGGCGCCGCGGCCGCCGCCACCGCCCTGCATCTGGCGCATAAAAAATATCCACAAGCCGATGAGGATAAACAGCGGGAACCAGTTGATCAGGATTTGCATCAGGATCGACGGCTTCTCCGGCGGGCTCGCGATGATCTCGACGCCATTATTCAGCAGGTCGCTGACCAAGCCGTCGTCGCCCGGACTGTAGGTCGAGAAACGTTGCCCCGACAGGGTAGTGCCCTCAATGGCACGGCCATTGATCTCAACCTTTTGGACCGTACCGCGATCCACCTCTTCGAGAAACTCCGAATAGGGCAGTTGTTGCGACTTCGGTTTCTGGGTGCTGAAACTATTGAACACCGACATCAGGACAATCGCGATGATCACCCAGAGAATGAGATTTTTTGCCATATCGTTCAAGGTCTTTACCCTCGATCAGTGCGATCGTCCCAAGCCGTCCAGGGACGGGAATACACAGCTTTTTACTAAGTTACTATACTTTGCGGCCGCTAGCTACCAGGTAGACCTCACGGCTGCGCGGACGCGAGGCCTGTGGTTTGCGCGACGCCACCTTGGCAAAGGCCGACCGCAAATCTCGTACGTACTGGTCGAAACCGTCGCCATGAAACGTTTTGACCACCAGCGCCCCGCCAGGTTTCAAAACCTTGAGGGCGAAATCCAATGCCAGCTCGCAAAGGTACATGGCGCGCGGCTGATCGACCGCGTTCATACCGGAAACATTGGGCGCCATGTCCGAGATTACAAGATCCACCGGCTGCCCCCCGAGGCGCTGCTCCAGCTCCGCCAGCGGCGCGTCTTCCCGGAAGTCGCCCAGAATGAACTCGACCCCCGGCAGCTCGTCCATGGGCAGGATGTCGAGCGCCAAAACCTGGCCCCGATCGCCTACCAACCGCTTGGCTACCTGGGACCAGCCACCGGGGGCCGCTCCCAGGTCCACCACCCGTTGGCCCGGGCGCAACAGCCGGTCGCGCTGCTGCAGCTCCAACAGTTTGTAGGCGGCGCGGGACCGGTAGCCTTCGCTCTGGGCACGCTTGACATAGGGGTCGTTGAAATGCCGATCGAGCCAACGCCGACTGCTTTTGCTTTTCGCCATTTTGGGGTCTAATGCACGGTTTGGCGCGGTATCAAAAAAACAAACTAACGAGAGCACTATGAGCCTTAGCGAGCGACAGAAACGCCACCTTCGTGGCCTAGCCCATCACCTCAAGCCGGTGGTTATGGTGGGTCAAGCCGGGCTCACAGAGGGGGTGCTCAACGAGGTCGGCATCGCCCTGGACCACCATGAGCTCATCAAGATCAAGCTCGCCGGCGCCGGGCGCAATGAACGTCTCCCGATGATCGCCGCTATCGCCGAGCAGGCCGAGGCCGAGACGATTCTCAGCATCGGTCAAATGGCGGTGTTCTATCGCCCCAATCCGCAGAAAAAGGGTAAGCGCATCGCGCTGCCGAAATGAGGTCGGGGCTGGCCGGCCCGGCTATTCGTAGCGCACCTCCAGGATCTCGAAATGGCGGGCCCCGCTCGGGGCCTGCACCACCGCCACATCGCCCTCCGATTTGCCGATAAAGGCCCGCGCCATGGGCGAGTTGACCGAGATCAGGCCACTCTTGATGTCGGCCTCGTCGTCGCCCACGATCCGGTAGGTGTGCTCCTCCTCGGTCTCTTCCTCGAAGGCATCCACGGTGGCGCCGAACACCACCCGGCCGTCGGCGTGCAGCTTGGTCACGTCGATGATCTGGGCATGGGATAGCTTGCCCTCGATATCCTTGATGCGGCCCTCGATGAAGCCTTGCTGCTCGCGCGCGGCGTGATATTCCGCGTTCTCTTTGAGGTCGCCGTGGGCGCGCGCCTCGGCAATGGCCTTGATCACGGCCGGCCGGTCCGTCCTTTTGAGCTTTTCCAGCTCGGCGCGCAGCTTCTCCGCGCCGCGAACTGTCAGCGGGACCTTACTCATCCACAAATACCTCGCTTTAATTTTGACCGATCATCGAATCCACCGCCCACCCGCGGGCCGGGGTCTCTATTCTGCCGCAGTTCCGTATAGGTCCTGCAGTGAGTTCACCGTTTGCGAATCCAGGTGCTTGAGCGCCATGCAGGTGGCCTCGGCCCCGGCGATAGTGGTGGTGTAGGCCACCTTGTGCTGCAACGCGGCACGCCGGATCTCCGCCGAATCCAGAATCGCCTTTTTACCTTCAGTGGTATTGACGATCAACGCGAATTCGTTGTTCTTGATCATATCCACGATGTGCGGGCGTCCCTCGTTCACCTTATTGACCCGAGTGCATGGCAGGCCGATATCCTGGGCCACCTGGGCCGAGCGTCCTGTGCCGTAGAGCTCGAAGCCCAGCGCTACCAGGTCTTGGGCCACTTGGCCCAGGCGCGGCTTGTCCGCGTCGCGCACGCTGAGCAGCGCCTTGCCACCCCGCGGCAGCGGCTGCCCGACCCCGTCCACCGCCTTGGCGTAGGCCTCACCAAAGGTCTCGCCCACTCCCATTACCTCGCCGGTGGACTTCATCTCCGGTCCGAGTACCGTGTCTACGCCCGGAAACTTGACGAACGGGAACACCGCCTCCTTGACGAAGTAGAAGCCCGGCAGGCGCTCCCGCGTCATGCCCTGCTCGGCCAGGCTGGTGCCCGCCATGCAGCGTGCCGCGATCTTCGCCAAGGGTACGCCGGTAGCTTTGGAAACGAAAGGCACGGTGCGCGAGGCCCTTGGGTTCACCTCGAGCACATAGATGCGGTTGTCCTGAATTGCAAACTGGGTGTTCATCAGCCCGACCACCCCCAGTTCCCTGGCCATTTTGCGCATCTGCTCGCGCATCCGGTCCTGAAGGGCCGGCGATAGGGTATAGGGAGGCAGTGAACAGGCCGAATCCCCCGAATGGACGCCCGCCTGCTCGATATGCTCCATAATGCCGCCGATCAGCACGGCCTCGCCGTCGCAGATGGCGTCCACGTCCACCTCGATGGCGTCATCGAGGAAGCGGTCGAGCAGCACCGGCGACTCGTTGGAGACCTTGACCGCATAGCCCATGTAATTGCGCAGGTCGGCCTCGTTGTAAACGATCTCCATGGCCCGTCCGCCCAGCACGTAGGAGGGACGCACCACCAACGGATAGCCGATCTCCTCGGCCAGGCGCACGGCCTCTTCCGGGTCGCGGGCGGTGCGGTTAGGGGGCTGGTGCAGGCCGAGTTTATGCAGCATCTGCTGGAAGCGCTCGCGGTCCTCCGCCAGGTCGATGGAATCCGGGGTAGTCCCGATAATCGGGGCACCCGCAGCCTCCAGATCCCGCGCCAGCTTGAGCGGGGTCTGGCCGCCGAATTGCACGATCACCCCTTCGGGCTGCTCTTTGTCGATGATTTCCAGCACGTCTTCCAGAGTGAGGGGCTCGAAATACAGCCGGTCGGAGGTGTCATAGTCGGTCGACACGGTCTCCGGATTGCAGTTGACCATAATGGTCTCGTAGCCGTCGTCGCGCATGGCGAACGCGGCATGAACGCAGCAGTAATCGAACTCGATACCCTGACCGATCCGGTTCGGCCCGCCGCCGAGCACCATGATCTTCTTGCGCTCCGACGGGGCGGCCTCGCACTCCTCCTCATAGGTGGAGTACATATAGGCGGTGTTGGTGGCGAACTCCGCGGCGCAGGTATCCACCCGCTTGTAGACCGGTCGCACGCCCAGCTCGCGGCGCAGCTCGCGCAACACCTGCTCACTGCTGCCTAGCAGCTGGGCCAGGCGCCGGTCGGAAAAGCCCTTGCGCTTGAGCGCCAGCAGGCGCTCCCGGTCGAGGGCGTCCAGGCCCTGATCACGGATCTCGGCCTCGGTATTCACCAGGTCCTGGATCTGAATCAGGAACCAGGGGTCGACTCGGCACAGCTCGTGGACGTCTTCCAGGCTCAGGCCGTAGCGGAACGCGTCGGCCAGGTACCAAAGGCGCTCGGCCCCCGGCTGGCGCAGTTCCCGGCGCAGCACGTCCATGACGTCTTCGCGGCACAGATCGAGGATCTCGTCCAGGCCGTACTTGTCGGTCTCCAGCCCCCGTAGCGCCTTCTGCAGCGACTCCTGAAAAGTGCGTCCGATGGCCATCACCTCGCCCACGGATTTCATCTGAGTGGTGAGGCGAGCATCGGCCTGGGGGAACTTCTCGAACGCGAAGCGCGGCACCTTGGTGACCACATAGTCGATGCTCGGCTCGAAGCTGGCCGGGGTGGCGCCGCCGGTGATCTCGTTCTTGAGCTCGTCCAGGGTGTAGCCCACCGCCAGCTTCGCCGCCACCTTGGCGATCGGGAAACCGGTGGCCTTGGAGGCCAGGGCCGAAGAGCGCGACACCCGGGGATTCATCTCGATAATAATGAGGCGCCCGTTATCCGGACTGACCGCGAACTGCACGTTCGAGCCGCCGGTATCGACGCCGATCTCGCGCAGCACCGCCAGCGAGGCGTCGCGCATGATCTGGTATTCCTTGTCGGTCAGGGTCTGGGCCGGAGCGACGGTGATGGAGTCGCCGGTGTGCACGCCCATGGGATCGAGATTCTCGATCGAGCAGACAATGATGCAGTTGTCCTTGTGATCGCGCACCACCTCCATCTCGTACTCTTTCCAGCCGATGATAGACTCCTCGATCAGCAACTCGTTGGTGGGCGAAAGGTCCAGGCCGCGCTCGCAGATCTCGACGAACTCCTCCTGGTTGTAGGCAATGCCGCCGCCACTGCCGCCCATGGTGAAAGAGGGCCGGATAATGGTCGGGAAACCGACCTCGGACAGGGCCCGGTGGGCGTCCTCCATGTTGTGGGCCATGGCGGACCGGGGCATGTCCAGGCCGATCTTGCGCATCGCCTGGCGAAACAGGTCCCGGTCCTCGGCCTTGTCGATGGCCTCGCGGGTAGCCCCTATCATCTCCACCCCGTAGCGCTCGAGCACCCCTTCCCGCACCAGGTCCAAGGCGCAATTGAGCGCCGTCTGGCCACCCATGGTGGGTAGCAGCACGTCCGGACGTTCCTTGGCGATCACCCGCTCCAGGGTGCGCCAATTGATCGGCTCCACATACACCGCGTCGGCGCTATCCGGGTCGGTCATGATGGTGGCCGGGTTGGAGTTGACCAGGACCACTCGGAAGCCCTCTTCCCGCAGGGCCTTGCAGGCCTGGGCCCCGGAGTAGTCGAACTCGCAAGCCTGGCCGATCACGATCGGGCCCGCGCCGATGATCAAAACGCTGTGGATATCTGTACGCTTCGGCATGATTGTTCCGGCAGTTGCTATTGTGGTTGCGCGACCCCGCCCGCCGCGGCAGGCGCCAGACTCAGTCCCGTACCTGCTGCATCAGGTCGATGAAGTGGTCGAACACCGGGGCCACGTCGTGGGGCCCCGGGCTCGCCTCGGGATGCCCCTGAAAGCCGAAGGCCGGCCGGTCCGAGCGGTGAATACCCTGCAACGAGCCGTCGAACAGCGAACGATGGGTGGCCCGAAGGTCTCCCGGCAGACTATCCTCGTCCACGGCAAAGCCGTGGTTCTGGCTGCTGATCATCACCACCTTGGAGTCCAGGTCCTGCACCGGATGATTGGCCCCGTGATGACCAAACTTCATCTTCACCGTGCGGGCGCCGCTGGCCAGGGCCAATAGCTGGTGACCCAAACAGATGCCGAATACCGGCACCCCCGTATCCAAGATCTGCCCGATCGCCTCGATCGCATAGTCGCAGGGCTCCGGATCGCCCGGTCCATTGGACAGGAAGATCCCGTCCGGCTTTAGGGCCAATACCTGATCGGCCGGCATCTGGGCCGGCACCACCGTGACCCGGCAACCGCGGTCCACCAGCATGCGCAGGATATTGCGTTTGATCCCATAATCGTAGGCCACCACGTGCCGGGGCAGGCGCTCCTCGATTGGGTGCAGCGCCTCCGGTATGCCCTGCTCCAAGCTCCAGGTGCCCTGAGCCCATTCATAAGGGGTCTTGGTGCTCACCACCTTGGCCAGGTCCATGCCCTTGAGGCCCGGGAAGGCACGCGCCGCCGCCAGTGCCTGCTCCTGATCCAGCTCCGATCCGGCCAGGATGCAGCCGTTCTGGGCCCCCTTTTCGCGCAGGATTCGGGTCAGGCGCCGGGTGTCGATGCCGGCGATGGCGACCACCCCGTGCTTGGTAAGATACTGGTCCAGGCTCATCTGGCTGCGCCAGTTGCTAGCCATCAGCGGCAGGTCGCGGATGATCAGCCCGGCGGCGTGGATATGGGAAGACTCCTCGTCATCCTCGTTGACCCCAGTGTTGCCGATGTGAGGATAGGTCAGCGTGACAATCTGCTGGCTGTACGAGGGGTCGGTGAGGATCTCCTGATAACCGGTCATGGCGGTGTTGAACACCACCTCGCCTACGGTTTGGCCATCGCCACCAATCGCCTCCCCAAAGAACAGGGAGCCGTCTTCCAGGGCTAGCAGTGCAGGCCGTTTCAAGGAAACCTCCGTTTCGCGCAGACACCAGGGCGTGGATCGGATTGACCCAATCCTTAGCGATTATGGGGAAATGCCGAGGGACGCCAACGCCCGCTGCTGCACGACAGCGGATGCGCCGACGCCAGGTCCCGGCGCAAGGTGCGCACGATTCTAAAGGATCGGCTTCGGCCCTGTCTACGCGCGACCGCGCTCAAGGATGACGCCCGCTACAGATGTTGCCGCGTCCAGCCCAACAGAGAGCGCAGGTCCATGGCCCCGGCTTGGCGGGCGATCTCGCGCCCGTTACGCACCAGCATCAGGGTCGGGATGCTGCGGATAGCGTACTGCTGGCTCAGATTGGGCGCCGTCTCGGTATTCACCTTCAACACCCGCACCCGGGGTTCGAGCTCTGCCGCTGCCTGCTCGAGAAAGGGCGCCATCATCTTGCAGGGACCGCACCAGGGGGCCCAGAAATCCACCAGCAGGGGGATTTCATCGCGCTGCAGATGGCGAGCAAACCCAGCCTCGCCGACCTCCAGCGGGCGGGCGTCGAACAGCGCCCGGTGACAGCGGCCGCACTTGGCTCCTTCCCCGAGCTTGTGGGCCGGCACCCGATTCACCCCTTCGCAATGGGGGCAAACGATATGTAGCGAATCGCTCATGGCTATACCTTTACGTCAAATGCGGAACTCGGTTGTCTTACAATTTCCGGCCCTGCAGTCCGGTTTTCAAGCGCCGCTGCCGCTTGTCATCTGCGGTTGCCGACCCCATGTCTCCTCAGCGCGGACAACCATCGCAAGCAGCAGACCCCAGGATCCTTCCCATGGCCGACTCTCCCTACATCGTAAATGTCACCTCCCAAAACTTCGCAGAAGCCGTGCTGGCGACTTCCCAGAGCACGCCGGTGCTGGTCGACTTCTGGGCCGACTGGTGCAGCCCCTGTCAGACCCTGATGCCGGTGTTGGCGAAGCTGGTGGAGGAATATCAGGGCGCCTTTCGGTTGGCCAAGGTAAACACCGAAGAGGAGCGCGAGTTGGCGGCCCAGTTCGGCATCCGTAGCCTGCCCACGGTACAGCTGTTCAAGGACGGTCAGCCGGTGGACCAGTTCCTGGGGGCCCTGCCAGAATCGGAGATCCGCCGCTTCCTCGAACCTCACCTGCCGCGGCCCTCCGACGACCTGGTAGAACAGGCCCAGCAACGGCTGCGCCAAGGCGACGGCGCCGGGGCCCAGCAACTCATCGAGCAGGCCCTGTCGGAAGACCCGGACAACCCCCGTATTCAGCTCGCCTTTGCCCGGGTCAGCGCCACCCTTGGGCATTTCGATCAAGCGGAGCAGGCCCTGGAACGGCTACCCCTGGACCAGCAGGACCAACCCGAGACGCGGGCGCTGCGGGCGCAGATCCTGTTCGACCGGGTCACTGAGCAGGCACCGGCGCCGGCCGAGTTGCAACAGCGCCTGCAGACCGGCAGCGCGGACTCGGAAACCATCTACCAGCTGGCCGCCCACCGGGTAATGGACGGCGACTACGAGAACGCCCTGGAGCAACTGCTCGCACTGATGCAAAAAGACCGGACTTATGGTGAAGATGCCGCCCGCAAGGGCCTGCTGGCGGTATTTGACATCCTGGGCGGCAGCGGTGAGCTGGTCAACCGCTACCGCAACCGCATGTTCAATCTGCTGCACTAGCGCGCAGACGCTTAGATCAAGGCTCTGGCTGCGTACAGCACGGCTTGAGAACCGCAATCGCCGAAAGCTATCGCGCTGCATCGCTTGGGGCACTTGAAGAGTGCCGGGTATCCTGCACCGCGCGGGAACCCCTGCCCAGAGGCGTTCCGATGCAGCCACCGCTTGCCCCGCCCTGCACCGCAGGGTATTTTCCTTTCATCACTTGCAATGAGACGCCGCACAGCGGCGAGAGGATTCGGCATGGGAGACGGAGGCACCCCCGGCGCCTGCCCCTATCTCGGCTACGGCCTGCGTCTGCAGCGGGAGTTCATCGGCCCGATCCTTAGGGACGAACCCGACGTGGATTGGTTGGAGGTCATCTCCGACAACTGGATCCAGGCCTCGTCGATGGAGCTTGAATCGCTGGAGCAGCTGAGCCAGCGGCTACCCCTGGTATTGCATGGAATGTCCCTCGGAATCGGCGGCGCCGGACCGCTGGACTTGGACTATCTGACCCGCCTCAAGACCCTTGCCGAGCGGCTGCGGGCACCCTGGATTTCCGACCATCTTTGTCACGGCCCGCGCCGCGAGGGACACGCACTGGATCTCAGCCCCCTGCCCCGCACCCGCGCGAGCCTTGCCCACCTGCTGCCACGCATCCGCGAAGCGCAGCAACGCCTGGAACGCCCGCTACTGCTTGAGAACATCCCCCAGCCCGCGGCGGCAGGCGCAGCCGAGATGGACGACTGGACCTTCATCAGCGAAGTGGCGGAGGGGTCGGACTCCCTGATCCTACTCGACCTGGACAACCTCTACCTGTCCGCCCTCGCCCAGCGCCGCGACCCGATGGAACTGCTGAAGCGAATGCCCGCCGAGCGCATCTGTCAACTGCACCTGGGCAGCCGGCCGGACCCGGGGGAATTGCCGGAGGCGGAGAACCCGGTCTGGCGCTTTTTCCAAAGTGCCCTCGCCCTTATCGCCCCGGTCAACACCATGCTGGAGCCCACCAACAGCCTGCCTCCCCTCTCCCAGTTGCTGGAAGACCTGCGCGACATTCAGGATTTGGCCGCAGCGGCCTGAAGCGGCAAAGCGAAAGGTTTTTTCGCTTCCCCCAAGCTCAACGCAGGGCCACAACGAGGAAGGGCGCCCGCCGGACAGCGGGCGCCGAGGAACACAGAGCGAATCAGCGGTAGGGATATTGGCCGTAGCCCTGGGGTTGGCCATAGCCGCCGGGCTGGCCGTAGCCTTGCGGCGGCTGGCCATAGCCTTGTCGGGGCTGACCGTAACCCTGCGGCGGCTGGCCATAGCCTTGCTGGGGCTGGACGTACCCTTGGGGCGGCTGGCCATAGCCTTGCTGGGGCTGGCCGTAACCCTGTGGCGGCTGGCCATAGCCTTGCTGGGGCTGACCGTAATCCTGTGGCGGCTGGCCCGAGCCCTGTTGAGGCTGACCATACCCTTGGGGCGGCTGGCCCGCGCCCGCGCCACCTGGCTGGCGGGCCTGGCTCTGACCCTTCTGTTGCTCCTTCTGCATCATTTGCTGGGCAAAAGCTTGGGCCTCGTCGCCACCGACCACCCCATCTCCGTCGAGGTCCATCTCGGCGAACTCATCGGCAAACGGCTTAAGGTATTCCTCGCGAGAGACGCTGCCGTCCCCGTCGATGTCGTACTCCTGCATGAAGAACTTAACGGGATCCCCACGCTGGCCCCAGGCAAGGGGCGCGACAAGGGTCAGCACAAGGGCTGGAAGAATCGGCTTCATTGGGACTCCTCTTGACTGAAATGCTGTTTTTCTAAAGCTTTGAACTCTAGCCCGCTTTACCGGCGAGTGCCAGTTCGGGGCTTGAGCGCGCCGGGGTCGGTTCCGGCGTCAGGAGATCTACCCAACGCCGGATCGCGCCGGGGGCGGCGCTCCTACAGGCCTCTCGGGGCGGAGGGCGAACCCCAACCGCCCGGCAACCCTCAGCCCTGTTCCAGCAAGGCCGCGTGGGCCGCCGCCAGCCGCGCCACCGGCACCCGCGGGGCCGAGCAGGAAACGTAATCCAGCCCGGCGTTATGGCAGAAGGCAATGGAGGACGGATGGCCGCCGTGCTCGCCGCAGATGCCTACCAGCAGCCCGGGCTTGGTCTTGCGTCCCCACTCCACGGCCACTTCCATCAGCTTGCCGACGCCGTTGACGTCCAGCACCTCGAACGGGTTGTCGCGCAGGATGCCGGCCTCGTTGTACATGGGCAGGAACTTGTTCTCGGCGTCTTCGCGGGAGAACGAGAAGGCGGCCTGGGTCAGGTCGTTGGTGCCGAAGGAGAAGAACTCGGCCTCCTCGGCCAGACGATCGGCGCGCATGCAGGCCCGCACCACCTCGATCATGGTGCCGAACTCGAACTTCACCGGCTGGCCATAGTCGGCCTCCACCTGCTGATGGGCAGCCTCCACGTAGCGCTTGACGTGCAGCAACTCCTCCACCGTGCAGACCTGGGGCACCTTGATCTTGGGGTGCACTTCCAGGCCCTTTTGCGCGCACTCGGCGGCGGCCTCCAGAATGGCCCGGATCTGCATCATGTAGATTTCCGGGAAGGTAATACCCAGGCGCACCCCCCGATGGCCGAGCATCGGATTGGTCTCGTACAGGGCACGGACCTTCTTGAGCATCGCCTCCTTCTTGACGATCGCCTCCTCCACCAGGTGAGCCTCCACCAGGTGGCGAATGTTCTCCGCCTCGGCGCGGGCCTTGGCCGGGTCTTCCAGCAGGCTCAGGGTGCCTGCCAGCACTTCCATTCCGCGCACCGTGCCCTTGAGCTTGTACAGGTATTCCAGCTCTTCCTGCAGCTGGCGCTCGCCGGGCAGGAACTCGTGGATCGGCGGGTCGAGCAGGCGGATGGTGACCGGGCGCGGGGCCATGGCCTCGAACAGGCCCTTGAAGTCCGAGCGCTGCATCGGCAGCAGCTTGTCCAGGGCGGCTTGGCGCTGCTCCTGGTTGTCGGCGACGATCATCTCGATCACCACCGGCAGGCGCTCGACGTCGTTGAACATGCGCTCGGTGCGGCACAGCCCGATGCCCATGGCGCCGTACTTGAGGGCGCGATGGGCGTCCTCGGCGGTGTCGGCGTTGGCCAACACCTGCAGCCGCGCGGTCTCGTCGGCCCAACCCAGCAGAATATTCAGCTCCGAGGAGAACTCGGGCTCGACGGTAGGCACCCGACCCAGGTAGACATTGCCGCTGGTACCGTCGATGGTGATCAGATCACCCTCGTGGATGGTGGTGTCGCCGACGAAGGCCTCGCGCAGTTGCACGTCGACCCGGATGCCCTCGGCCCCGGCCACGCAGGGCTTGCCCATACCCCGCGCCACCACCGCGGCGTGGGAGGTCTTGCCGCCACGGCTGGTGAGGATGCCCTCGGAGGCAAAGAAGCCGTGGATATCCTCGGGCTTGGTCTCTTCGCGCACCAGCATCACCGGCTGGCCGGCGCGCCCGAGCTGCTCGGCCCGGTCGGCATCGAATACCGCGTGCCCGCAGGACGCTCCCGGCGAGGCCGGCAGGCCCTGCGCCAGGGGGCGCGCCTTGGCACTGGCATCCAGGCGCGGATAGAGCATCTGCTCCAGATGGTCCGGGTCAATGCGCAGCAGGGCCTGGCGCTTGTCGATCAGGCCCTCGCGCTCCATCTCCACCGAGCTTCGCACCATGCCTATCGCATTCATCTTGCCGTTGCGGGTCTGCAGGCAATACAGGGTGCCGCGCTCGATGGTGAACTCGAAATCCTGGACCTCTTTGTAGTGGCTCTCCAGGCGCTGGCGCAGGGCCTCGAGCTGGCGATGCATCTCCGGCATCTCCTGGGCCAGGCGGTCGATTGGTTTGGGGGTGCGGATGCCGGCTACCACGTCCTCGCCCTGGGCATTGACCAGGTACTCCCCGTAGAGCTTGTTCTCGCCGCTGCCCGGGTTGCGGGTAAAGGCCACGCCGGTGGCGGAATCGTCGCCGCGGTTGCCGAACACCATGGTGCAGACGTTCACCGCGGTGCCGTTGGCCATATCGGGGGTGATGTGGAACTCGCGCCGGTAGTCCACCGCGCGCTTGCCCATCCAGGAGTTGAACACCGCCTTGATGGCAATCTCCAACTGCTCGTAGGGGTCCTGGGGGAACGGACGGCCCGTCTGGGCCTCCACCACCTTCACGAAGCGCTCGCTGATCTCCTTCAGGTCGGCGGCGGACAGGCCGACGTCCTCTTTGACATGCGCCCGCTCCTTGACCGCCTCGAACTCGGCGTCGAACAGTTCGTCGTCGATGCCCAGGGCCACCTTGCCGAACAACTGAACGAAGCGCCGATAGGCATCGTAGCCAAAGCGCTCGTCGCCGGTCTGGCGGATCTCACCCCGCAGCGTGTCGGCGTTGAGGCCCAGATTGAGGATCGTATCCATCATCCCCGGCATGGACATCGCCGAGCCGGAGCGCACCGACACCAGCAGCGGGTTGTCGGGGTCGCCGAAGCCCTTCCCGGTCGACTGTTCCACCTGGGCCATCTGGCTGCGCACTTCCTCCATCACCCCCGCCGGCAGTTCCTTGTCCTGGTGGGCCAGATATTCCAGGCAGGCCTCGGTCGTGATCACGAAGCCCGGCGGCACGTTGAGCCCGATCTGGGTCATCTCGCAGAGATTGGCCCCCTTGCCTCCGAGCAATT